>CAYFSV010000007.1:11610-36936 GCA_964345815.1 uncultured Proteiniphilum sp. | reverse complement strand
TTGATGCTCACTTTGCTTATAAGATGCAAATTAAAAAGAAAGCTACTGACAATCCAGATGAAAATGATGAGATGGTTGTTGATGAGGTTGTTACAGTTGGTGAGGACAATCCTGAACCTGTGGAAACAGAATAGTCGTTATTCTAAAAATGCTGCAAAAGGCATTAAGCTTGGGGAATCGTGTGTCGGAAAAGAACACTCGATTCCCTTTTTTATTTTATAATTCTATTGTTGTGTTTCGTAGCTAAATTGTATTTGCTATATTTGAAAGAAAATAAACAAACAAGAATGAGTGATATTTTAAATACAGAACACAAATCAAGGATTCTAAACCTTCAGCAATCGATAGCCTCGGCAGGTGCTGATGCATGCCTTATAACTTCGTCGGTAAATATATATTATCTTTTTGGAAAGATATTTGATGGTTATTTATATGTTTTGCCAGAGGGCGAACCACTATACTTTGTGAAAAGACCAATAGGAATAGTTGGTGATAATGTGATTTATGTTCACAAGCCCGAACTTATTGCAGAGCATTTGTCAAAACGTGGAATAGATTTGCCAAAGAAGTTGATGTTTGAGAGTGATGTGGTTTCTTACTCTACATCTTTTCGTCTTTTGGCTGCATTGGGCAATCCTGATGTGGTGAATGTGTCTGCTGAAATGAGGCGACTAAGAAGCATCAAATCAAATTATGAGCTTGAAGTGATGAGGGAGTGCGCCAAAATTCATGCCTCTGTGTATAGTCAGATTCCTGATATTTATGAAGCAGGTATGACTGATCTTGACTTTCAAATAGAGTTGGAATATTTGATGCGAAAAAGTGGGTCGGTTGGTATTTTCAGAACGTTTGGTCCCAATATGGATATATTTATGGGTAGCATATTAGCTGGCGAAAATGCTCATGCTGCATCTCCTTTCGATTTTGCTTTGGGTGGAGAGGGGGTTTCTCCGCTGTTGCCACTTGGTGCAAATGGAACTCCGCTAAAACCTGGAACTACATTGATGGTAGACATGGCGGGCAATTATAAAGCTTTAATGGATGATATGACTCGTTCCTTTGCAATAGAATATGCTCCCGATTTGGCATATATGGCTCATGAGGTCTCTATAGAAATTCACAATCAGATTATTGAAACTACAAAGGCAGGAACTCCAGCAGCTGATCTTTATTTCTTAGCAGAAAATATAGCTAAAGAAAAAGGCTTGGGAGATTATTTTATGGGTACCACCCAACAAGCCAAGTTTATTGGGCATGGTGTGGGGCTCGAGATTAACGAACCACCTGTGCTTGCACCTCGTTCTCGTGAGATACTAGAGGTGGGAATGACCATTGCCGTGGAGCCAAAGTTTGTGTTACCCAATATTGGTGCTGTGGGAATAGAAAATACATACATTATACATAAAGATAGTATTGAGAAAATCACAATTTGTGATGAGTCACTAATTGTTTTATAGAAAGGAAGAGAAGTTTTGATGAAGAAGACACTAGTTTATATAGCTTTATTTGTAGTAGGTGTAGTTGCTACCTCTTTAGCAATGTTGTCGTTTAATAGCGTGGAAAGTGTAGAGCAGCAACGCCCACAGGTTTTATCAATGACAGCATCCGCAGATGTGCCCGATGAGATGACATTTGCAGGAGAAACAATCAAGTTTGATAGATACGACATGCACGAAAGAATGGATCGTGAGCTCAATAGCTTCACCTATTTTCATTCAACCACCATGATGCTTATTAAACGGGCAAATAGGCTGTTCCCTATCATTGAGCCAATATTGAAAGAGCAGGGTCTCCCTGATGATTTAAAATATCTAGCAGTTATTGAAAGCAATTTAGATTCACGAGCCGTTTCTCCTGCTCGTGCTGCTGGATTGTGGCAGTTTATGCCTAGCACAGCACCAGGCTATGGGCTTGAGGTTTCGGCGGAGGTTGATGAGAGATATCATATTGAAAAATCAACCGTTGCAGCTGCTAAGTATCTAAAAGATGCATATCGCAAATATAACTCTTGGAGTTCAGCCACAATGTCCTACAATGGTGGTCAAGGAAGAATAACAAATGAATTAAGAAATCAGAAAGCAGATGACGGATTGGATTTGTGGTTGGTTGAAGAAACCACACGCTACTATTATAGAATGCTTGCTATAAAGTTAGTTTTTGAAAATCCATCTCAATATGGTTTTATATTAAGAGGCAATCAGCTGTATAAGCCTATGGAGTTTAAACGAGTTGAGGTTACATCTTCAATTCCAAGTCTAGTTGATTTTGCAAAAGAGCATGGAGTGACATATGCTCAGCTAAAAGATTTTAACTCGTGGCTTCGGAGCACAAAGCTAACCGTGAGGGCAGGAAAGAAATACACAATACTTATCCCCACCAAAGAGAGTTTATACTACAACAAGGGGGAAAAACCCAAAGTGCACAATCCTAAATGGGTTGTAAGTTAGGCACTTTTCCTATTAATTACTTGGCACAAAATATGGTTTGAAAACTGATAATCTTTTGACGAACAATTTTGTGCTTTTTTCGTTTTTACAAAGACTATGGTATCAGATAATGAAATAATTGAAGTAGAAGGTGCAAGAATGCACAATCTTAAAAATATAGATGTTACAATTCCACGAGATTCTCTCACTGTTATAACAGGGTTGAGTGGTAGTGGTAAGTCATCATTGGCTTTCGACACAATTTTTGCCGAAGGTCAAAGACGATATATTGAAACTTTCTCTGCCTATGCTAGAGGATTTTTGAGCAAGATGGAGCGCCCTGATGTGGATAAGATATCGGGATTGAGTCCTGTTATATCTATTGAGCAAAAGACTACCAACAAAAATCCACGCTCAACAGTTGGAACCACCACCGAGATATACGACTTTATGCGTCTCTTGTTTGCACGTGCAGGCATAGCTTATTCCTACAATACGGGCGAGCAAATGGTGAAGTACACCGAAGAGCAAATTCTTGAACTTATTCTTACAAGATATATTGGCAAAAGAATATATATGCTAGCTCCTGTTGTTAGAAACAGAAAGGGTCACTATAAAGAGTTGTTTGAAAATATCCGTAAAAAGGGATTCTTGAGTGTGCGTGTTGATGGCGAAATCCGTGAGATAGAGCCAGGCATGAAGCTCGATAGATACAAAAATCACAGTGTTGAAATATTAGTTGATAAGCTGATTGTTTCAAACAAATTTGAAGATAAGCTCAAACAAAGTGTTCGCACTGCAATGAAACATGGAGATGGCTTGATTATGATTCAGGATGTGGAGTCGGATGAGGCTCGCTTCTATAGCCGTTCGCTGATGTGTCCCACAACAGGATTGTCATATAATGAGCCAGCGCCTCACAATTTTTCGTTCAACTCTCCACTCGGGGCTTGCCCAACATGCAAAGGACTAGGATATGTAGATGAAATAGATATTGATAAAATAATTCCTGATAAGTCAATCAGCATTGCTAAGGGTGGCATTCTTCCTCTAGGAAAAGAGAAGAGCAATCTTTTCTTTTGGCAGATTGCAGCTATATGCGAGAAGCATGATGTTACTCTCAAAACTCCTATCAAAGATATTCCAAAGGATGCACTCAATGAGATTATTTATGGAACTGATGAGCGCCTTAAAATTAAGAATGAGTCGCTGGGTAACTCCAATTATATGGTCACATATGAAGGCATAGCCAAATATATAGATATGCAACAGGATGAGGATGCTTCGGCTACAGCTCAGAAATGGGCAGGGCAGTTTATCTCAACTTCTGTGTGTCCCGAGTGTAAGGGTCAAAGATTAAACAAAGAGGCATTACACTTTAGGTTCAACAATAAAAATATCTCCGAGTTAGCAGATATGGATATCAACAACCTGTATGAGTGGTTCAAAGATGCCGAAAATCATGTCACAGAGCGTCAGCGATTGATTGCTGAGGAGATTAAAAAAGAGATTCTAGATAGGCTTGGCTTTCTGGTTGATGTGGGCTTAGGCTATCTTTCTCTTTCTCGTGCCTCGGCTTCGTTGTCTGGAGGCGAAAGCCAGAGAATTAGATTAGCCACGCAGATCGGTTCCCAGCTAGTTAATGTTCTTTACATTCTCGACGAGCCAAGCATTGGTTTGCATCAGCGAGACAATATGAAGTTGATTGACTCATTGAAGAAGTTGCGTGACTCGGGCAATTCTGTTGTTGTGGTGGAGCATGATAAAGAGATGATGCTTTCGTCAGATTATGTTGTGGATATGGGACCATTTGCAGGGCTCAAAGGTGGTGAGGTTGTATATGCTGGCACTCCCGATGAGATGCTTACAAAAAACACCCTAACGTCTAACTATTTGAATGGAAAGATTGAGATAAAAATTCCTGAGGTACGACGAAAAGGGAGTGGCAAGTGGTTGACTGTGGAGGGAGCCAAAGGTAACAACCTCAAGAACGTTACTGCAAAGTTTCCACTCGGCACATTCATTTGTGTAACTGGTGTTTCGGGTAGCGGGAAATCCACATTAATAAATGAAACACTTCAGCCAATATTGAGTCAGAAGTTTTTTCGTTCTCTCAAAGATCCGAAACCATATAAGTCAATCAAAGGAATTGAACATGTTGATAAGGTTGTAAGTGTTGATCAATCTCCAATTGGTCGCACTCCACGCTCCAATCCTGCAACCTATACAGGCGTGTTTACAGATATCAGAAATTTATTTGCTGGAATGCCCGAGGCAAAAATAAGAGGATATAAGCCCGGCAGGTTTTCCTTTAATGTAAAAGGTGGACGTTGCGAGACTTGCAGGGGGAATGGGAGCAAGACCCTTGAAATGAATTTCTTGCCAGATGTTATGGTTCCTTGCGAAGAGTGTCATGGTAAAAGATATAATAGAGAAACATTGGAGGTTAGATTTAAAGGTAAATCTATTTCTGACGTTTTGGAAATGCCCATAAATGTTGCGGTTGACTTTTTTGAAAATGTTCCCAATATTCTCAATAAAATAAAGGTTCTGCAAGAGGTGGGCTTAGGCTACATAAAGCTGGGTCAATCATCAACAACACTTTCGGGTGGGGAGAGTCAGAGGGTTAAGTTGGCAACTGAGCTGGCTCGATTAGATACTGGCAACACGGTTTATATTCTTGATGAACCAACAACGGGACTTCATTTCGAAGATATACGAGTATTGTTAGGCGTGTTAAATAAGTTGGTTGACAAAGGAAATACGATTATAGTAATAGAGCATAATTTAGATATAATCAAGAGTGCCGACTATATTATCGATCTTGGTCCCGAAGGTGGGGCAGGAGGGGGCAACATCCTAGTTGCGGGCATTCCCGAAAAAATATTGTCAAATAAAGAGAGCTACACAGTAAAATATTTGAGAGATGAAATGGGTGTTTAATTTGCAAAAGTTAAAAAATCGGACCTTTTGAACCTTTTATAAATACTCTTGTTTATGATAGTGAGAATGACAATGATAAGCACTAAGTAAGCATCATCAGTTACTCATAACATAAACTATAAAATATTAATATAAATATATGGCAAAGATAACATTTCACGACAACGCTGTAAACACAGTAGGAGAATTACCAGAAGTAGGTGCATTAGCATCTGATTTTACATTAGTAAAAGGAGACCTTTCAGAACTATCATTATCTGAATTGAAAGGAAAGAATGTGGTTCTGAACATTTTCCCTAGTATTGACACTGGTGTTTGTGCAGCATCTGTTCGTAGATTTAATAAAGAGGCTAGCGCTCTTAAAAATACAACCGTTCTTTGTATTTCGGCTGACCTGCCCTTTGCATCAGGGCGTTTTTGTGGTGCCGAAGGATTGGAGGACGTGGTAACTCTTTCTGTTTTCCGTGATGATAACGCTTTTGCAAAAGATTATGGCGTTTTGATGACAGACGGACCACTTCGTGGGCTTCTAGCTCGTGCGGTAGTGGTTGTTAATGCGGAAGGGAAAGTAGTTTATACAGAACTGGTTCCTGAGATTGCACAAGAGCCAGATTATGATTCTGCAATCAACTCGATAGTGTAGTTTGTTTCATGAAGATTGTGTTAACAAGAAAAGTCTGCGAAGTGATTTCGCGGACTTTTCGCTTTTATATAGTCTAGTACTTCTCCTTTTAAAGGATTCACCTTAATCCCATATCCTTCGATTTGATATTAGTGGCTATGATAGATAGCAATATCAATCCAACACCCACCCATTTTATAAAATCAACCGACTCACCCAATATAAGAGCAGAGGAGAGAGTAGCTGTAGGCAGTTCGGCTGCACTGATAATGGCAGCAATTGATACGCCAATACGTGGAATGCCATATGAGAAAAAGAATGGCGGAATCACGGTCCCTAATAGTGCAAGAGCTAGCCCCCAAGCATATAGCCCACTAAAAAACACACCATTGAAGAAGAACATCGGAGGGAAGATAATCCATGTTGCTGCGCATGAGCCAGTTATCATCAATGCGCTCTTCTTTAGCACTGGCAAGTCGTTTCCAATCCTTCCGCTTGTCATCAAAAATATGGCGTAGCTTGTTGCAGCAAGTAGCCCATATATAATTCCCATAAGGTTTAGCTCAACTTTGTCGCTAAATATTCCACCAGCTAGGAATGTACCAATAAATACAACTCCCAATAATAGGAGCTGTTTCTTTGTTGGCTTCTTTTTAAATACAATAGCCTCTATCAAGATACTAATCCATAAATATTGCATCAGTAAAATGATAGCTATCGAGGCGGGGAGTAGTTTCACGCATTGATAGTAGAATATTCCGACCAAGCCAGTGAAAATTCCTGCAAAGCTAACTTTCCACCATTGTGTTTTGGGCTTGCCCTTATTCTCAGGTATCTCATTGACTTCACTTTTCTTCTTTTTCCCCAAACTCGAAATCCAATACATTGCCCACAGTATTACCATTCCAGTAAAAGCTTGCGAGCCCGTTATTTCGGCTAGTGTATATCCCTTTTCGTAGGCAAATTTTACAATTGTAGATAGAAATCCAAAACTAACAGCGCCGAGTAAAACCAGAACGCCTCCTCTTATTCTCTCATTCATTTCAATATGGTTTTTCTAAAAAAAAGAGCACAAAAAAAGAATATTCGCCCTGGAGTGAATATTCCTCTTTTATGGGATGTAAAGATAATAATTTATTTTTGAATAAGATATGCTAAAATATTGCCAGTTTTAATTATACATATGTTTTGTTTATCCATTCCAAATGTCCCAAGCGGCTAAAGCTTGTAGTTCTAGCATTTCCGCTCCATTCTTTGTTGAAGCTCCTTGTTCTTTTCCCTTTTGCAGAAAGAGTGTAACCTCGGGATTGTAAACCAAGTCATAAAGTATATGATTCTCTCCAATTGCATTGTAGGGAAGGTTGGGACACTCATCAATATTAGGAAAAGTGCCCACAGGCGAACAATTGATGATTATTTTGTGGCTCTCTATAATCGAATCGTCAATGTCATTATACGTAATTCGTTTGTCGCCACTTGATCTTGACACGTAAAGCCACTCGACCCCCATCTTCTCTAGTGCATACACCACAGCCTTTGATGCACCACCAGTGCCCAAAACCAAGGCTTTGGTGTGGATGTTGGAGTCAATCAGTGGTTCAATAGATTTTCTAAATCCAATGTAATCGGTGTTGAATCCGATTAAAGAATAAGAACCTTCGTGATTTCTCACAACTTTAATAGTGTTCACGGCTCCAATCTCTTTAGCCTCTTGCGACAAACTATTCAAAAAAGTGATAATGCTCTCTTTATGTGGAATAGTTACATTGATTCCTTTCAAATCAGTGTTAAGGCTCACAATTTCACTTATCCCAGAAACATCCTCTATTTCAAAGTTTTGATATATTGCATCAACACCCTCCACCTCAAACTTATTGTTGAAATATTTTGCCGAAAATGAATGCCCTAGTGGGTAGCCTATCAGTCCATATTTATCCATATACTATTCGGTTGGTTTCTCTGCGATGTATAGAGTAGTAATTCCCAGCGTGAATCTTCTTAAACGAATATTTGTAAATCCATTCTTTTGCAATATCAGCATCATCTCTCTTCCTTGCGGAAAAGCGGCGATAGACTCAGGAAGATATTCATACGCTCTTTGCTCTGTAGCCAACATTTTGGCCATCACTGGCATTGCATATTTAGTGTATGTGGCATGTAGCTCTTTCATCGGGGTTTTGTCGGGAGTTGTCAGTTCAATAAACATAAACACTCCGCCTGGTTTCAACACTCTCAGCACCTCTTTGAAGCACTGATTGATATTCTCAAAGTTTCTAACACCAAAAGCAACAGTTACAGCATCAAACGTGTTGTCGTAAAAGGATAAATCTGCACAATCTTGATATTCAAAAGTGATTGCGTCTTGCACTCCCTTTTGCAACACTTTTTCTCGTCCAATATCCATCATGCCCTCCGATATGTCAGTAGCTGTGATGCGATCGGGCTTCAATATTTTTTGTGCCATTATAGCAAAGTCGCCAGTGCCGGTGGCTATGTCCAAAATCTGTTTCGGTTTGTATCGCTTGATAGATTTCAGCGCCTCTTTTCGCCAATAATTGTCAATCCCTAAAGATAAAACACCATTTAATAGATCATACTTTGGTGCTATATCGTTAAACATTTCAGTTACTTGCTCACTTTTAGGTTGCTCTTCATTATAAGGTTTTACCTTCTCTACATCATATTTCATTTCCATACAAATATTAGAAACAACCCCTACATATACTTATCCTATGCAAGGGTTGTAGTTTTTTTACATGCACAATATTATGCTTTTAGGTAGTCAGTTACATTCTTCTCGATGCGTGCTTCCAAATCTGCTGCATTTGCCTTTACAAATTTCTCTCCCACAATCTTTTCATATAGCTCAATGTATCTATCCGATACAGAGTTGCAATATTCTTCTGTCATTTCGGGAACTTGCTGGTCGTCCTTTCCCTGAAAACCATTTTCAATCAGCCATGCTCTCACAAACTCCTTTGATAGTTGTTTTTGTTGTTCACCGTTTTCAAATCTCTCTTCATATCCCTCGCTATAGAAGTATCGTGATGAATCGGGGGTGTGAATTTCGTCAATCAGATATATCTTGCCATCCTTTTTCCCAAATTCATATTTGGTGTCAACCAAGATTAATCCCTTTTCGGCTGCTATTTTAGTGCCTCGCTCAAATAGCTTGTAGGTATATTCCTCTAGTAGTTCATAATCCTCTTTGCTAACCAGCCCTTGTGCAATGATGTCCTCTCTTGAAATGTTTTCGTCGTGTCCCACATCGGCTTTTGTGGTTGGGGTTATGATGGGGGTCTCAAACTTTTGATTTTCGCGTAATCCCTCTGCCAGTGGCAATCCACAAATCGATCGTGCTCCCTTTTTATAATCGCGCCATGCACTTCCTGTTATATAACCACGGATAACCATTTCCACTTTAAAGGGCTCGCATCTTAGTCCCACAGTCACCATTGGGTCGGGTGTTGCTTGTTTCCAGTTGGGAACAATGTCGGATGTTGCATCCAAAAACTTTGCTGCTATTTGGTTCAGCACCTGCCCCTTATAGGGAATGCCCTCAGGCAACACCACATCAAATGCCGAAATTCTATCAGTAGCTATCATCACTAAAGTGTCGGTGCCAATGCTGTAAACATCACGTACCTTCCCATGATAAACATCACTTTGGTTTGGGAAATTGTAATCAGTTTTTGTAAGAGAGTTATTCATTATAATTTTTATGTTTTGATAATCTATATAAATCTGTTTAAATGCTTTTTTAATGGTGTTTAAACACTGTTTATTTTAAATTGTTTGAGTTGTTGTTGCTTATTTCTTCTTTCGCCTCTTTCTTCTCTTTCGATTCATTTTTCTCATATGCCTCCACGATGCGCTGAACTAGTCGATGTCTTACAATATCTTTTTTGTCAAACTCAATGCTAGCTATTCCCTCGATGTTGGTGAGCACCCTCATGGCATGAATCAAGCCTGATTGTTGCGATCTTGGCAGGTCGATTTGAGTGATATCGCCCGTGATAATCATCTTTCCATTAAGTCCCAGTCGGGTCAAGAACATCTTAATCTGTTGTTTGGTGGTGTTTTGCGCCTCGTCCAAAATAATTATAGCATCATTCAGGGTTCGTCCCCTCATAAATGCCAATGGAGCAATCTGAATAACCTTGTTTTCGATATACTCCTTTAGTTTTATGGGCGGAATCATATCCTCCAAAGCATCATAAAGAGGTTGTAGATATGGGTCTATTTTATCTTTCATATCGCCAGGCAAAAAACCAAGCTTCTCGCCAGCCTCAACGGCGGGACGGCTCAGGATGATTTTTCTCACCTGTTTTGTTTTAAGTGCACGAACAGCCAAGGCTATCGCAGTGTAGGTTTTGCCCGATCCGGCTGGACCTATTGCAAAAAGCATATCATTGGTGTCAAATGCCTCGGTCAATCTCTTTTGATTGTGAGTTCTGGCTCTAATTGGTTTGCCATGTAAGCCATGAATAATCAAATCTTCTTCCTTTGACACTACTGGTGCGTTGCCCTTCACGATATTTATTATATCCTCCTCTTTTAGGATATTCATTTCAATGCTATACTTTTCTAGCTCATTGATTTTCTCTTCAAAGGTTGCAATCTCTTCTTCATCTCCAATCACCTTTATGACGTTGCCTCGTGCCACAATTCTTAGTTTTGGATATAAAGTTTTCAGCAACTGTGTGTTGCTATTGTTAACCCCAAAGAAAACCACGGGATCAATATTATCAAGAATTATAATTCGTTCTATCATCTTCCGTTTTTTGGGAAACTAAGCGTGTATTGATACGTTCTGTTTTCCTCTTTTTCTATATAATTGATATATGCGTTGTTCACCACTTTGTTTCCACCTGGTGTGGGATAGTTGCCCGAGAAATACCAATCTCCCTTGTTGTTGGGACATGCTTTGTGGAGTTCTTCAATTGTTTGAAACACTATTTTCACTTCAGCCTTAATCTCTTTTCCAGTAAGCATTTGGGCTATTTTGTTTGATATTTCCTCTTCGGTAAAGGGGGCATATATTTCTTTCACGTAGTTTACCATCTCCTCCTTTTTCTTGTTTTTTTGTGCAACACATTTCTCATATACATTTTTTATGATATGTTGCATTCCTCTGTCGTTTAGCAGCTCTATAGCCGCCTTGAAAGCAATAAACTCACTCATTCTCGACATATCGATGCCGTAGCAATCGGGATATCTGATTTGTGGAGATGATGATACGATAATAATCTTTGTTGGGTCCAGTCTGTCAAGTATTCTGATAATACTCTTTTTCAATGTTGTGCCCCTTACGATGCTATCATCAATAATCACAAGCTTGTCTTTGCCCCGTCTCAACGAGCCGTAGGTGATATCGTAAACGTGCGTGGCTAGTTCCTCTTTTGATTTTCCTTGTGCAATAAAAGTTCTTAGCTTGATGTCTTTAATAGCCACTTTTTCAGATCTAACTCTCTTTGATAAAATGGCTTCCGTTTCTTCGGGGGTTAGCTGGCCTTGTCGGGCCACTATTTCCATTGCTTTTTGATGGTTGAAGCGCTTCTCCAATCCTTCAAGCATTCCAAAATATGCCACTTCGGCGGTGTTTGGGATAAATGAAAACACGGTGTTGTCGAAGTCATCATCTATAGCATTAACAATTTCAGGAACAAGAAGTTCTCCAAGCATCTTGCGCTCACGATAGATGTCATAGTCCGATCCTCTCGAAAAATATACCCTCTCGAATGAGCATGGCGATATGTTTTCTTTTGGTTTATGAATTTGATGTTTGCTTATTTTTCCACTCTTCTTCACCACTAGTGCTTCACCCGGAGCAAGCTCAGTCACTTGTTCTTTTGTGAGGTTGAAGGCGGTTTGGATTACGGGTCTTTCCGATGCTACCACAATAACCTCATCGTCGCAATAGTAGAATGCTGATCTAATGCCCCATGGATCTCGCATTGCAAACGAATCTCCACATCCAATCAATCCACAAAGGGCGTAGCCTCCATCCCAGTTCTGACTGGTTTGTCGCAATACAAATGGAATGTCCAGATTTTCTTCAATTATATTGCTAGTTTCAAATCCTGTTATGTTTGACTTGTCAATGCGGTCAAATTGAAACTGCACCTCTCTGTCGAGATGGTGCCCAAGCGACTCAAGCATCACAAAATTGTCTGCATAGTCGCGTGGATGTTGTCCTTCGGATAGTAGTTGTTCAAACAGCTCGTCGGTATTTGTCATGCTAAAGTTGCCCGCAATTGCTAGGCTTCGCGAAGCCCAATTGTTTCGTCGCAAAAGTGGGTGAACATACGTCAGGGCTGTTCGTCCGGTAGTGCTATATCTAAGGTGACCCAAAAACAACTCGGCAGCATATGGCACCGAGCTTTCTGCAAACTCCACATCGTTGAGCTGTTCGGGCGTAAATCTGCTATACGATTCGTGCACCTTGTCAAACACCTCGGTTATGGCACCCGAGCCCAAGGCTCTTTCTCTAAATATATATTCGTTTCCAGGTGCAGCATTTAGTTTCACAGCTCCAAGTCCGGCACCCTCTTGTCCTCTGTTGTGTTGTTTCTCCATCAGCAGATATAGCTTGTCGAGCCCATACTGCCACGTTCCATACTTTTTTTGATAATACTCAAGTGGCTTTAGCAATCTAATCATTGCAATGCCGCACTCGTGTTTTAATATATCACTCATTTGTGCTTAATAATTTAGACCACAAATTTAAAGCTATTTGGAGAAAATGACGACTAATTACACACAAAAATATAAAACGTCTATAATCATATAGATTATATTTTCATTCTGGTATCTTTTTTTTGAGTCAAAAAACTTTCTGATGCCAAAAAAGAAGTGGTTTTGTACGCCAGAATGTTTGGGAAGCTTTTTAAAACGTTTTTTGTCGCGAAAAAAACTCTGAGAACCAGAAAAAAATATTTTTTTTCACGAAAAAAAGTCTGGGGAGCAAAAAAAGATCTTTTTTTGCTCCAATAACATCCTTTTCGGCAAAAATATTAGTGTTTTTTAAAGAATAGGGTCTTTTTCGCACAAAAACAATTGTTTGTTTTAACCAATATAACCTTTTTCGCACAAAAAAATATGTTTGTTTCCACAATATAAACTTTTTCGCGAATTCACACATCTTTTTTTGGTCAAATAAATATTTCGAGGAAAAAATATCTTTTTTTGGTCAAATAAATATTTCAGGTAAAAAACATTTTTTTTTGCTCCAATAAATATCATTGTCCTATCAATTGATTGCCGGTTTTTTTAACACATATTGTTCTTTACGCATAACAAGTAAGTGTGTATCAAGGTTGTCAATTTCTCTTCTAGATCAAATTGCTCTATTTTTCAATTTATTTAGTGCAATGGGTCAACTTTAATTATCTTTGTTGATAAAATAATCAAACGAGTTATTAAGATGATGAATTGGGATAAGCTTTTCTCTTCCAAACGCTTTGGAATGGAGGATTATAATGATGACAAAAAGCATGCTAGAACTGAGTATCAACGAGATTATGACAGATTGATTTTTTCGTCACCCTTTCGACGATTGCAAAACAAAACTCAAGTATTCCCACTTCCTGGAAGTATATTTGTGCACAACAGGCTGACGCATAGCTTGGAAGTGGCAAGCGTGGGCAGGTCAATAGGGGATATTGTGGGGCTTCAATTGCGTGAAAAATATTCACAATCAACGGCTCATTTCGAAGAAATTGGGGCAATTGTTGCCGCAGCATGCTTGGCTCACGATATGGGCAATCCACCCTTTGGGCACTCGGGCGAGAAGGCAATTTCAACCTTTTTTTCGGAAGGCAAAGGAAGGGTGTTGGAAGAACAAGTGCTATTGGAGGGGGGCTGTTGGTCCGACTTCATCTATTTTGAAGGTAATGCAAATGTGATGAGGCTGTTGATGCATCAATTTTACGGTAAGCGAAAAGGTGGCTTTGCTATGACTTATCCAACGCTTGCCTCAATCGTGAAATATCCATATTCATCCCAGTTGAGTGGTGGTCACAATAAGTTTGGATTTTTTAGCTCCGAAGAGAACGACTACTCAATTATTGCCGAAGAACTTGGTATAATCAAGGTTTCAAGCAATCCACTTAAATATGTTAGATATCCTCTCGTTTATATTGTGGAGGCAGCCGATGATATTTGTTATCAGGTGATGGATATCGAGGATGCTCACAAGCTACATTTGATAACAACCGAGAAGGCTTTTGAATTGCTTTTGAATTTTTTTGATGAAGAGAGAAAGATACGTCGCATCAAAAATATGTCGCTCCTCACCGATGTTAACGAGCAGATTGCCTACCTTAGGGCAAGCGTGATTGGGCTTTTGGTGAATGAGTGTTCGCAAGTGTTTATCGAAAACGAAGAGAAGATACTTTCAGGAACATTCAAGGGTTCGCTAATTGATAGTATTAGCGATAGATCAGCCAAGGCTTATAAAATATGTTCGGACTTTGCATTCGAAAACATATATTTCTCGAAAGAGGTGCTTGATATTGAGCTTGCTGGCTACAGAATTATAGGGTTTTTGCTAGATGTTTTCACCGATGCTATTCTTAAACCCGAACATGCATACTCTAAACTGCTTCTGCAACGAATGCCAAAGCAGTATAAGCCACAAAGTGATGACTTATATACTCGTTTGCAATCGGTTCTCGATTTTGTTTCGGGAATGACTGATGTGTACGCTCTTGACCTATATCGAAAGATAACGGGGATGGGATTGCCCACAATTTAGGTGAGAACGTTGCTGAGTGCTATAATGTCAAGTCGAAATCAGTGTGTTGACACAACTATCAAATTGATAGAAAAATAATAATTTTATGTTGAAATTATTTGGAGATGAAGGATATCTTTTTTATATTTGCGATGTGGTTTTTTCATAATAGTATTAGATTTAAGGTTAACTTAGTTAGCAGGATGTCGTGAGACATTCTGCTATTTTATTTTTTATGTAATACGATTGTGTATTTCCTCACAAAACTGCACTGTTTGTTGATTAACTTTTTTAACTTTGTATCAACAAAATAGTCTGATTATGAAATCGAAACAAATATATTTACTGGTTTTAATTTTATCGTTGCTTTTTGCAGTAGGTTGCTCAAATAAAAACAAGGAGCTGAACATCGAACTGAATAAAATGGCATACAATCTCAATCAAGATGCTCCTGCTCAGCTCGACGAGAACACAATGTTTATAAAGGCTGAAGTGGACTCGACCAATACGTTTAAATATATTTATCGGATTGTGAATACTGACAAGCCCGCTGATCTATTGAATGAAATGGAGTCGCAAATGAAGGCAAATCTAAAAGAGGCTTTTAAATTGAACCCCGATTTGAGGATATTCACTGAAAACAATGTTATTATCGAGTATGTATATATGGATGAAGATGACAACGTTGTCAGAACAATAACTGTTACGCCACAAGATTATAAAAACTAATTATAAAATCTACAAATATGAACCAATACTTCTATATAGATAATGACGGAAAGCAGCAGGGTTCGTTTGTTCCCGAGGAGTTGCGAACTGAAGGAATTAAAAGAGATACGCTGGTTTGGACCAATGAAATGGCTGACTGGCAGCCCGCAAATGAAGTGGAGGAACTGAAGTTTTTGTTTGCAGATAGTGCAGGATATTATCCTCCTCAAACGCCACCGAAGTCATTTTCAACTCCACCTCCTCCCGTACAGGCAGCGCAATTTGGCAGTAGTAATGTAGCTACCGAGCCAATGCCCAAAACGTGGCTGGTTGAGTCAATTTTGATTACTATTCTTCCCTTTGTTTTATGTGGAAGTGTGCTGAGCCTGCTAGGAATTGTTGGAATAGTAAGTGCCTCAAAGGTTGAGTCGCAGTTTCGTGCAGGCGATTATGCATTAGCCAACGAATCGTCGCGACAAGCTAAGCGATGGACAATGATTACGTTTTGGATAACAATAGGATGGGTAATTGTTTTGGCTCTTCTAGTTATCGGCATACTTGTGTTTGGATTCTCAATAGCGGGAGTGGGCAGCATGCTTGGTAGTTCTGTTTATTCAGCTTAAAATATTATAATACAATATGATGGACAATCAGTTTGAAGATAATGTGGAAATAACACCACCACCAGTGCCAAGCGAGGAGTTGGATATGCAACAAGAGGCTATTCCTCCTTTGAAGCCATCCAATTGGGTGTGGCTATCTGTTTTGGTTACTTTGTGTTGCTTCCCAATTTTTGGAATCATTGGTCTTGTAAATGGTATGCAGGTTAATCCTAATTACTATGCTTTTAATTATGAACGCGCTGAGCGGTTTTCGCGTCGTGCTCGCTTGTGGTCGGTGATGGGCATAGTGGTGGGGCTAATAAATATCATAGTGATGGTTGTTTCAATGACCAAGGGAAATATGCTTGATGGCATTTCTCAAATTGTTGGCGATGGTGTTTACAGCATCTACAATTATTGATAATTTGGTGTGAAAAGAACCACGAAAATAATTATAGCCGCAATCATAAGTCTGCTTCTTATGATTGCGGCTATTCTGTTTTATGTGTTCGATCCAAATGAAATTGCGATATTTCCTCAATGTCCTTTCTTGCTTATTACTGGATATAAATGTCCTGGCTGTGGCACTCAAAGGGCTATTCACTCCTTTATGCATTTGCAAATTTGGGAAGCATTGAAGTATAATGCCTTCATTGTTTTTGCAGTTCCCTACATTCTTTTAGGTGTGTATGTTGAGCATTTGGGTGGAAAAAAACGCCATCCCAAATTAGAGAAGGCGTTATTTAATAAGTATTCAGCAATTGTGGTTTTGATTGGGATACTTCTTTATTGGATAATGCGCAACTTATAGCTTCTCTTTTAGGAAATGCCCTGTATATGAGCTCTCAGTGTTTGCAATATCTTCGGGTGTGCCAGTTGCCACTATGTTTCCACCAGCGTTTCCACCCTCGGGACCCAAGTCGATTACATAATCTGCGCACTTAATAACATCAATGTTGTGTTCAATAATAATAACTGTGTGTCCTCTATCAATAAGAGCATTAAGTGCTTTCAGTAATGTTTTGATATCATGAAAATGGAGTCCAGTTGTGGGCTCATCAAATATAAATATTGTTGGTTCTGCTTTCTCTTCGCCCAAATAGAAGGCTAGCTTCACTCGTTGGCTCTCTCCACCCGAAAGGGTTGATGATGACTGACCAAGCTTGATGTATCCCAAGCCAACATCCTGAAGCGGTTGCATTCTCTTTGCAATTCTTTGCTCTGTTTTTCCTTTTTGTTTGCCAAAAAAGTCAATTGCTTCAACAATTGTCATTTCCAGCACATCATTGATGTTTTTGCCTTTATATTCAACTTCCAATATGTCGGATTTGAATCTCTTGCCGTGACATGATTCGCATTCAAGTTGTATGTCAGCCATAAACTGCATCTCCACCGTAACGGTTCCTTCACCTTTACACTCTTCGCATCTGCCTCCATCAACGTTGAAGGAGAAGTAGGCGGGTGTATATTTCATCTGCTTCGATAGTGCACACTCAGAGAATAGCTTTCTAATTTCATCATATGCCTTAACGTAGGTCACAGGGTTGGAGCGAGACGAGCGACCTATTGGGTTTTGATCAACAAACTCTACCGACTTTGCTAAGTCTATATCTCCACCTATTGAGCTGAACTCGCTGTGCTCTAGTGGAGTACCCTTGTAATGATTTTGCAGGGCATTGTTCAAAACATTGTTGATAAGTGATGATTTGCCCGATCCACTTACTCCCGTGACAACTGTCATCACGTTTAGAGGGAACTTTACATTCACATTCTTCAAGTTGTTTTGTCTCACTCCCTTCACTTCAATATAGTTGTTCCATTTGCGACGCATTGATGGAATTTCTATCTTTTCTTCTCCCGTAAGATACTTCACAGTGAAGCTGTTGCTACATTGTGTGAGATTGGCTACTTCGCCCTGATATACAACCTCTCCGCCTAGTCTGCCAGCTAGAGGACCAATGTCGATTATATAATCGGCGGCACGAATAATATCTTCATCGTGCTCTACCACCACCACTGTGTTGCCCAATTGTTGAAGTTGTCTCAACACTTTTATCAATAGGTATGTGTCTCGTGAGTGTAGTCCGATACTAGGTTCATCAAGTATGTAGAGCGAGCCCACCAAGCTGCTACCAAGTGATGAGGCAAGATTGATTCGTTGACTCTCACCTCCCGAAAGGGAATTGGACAATCTGTTGAGTGTGAGATATCCTAATCCAACATCCACTAGAAAGTCTATTCGATTGTTTATCTCAATTAGAAGTCGTTTGGCTATTGCGCTATCTGTTTCGTTGAGCTCTAGGTTTTTAAAAAACTCTCTAAGCTCAGTAATGGGCATCACAACAAGTTGACTAACACTTTTGCCACCAATCTTAACATATCCTGCCTCTTTTTTCAGCCTTGTTCCTTTACAATTATGGCATCTGGTTTTGCCTCTATAACGGGCTAGCATAACTCGATATTGAATCTTATAAAGATTCTCTTCGAGCATTTTAAAGAAATCGTTGATGCCCCAAATGCCTAGATCCTGACGACCATTCCAAAGTATGTCTTTCTCCTCTTCGGTCAAGTCATAATAGGCTCGGTGAATGGGGAAATCCACTTTGTGAGCATTCATTTCAAACTCCTTTCTCCATTCTCCCATCTTTGCGCCACGCCAACATTGAACACACTCTTCATGAACCGACAAACTCTTGTCGGGTATCACCAAGTTTTCATCAATTCCTACAACCTTGCCAAACCCTTCGCAAGTGGGGCAAGCGCCTACGGGACTGTTGAAACTGAACATTTGGTCTGTTGGTTCTTCAAATGTCATTCCGTCTGCTTCAAAACGATTGGTGAAAACAAAAGTATCAATCCCTTCGGGTGTCCAAAACCTAACGGTGCATTCGCCATTGCCCTCAAGAAATGCCGTTTCAACTGAGTCGGATAGTCTATTGATAGTTGCTTTGTCGCTCGAACAGCTAAGCCTATCTATCACCAATAGAATATCTTCGTGATTTATCTGCTCTTCTTTCTCTAGCAATTCGTCTATTCTATAAAACGTTTTGTTGACATCCACTCTTGAGAATCCTTCTTTGATGAGGATGTCCAGTTGTTCGTTAAGTGTTCTATTATTTCGCAACTGTATGGGTGAATAGACTGCCATGCGAGTGCCTTCACGATACTCTTTCATTTTGGAAATAACATCACTAACATTATGCTTCTTAACTACTTCTCCCGATATTGGTGATATGGTTTTGCCAATACGTGCAAACAGTAGCCTCAAGTATTCATATATTTCAGTGGAAGTTCCCACGGTTGAGCGAGGGTTGCGAGTGTTAACCTTCTGTTCGATAGCAATAGCTGGGGGTATTCCTTTTATATAATCGCTTTCGGGCTTATGCATTCTGCCTAAGAATTGACGAGCGTAGGAAGAGAGGCTCTCCACATATCTTCTCTGCCCCTCTGCATAAAGAGTGTCGAAGGCTAGGCTTGATTTTCCTGAGCCAGAAAGTCCTGTGATTACTGTAAATGTATTTCGTGGGATTACGACATCAATATTTTTTAGATTGTTGACGCGAACCCCTTTTAGTTCTATTTGTTTTTCTTTTTTCATACGATTATAATTATATACTTTCAAAAGTATCGTATGGAACTCGCTTTAATCATCTATTTGTGTGATAATGATTAATATGCTTGTTTCATAAAATCTAAATCAATTGGCAAATATAATGAGTTTGATTGCCACAAAAAAATCAGTTAAATCAATAATGCAAATTATTTTCTCTATTTTTGTAAATACTAAATAATTAAAATCATATTAAGAGTAGATGAGTAGTTCGTTTTCAAGTATGTTGATAAATATATCGTTGCCTTTTACTAATCCTATATTGGTTTTTGCAACTTTATTGATTATAATATTTCTAGCACCAATTCTTTTGCGTCGTTTAAATGTTCCAAGTGTTATCGGGCTAATATTGGCAGGAGTGCTCATTGGTCCTCATGGGCTCAACTGGATAGATAATGCAAATGCTGGAGTAGAGATGTTTTCAACAATAGGTCTACTTTATATAATGTTTATAGTTGGGCTCGAACTCGATTTGAATGAATTTAACAAAAATAAAAATAAAAGTATTGGTTTTGGAATTTATACATTTATTATTCCTCTCATAATTGGCTTCCCGGTGGTGCATTATGTGTTGGGCTATGATTTCAACACTAGTTTTCTGACTGCCAGCATGTTTTCTACTCACACATTGGTTACATATCCTATTGTGAGCCGTCTTGGTGTGTCGCGCAATGAGGCAGTTGCAATCACAGCGGGAGGCACCATATTTACAGATACTGCGGTGTTGGTGATTCTTGCCGTGGTGTTGTCAAATAGTGAGGGGGGATTGCAGTTTAGCTTCTTCCTAAAACTATTGTTGTCATTAGCTCTTTTTTCAGGCATAATGTTTTTTATCATTCCCCGGATTGCTAAATGGTACTTCAGAAGATCGCAATATGAAAAATACTCAAACTATATTTTTGTGTTGTTCATTGTTTTTCTTGCAGGGTTTATGGCTGAAATGGGAGGCATCGAGCCAATTATTGGGGCTTTTGCTGCTGGATTGGCGCTTAATAAATTAATACCTCAAACATCGGCACTGATGAATAGGATTGAGTTTATTGGGAATGCGTTGTTTATTCCTGTGTTTTTGATATCTGTGGGAATGATGGTCAATGTTTCTGTAGTGATGGATGGGCTAGATACTATCGTCATTGCTTTGGTGTTAACCACTGTGGCACTGATTGGCAAATGGCTTGCGGCTTATGCTACACAGCGAACTTATAAGTATTCGAAAACCCAACGCAATATTATATTTGGATTAAGTAGTTCGCATGCAGCGGCTACTTTGGCAGTAATCATTGTGGGCTACAAAGCTGGAATATTAGATGAGCATATTCTCAATGGAACTATTATACTTATCTTGATTACCTGTATTTGGGCTTCGTTTGTAACTCAGAAAGCTGCTAAAGAGATTATTATAGCAGAAGAGAATGAGCCTCTGACTGCATCTGCAATGGGTGAGTTTGCTCAAGAAAAAATATTGGTGCCAATTGCAAACCCATCAAACATTGGGCATCATGTAGAGTTGGCACTGCTTCTTAAAGATAAAAAATCGGTCAATCCTATTTCACTTCTTGGGGTGGTGGCAAATGATGTGGAAGCTGAAAGAAATATTGTAGGCTTTAGAAAGAATCTGAAAGAATTTGTGGAAACTGCTACTGCAGCCGAAGTAAATGTAGACATTCTTACAACTATTGATCACAATCCTGCGGATGGTATTGTGAGAATGGCACGTGAAACAATGACTGATATTGTGATATTAGGATGGCCTGGCAGAGTGGGGTTGATTGATAAAATATTGGGTGAGAAGGTTGACTTGATAATTCGAAAAATGGACAAAAATCTTTGGATGTGCCATGTTGAGGATGAATTGATAGATCACAAACGAATAGTTGTGATGTCGCCTCCACTTGCCGAAAAGGAGGATGGCTTTGCGCTGTGGGTTGAGAAAGTTGCCAAATTATCATCAGAGTTGTCGGTGCCTGTTGTTCATTTCGGACATCCAGATACGCAGGCAGTTATCTCAACATACAAACAAGCTGGCAACTTTTCTTATGTTCCATTCGAAGATTGGGCAAACCCCTTGTCATGTGGTAATCAGATAAAGAAAAATGATATGATTATATTAATATCTGCACATCATGGTTGTATTTCGCACAACCCTGTGCTTGATAATCTTCCGTATCGTCTTGCCCGTCGTTTCCCAACATATAGCCGAATAGTGATTTATCCGAAACAATATGTTGCATCTCAACAAGTGGGTGGGGGAGATGATTATGTGGTATTTCCTTAGAAAATAACAAATAAAATATGATTAAGTATTTTCGATTTTTAGTAGCGTTGCTCTCTGTTATTGTTCTCGCTTCGTGTGGCACATCAAAGGTGACAGTGAGCGAAAGACATGTGAAGAACCCAAAACATGAGTTTCGAGGTGCATGGGTGCAAACAGTTTTTCAATCTCGATATCAACAGATGAACAGTGCTGCTATGAAGCACTATATTGTTGATATGGTTCGAAAGTTTGATGAAGCGGGAATTAATGCAGTTATATTTCAAGTGCGTCCCGAAGCTGATGCTTTTTATAAATCAAGCTTGGAGCCTTGGAGTAGATTTTTGACTGGTCAACAAGGATTGGCTCCAGATGATGAGGGCTTCGATCCATTGGAGTTTATAATAGAGGAATGCCATAAGCGTGGGATAGAGTTACATGCTTGGCTAAATCCATATAGGGTTAAAGCAAGCATGGGGAGTCAGTTAGCTTCGAATCATATTTATTGGCGCTATCCAGAAAGATTTATTCAATATGGCAATCAGATGTTTTTTGATCCTGGATTGCCTGAGAATAGAGGCTTTATATGTGATGTGGTACATGATATCGTTTCGAGATATAATGTTGATGCTATTCATATGGACGATTATTTTTATCCATATCCTATTGCAGGCGAAGAATTTCCTGATGATGCAAGTTTCCTTAAGTATGCATCTTCGCAGGGCTTTGGATCGGCGCAACGTGGAGATTGGAGAAGAAATAATGTGAACTTGCTGATACAGGAAGTGAAGCAAACAATCGCTTCTACCAAGCCTTGGGTGAGATTTGGAGTGAGCCCCTTTGGTATATACAGAAACAAGAGAAATCATCCCGAAGGTAGCAATACAAATGGATTGCAAAATTATGACGACTTGTTTGCCGATATAAAACTATGGGTTAAGAATGGTTGGGTTGATTATAATCTGCCACAATTGTATTGGGAAATGGGGCATAGTGCAGCTGATTATACAACATTGCTACAATGGTGGAATGATAACAACTTCAAACAACCTCTTTATATAGGCCAAGATATTAAGAGGAGTACAGATAGGAACGAGTTGGAGGCAAAAATCATTCAATCACGACAACAGCCCTTCGTTGATGGCAATTGTTTTTGGTATGGATATCAAATATTAGAAAATGCAGACAATGTGACTAGTATTTTGAAAAATGATATACACCGAAACAAGGCTATTATTCCTGCTTACACGCATATGCACGATCGAAAGCCTGACAAAGTTAAAGGACTGACGGAGGTGTTTACAGAAGATATGCACTTCTTGACTTGGAGCAAACCAAAAGACCTAAACAATCCAGAGATGGCTCAAATGTATGTTGTATATAGATTTAGAAAAGGGGAGAAATTAGATATCAATCATCCTCAAAATATTGTATCTGTTACTCGTGACAACTTCTTTGTTTTGCCTTTTGAAAATGGGTCAAACAGATATACTTATGTGATCACGGCATTAGATGCCTTTAAGAATGAAAGTAAAATTACAAAGATTAAGGTTAAGCTTTAAACTATTTTGCAAAACTTCTTACCTTTGCGTCATAATTAATTGAATATAAAAGAATGAATCAATCCGATTGCTATCCTATGATAGCTAAAACAATGGCCGAACTTGAAGATGTTTTGGCAGAAGAGCTTATTCAACTTGGTGCTAGCGATGTTGAAATAGGCACAAGAATGGTCTCTTTTACTGGTGATAAAGCTTTGATGTATAAAGCAAACGTTCATTGTAGAACAGCATTGAGAATTTTAAAGCCAATTCACAACTTCAAAGCTGAAAATGCAGATGAGGTTTATGAGGCTATTAAATCTATTGATTGGGATAAATACATGTCGCTAGATAAAACTTTTGCGATTGATTCTGTTGTGTTTTCTCATATATTTCGACACTCCAAGTTTGTTGCATATAGAGTGAAAGATGCAATTGCAGATTGGTTTCAAGAGAAGTATGGCAAACGCCCATCGGTTAGTTTAACCAATCCTGACTTGATGTTTAATATTCATGTAGCTCACAATAAATGCACTCTATCATTAGATAGTTCAGGTGAGTCTCTTCATAAACGTGGATATAGAATTGCTCAAACTGATGCGCCACTTAATGAAGTGCTTGCCGCAGGTATGATTATGAAGTCGGGCTGGAGAGGAGAAAGCAACTTTATTGATCCAATGTGTGGGTCGGGCACATTGCTTATTGAAGCAGCAATGATTGCAACTGGAACTCCTCCTGGGATTCATCGTCAAGGTTTTGGATTTGAAAAATGGAATGATTTTGATGAAGAGTTGTTTAGTGATATATATAATGATGATTCGACCTCGCGAGAGTTTGACTTTAAAATATTTGGTTCTGATGTTTCTGTGCAGGCAATTTCTGCAGCCGAACAGAATGCTAAGAATTCGGGGATGAAAAAGTATATTGAATTATCACTAATGCCCCTGCAGCAATATACAGAGGCTCCAAAGCCTGTTGGTGTGTTGATGACTAATCCCCCTTATGGAGAGCGATTGAAAGTGGAAGACTTAGATGAGTTGTACTCGATGATAGGGGAGAGGTTGAAGCATGTGTATATGGGTTATGACTCTTACGTTCTAAGCTATAAAAAAGAGTTGTTTGATAAGATAGGGCTCAAACCTTCAAAAAGATTCTTCCTGTTTAATGGGGCTCTTGAATGTGAAATGCGTCAATATGAGATTTTTGAGGGAAAAAGAATTGAACATAACCCTGACGAAAGAGAAGAATCAGCTAAAAAGAGGGAGCGCAGATCACAGAAGTTTACTAGCCAAGATAGAAACTCACGAGAGGGGTATCGAAGATCTAAACAACAAGAGGACTTTCAAGAGGGTGATAGAAGGGATAACGATAGAGAAGAGAGACCAAGACGAAGAGATTTTAGAAGTTCTGATCGTCCAAGGCGAGACTTCGATAGAGATAGACGACCTCGAAGAGAGTTTGATAGATCCGACCGACCACGTAGAGATTTCGATAAATCAGACCGACCGAGAAGGGATTTCGATAAGTCAGACCGACCAAGACGTAGCTTTGATAAACCCGGTGATAGAGAAAAGCGTCCATTCCCTAAAAGAGAATCGTTTGATCGAGATAGGAAATTTGATGGTGACAGAAGACCACGCGAATTTAAGAGAAGAGACGGGCACAAGGATAATCCGAGAGGTGATAGAAGGAGTGACAATAAGTTTCCTCGCAAATAAAAAACATTAGTTGTTATAATATTGAATACAAAACAGTGCATATTCCTATTGCTAGGTTTATGCACTTTCTTTATGTGCTACAGGGGTTAAATTTGAAAATTTAGCCTATTTCCATGTGCCGAGAGTCACAATTAGCAAATTCGCACCTATTTCCATGTGCCGAGAGTC
>CAYFSV010000007.1:0-11510 GCA_964345815.1 uncultured Proteiniphilum sp. | reverse complement strand
TTAGTAAATTCGCACCTATTTCCATGTGCCGAGAGTCACAATTAGTAAATTCGTATCTGTTTCCATGTGCCGAGAGTCACAATTAGTAAATTCACACCTGTTTCCATGTGCCGAGAGTCACAAATTTGATGATTAGACCTTTTCCTCCAGTTCGCAAAACTCTTGAGGATAGCAACAAACGCAGAAGGCAATGGGCGACAAGTGGGTTTGGTGATAAAAAAACCACCGTGTGCAAGAGCATGCACGGTGGTGTAATATAAGTCGGGAAGAGTAATCCCCGACCTGTTCGATTATTTAGGACTGAACAAAAGTTAAGCCTATTTTTACGGCAAAACGTAGTCTGTTTGTAAGTCCTTGAAGTTTTTGAGGGTTACCCTCTCATTATCTAATACTGCATATGAAAAATGATTTATCCAATCTCCTAAGTGGATAACATGTGTACTTTCGCTAAGTTTGAAATCTAGCATAATATGACGATGCCCAAAGATGAAATAATCAATATTGGGTTGCCTCTTTATCTCCTCTTTTGCAAACTGAATAAGAAACTCTTTATCCTCACCAAGAAAATCGGCTATTTCACCACTCTCGCGACTATGTGCCGACCAAGCATGAGCTAAACTGATTGTCCAACGTGGATGAATGGCTGCAAATGGGACCCTTAGGAGTTTACTATGAAAAAGTTTTCGCAAAAGCCTGAAGGTTATTGATGTGTCACCAAGGCCATCTCCATGCGCTATGAATAGGTTTTTGCCATTGATATTTGTTATCAATGGTTCGCGGTGAATTATTAGCCCACACTCATCTTGCAAATAGTCTGTTAGCCAGATATCGTGATTGCCAATAAAGAAATGAACCTCAATCCCTGAGTCAGTAATCTCTGATAGCTTGCCCAAAATGCGAGTGAAACCCCTAGGAACCACTTTTTTGTATTCGAACCAATAGTCAAAAATATCACCAACTAAGTAGAATGCTTTTGCATCATTTTTTGCAAAGTCTAAAAAGCGGCATAGTTTTCTCTCTGTTTCAAGAGGATTCGAGTGGGATTCCGATCCTAGGTGAGCATCTGAAAGGAAATATACTTTTTTGTTATCCACTTATTAGGTTCTTACATAAATCCTAACTCAAGCAATGCTTCTTCACTCATCATCGACTTATCCCATGATGGTTCAAACGTAAGCTTTAAGTCAACACTATTTACCTCATCTATCGATTCCACTTTCATTTGCACGTCCATAAGAATGAAATCAGCGGCGGGACAACTTGGAGTTGTAAAAGTCATTTCAATAATAACATTGTTTGCGTCATCAATGTCGATATCATAAATCAATCCCAAATCGTAAATGTTTACTGGAATCTCTGGGTCGTAGCATGTTTTCAACATTTCAACCACTTTATCTTGTAGTTTTTGTAATTCTTCGTTCATTTTTTTGTTTTTGTTTTTTTAAATTAATCCATTGTCTGCATAGCTATAATATTTTTCGCCGCAAACAATAATATGATCTAGCAAAATTATATCCATCCATTTGGCAGCTTCTTTAAGCTTCCTAGTTATTGCAGTGTCTTGAGGGCTTGGGGTGCAGTTGTGCGATGGGTGATTGTGTCCCAATATTATTCCACTTGCAAAATGATTGATAGCTTCTCTTAAAATGAGTCTTATATCAACAACCGTTCCCGATATTCCCCCTCTACTTACTTGCATAGTTGAAACCACCTTGTTAGACCTGTCTAATATTAAAGCCCAAGTCTCCTCATGATTCAAATCTGCCATTATTGGGTAGAATAAGCTATAGGCATTTTCGGATGATGTTATTTTCTTTATATCAGGCTTTTCACCTTTCAAGTATCTTCTTCTCCCCAACTCCAAAGCTGCTGTTATGGTTATTGCTTTGGCAGGACCTATGCCCCTAAAGTTATTCACCAAATCGTTAACGCTTAATCTAGCCAATTTGTTGATGTTGTTATCCGAATTTTGAAGAATTCTTCTGCCCAATTCAACGGCACTCTCCTTATCATTGCCCGACCCTATCAGTATTGCCAACAACTCCGAGTCGGTTAGAGCCCCTGCTCCTTTCTGCAACATTTTTTCACGTGGTCTGTCTTCCTCAGCCCAACTTTTTATACTATTGCTTCTCATAACATGTTTAAAAGTTAATGTGAAGCAAAGATAAATAAAAAAAGACATTGAACCACTCAATGTCTTTTTATAATTTAAATTTGTATGTGTGTTAGAACGATGCTACTTAGCTCTTTCTACATAGTTGCCAGTTCTGGTATCAACTTTAATCTTCTCTCCAGTATCTATAAACAAAGGAACTCTCACCTCAGCACCTGTTTCTACAGTTGCAGGCTTTAGAGTGTTTGTTGCTGTATCTCCTTTAATGCCTGGCTCAGTATAAGTTACTTCTAAAATAACGTGAGCTGGCATTTCTGCCGTAAGTATCGTATCACTCTCGGCGTGAATTTGAACGTCAACAACATCACCTTCTTTTAAGAATTGAACACCCTCTATCTGCTCGGCAGGAATAGGAATTTGCTCAAATGTTTCTGTATTCATAAAGTTGTACCCCATATCATCTTGATATAGATATTGGAATGGACGACGCTCTATGCGCACTTCGTCGATTCTTACTCCAGAGTTAAACGTTTTGTCAAGAATACGACCTGTAGTCACGTTTCTTAGCTTTGTTCTAACGAATGCGGCGCCCTTGCCTGGCTTAACGTGAAGGAACTCCACGATAAAGAAGTATTGACCTTCCAATTCTATGCACATTCCGTTTCTAATATCTGCTGTTGTTGCCATAAAAAATGTTATTGATGTTATCTATTGTTATAGTTGTTTTTCGCAAAAGTACTTATAATCATTCAATTTGGCAAATTATCACTACATTAGGTGCATCGCTTCTAAAACCATCTTAACAATAAAGAGAACAAAAATCACCCACATTGTTGTTGAAATTTGCTTGAATTTTCCGTTCAATGCCTTTAGAAAAACGAATGACAACATTCCGAACACAATTCCTTGAGCAATGCTAAAAGCAAATGGCATCATAACGATGGTAAGGAAAGCGGGAAGTGCTTCCGTCATATCATCAAAATTGATACTTACAACTGATGAGACCATAAACAGACCCACTAATATAAGAGCCGGTGCAGTTGCCGAGGCAGGAACCATAAGGAAAATTGGAGCAAAGAATAGAGCAAGTAAAAACATAGTAGCTGTTGATAGCGATGTTAAGCCAGTTCTTCCACCAGCTGCCACACCCGAAGCACTCTCTACGTATGAGGTTACGGTACTTGTTCCTAACATAGCACCAAAAGTAGTACCCAATGCGTCTGCAAAAAGTGCTTTCTTTATTTGTGGGAAATTTCCTTCTTTATCCATCAAGTTAGCTTTCTTGGCTACTCCTAAAAGGGTTCCTAGTGTGTCGAATAGATTTACAAATAGGAATGTAAATACTACTATCAACATATCAAATGTGAAAAGATTGTGCCATTCAAACTTCATGAATACTGGCATAATACTAGGCGGTAAAGATACCAAGCTTCCGTCAGGAACAACCACTAATCCTAAAATTGCAGCAAAAATAGTTGACGCAGCAATCCCAATCAAAAAAGAACCATGAACCTTTCGGTAATGCAACACAGACATAACTATCAATCCAAGCATAGCAACCCAAATATGAGGGTTTGACATCTCGCCTAATGTTAACATCGTGTTGTCGTCTTTTATTATGAGCCCCGCATTCTGCATTCCAATTAGTGTGATGAATAGCCCAATGCCAACTGGAATTGCATCTTTTATAGTTTTGGGAATACTCTGAACTATTAATTCACGAACATTGAAAAATGTAAGTAGTATGAAAATAATTCCCTCAATGAAAACAGCTGTAAGAGCCATTTGCCACGAATATCCGAGCCCTAACACTACTGAAAATGCGAAGAAGGTGTTCAATCCCATTCCTGGCGCTGCTGCTATAGGTAGTCTGGCAACTAGAGCCATCAATAATGTCCCCACAAAGCTAGCTATTGCAGTAGCTGTGAAAAGTGCTGAGCGATCCATCCCGGCAGCACTCAAAATATTGGGATTAACTATAAGAATATATGACATTGTTAGGAATGTGATTATTCCTGCCAAAATCTCAGTTCTTACATTCGTGTTGTGCTCCTTTAGTTTGAAAATCTTATCAAGCATATCAATTCAATTTAAATAGGTTTAAAAGTTCCACTTGGTTGCAATTGTTGGGATAGCATAAAACTTGCTCTCCGAAAACTTGTTTACAAAATTGTAACTTAGCTCTACTTCAGAACCAATTGCAAACTGATTTGTGATGTTATACCAAAATTGAGGTTCACTAATAAAAACTAGTTTCTTGCCAGTTGCAGATGGACCTTCTGAATATTGTTTGTCTTCGGTCCACAAGTCTGCAAATCCAGCTAGTGATACCTTGCCATTTGCAATAGTTGAGTTCCACGTAACTGTCCATTGCACATCATGACTGTTTTTCGGAAAAGCATTAAGTTTATAAGCAACATATGTTCCCATAAAAAAACTTCCCAATTGAAAAGGATATTGCACTCCTGCTAGATATGAGCTGGGTATTGAGAAGCCTACATCTGTTCCTTTCACCAGTCCTAAACCTCCGTTATATTCAATATGAGGCATCAGTGGAAAATCTCCAATTTTGAAAGCTCGAGCAATTTCAGCATAGGCTAATCCAGGATTTTTTTTGTCGAAATTGAAGTCACAGTCAATAAACATAAAAGTGTTACCCCATTTGTCAGGTTTAAACATCTCGAATGTTGCTGTGAAATAGTTTTCTTTCGACACATTGTCTCCATAAAGTGAGTTTCGAGTGTCGTAGTGTAGTTGTAGGTTTTGTGAAAAAGCATTTAATGATGCTATAGTCACAATCAACACAATAATAGTTTTGCGAAGCATGTTCTTGAAATTAAAAAATGAATGAAAATTTGCGATATAAAATAAACGGCGAAAATAGTCAAAATGATACTAAAAGGTAAATTAATACGTTGTTATTTTATCTTTTAGATGATATTTTTTATACTTAGCACTTAAATTTGTAATTTTGTCAACTTTCAAAAACTCTACTATTTTTCAAAATTATGCAGGACAAAAAAACTCAATCACTGGAAATATATAATACTCTAAGCCGTACTAAAGAATCGTTCGAACCCATCAATCCTCCATTTGTGGGAATGTATGTGTGTGGTCCTACGGTTTATAGTGATGTCCATCTTGGCAATAGCCGCACATTTATTTCGTTTGACATTATATATAGATACCTATTGCATTTGGGATACAAAGTTAGGTATGTACGTAATATCACTGATGCAGGTCATCTTGAGGGAGATAATGATGAAGGGGATGATAAGTTTGCAAAACGTGCACGACTAGAGCAACTTGAACCAATGGAAATTGTTCAGAAATATACTTTAGGATTTCACGATGTCTTGCGAACATTCAACACACTTCCTCCTAGCATTGAGCCTACTGCAACGGGGCATATATTAGAACAGATAGAGATGATCAAAGAAATCCTTAAAAATGGATATGCTTATGAAGTTAACGGAACTGTTTATTTTGATGTTGATAAATATAGTAAAGAGTTCGATTATGGTACGCTTACAAATCGCAAACTAGAAGACTTGTTGGAAGGAACTAGAGATTTGAGTGGACAAGACGAAAAACGTGGTCGTTTAGACTTTGCACTATGGATTAAGGCAAAGCCCGAAACATTGATGCAATGGCCTTCTCCTTGGGGATGGGGTTTCCCTGGATGGCACATTGAATGCTCTGCTATGAGTTCGAAATATCTTGGTGAAACATTTGATATTCATGGAGGGGGCATGGACTTGCAAGCTACGCACCATACAAATGAAATAGCACAATCTCAGGCGTGTAACAATGTGAGCCCCGTAAAGTATTGGGTTCACACCAATATGTTAACAGTTAATGGAGTAAGAATGTCTAAAACGGCGGGCAATGGCTTTTTGCCTGGAGAGCTATTTACTGGAGACCATCATTTGCTAGAGCGTGGATATTCGCCCATGACAGTTCGTTTCTTTATGTGTCAATCTCATTATCGTAGCACACTTGATTTTTCGAATGAAGCACTGCAAGCAGCAGAGAAGGGCTACAAGAGACTGATGGAGAGTATTAGTAGAATTGACAGAATTGAACCATCAGGTACTTCTACTGTAAGTGTATCAGAAATTAGTGACAATTGCTATGCAGCAATGAATGATGATTTCAATACTCCAACACTTGTGGCACACCTTTTTGAAGCAGTTAGGGTTATTAACTCTGCCATCGACAAAACTGAAAAACTAACATCTGCTGATATTGATTTGTTGAAAACCTTAATGAATACTTTTGTGTTTGAGGTATTAGGATTGGTTGATGAGGCTGATGCAGGAGCTGGCAGTGAAGTTATTGAAGGTCTAATGGATTTAATTTTAGATATCCGTAAAAACTCACGTGAAAAGAAAGATTGGGCTACCTCAGATTTGATTCGAGATCAATTGCAAAAGGTTGGCATTCAGGTAAAGGACACCAAGGATGGAGCCGAATGGAGAATTTAGAAAGTAATAATTATAATATTTAGGTTATGCAAATAATAATGTCACCTGCCAAGCTATTGGACTTTAATGGTGGTGACGATAAAATAAAAGCCTCTGCACCAAGCTTTGGCGATAAAACGGATCAGTTGATAGATGTGTGTCAGAGGCTATCGGTTGGCGACATTGCCAATATAATGAAGGTCAATAGGGACATTGCAAATGATACTTATGGTTGGTTTCAATCATTTAATCACAAAGGTGCTCCCACTCGTGCTGCAGCACTAGCATACAATGGAATAGCGTATAAAGGACTTAATGCTCACGACTTTAGTGATGAGGATGTAGTTTATGCACAAAATCATCTTAATCTGATTTCAGGATTGTGGGGTATGCTGCGACCCTTTGATGCAATAAAACCGTATAGGTTGGAAATGAGTAGAAAGATTCAACCAGAGGGATTTAGAAATCTATATGATTTTTGGAAAGAAGAACTCAACAAACATCTCACGGCTCGCTTAGCAAAAGATGAAAGGGTTATAATAAATTTGGCTTCAAAAGAGTACTCAAAGGTGGTGCTCAAATCGCTACTACCAAAAGAGACAAAGGTTATCGAAATACAATTTTTACAGCAGCAGGGCGATGATTTAAAACAAATAGTTGTCCATAGCAAAAAAGCCCGAGGTTTGATGTCTCGATTTATTATCAAAAACAAGCTTGTTTTGGCTGAAGAGGCTAAAGCTTTCGACTATGAAGGCTATTTTTTCTATCCACAGTTATCGGATGATGATAAGTGGACATTCGTAAGATAAAGATTCACTTTAAAACATAATTAATGAGCGAAAAAAGATCACAGTTTGGCTCCAAGCTCGGAATGATAGCTGCTGCTGCAGGTTCAGCAGTGGGGTTAGGTAATATTTGGCGCTTCCCAAGTGAAGCAGCTGATGGAGGAGGAGCAATATTTATCCTTGTTTATATTTTATGTATAATGATGTTTGGTGTTCCAGTTACGGTTGCCGAATTTGCTATTGGGCGTTCTTCGAGAGCCAATGCTGCAGGTGCATATCATAAGCTTGCTCCAGGTACTCAATGGAAATGGGTCGGACGATTAGGTGTTCTGACAGGGTTCGTTATCCTAGGGTTCTATATGGTGGTTTGTGGTTGGACATTAGATTATTTCTTTCAATCTATAACAGGTAGCATTTCTAATGTTACAGACTTTAGTGCCAATTTCAATCAGTTGCTAGACAATAAAGTGCGTCAAATTATATTGATGATTGTCTTTGTTTTTCTTACTGCATTTTTTATCTACTCAGGTGTGCAAAAAGGGATTGAGTCATCTGCAAAAATAATGATGCCCCTGCTTTTTGTTCTCCTAATAGTTATGGGAGTTAGGTCGGTAACCTTGGAAGGGGCTAGTCAAGGACTCTCCTTCTTGTTTTTGCCCGACCTCAAAGATGTTAAGTCAACCCTGTTTATTGACGCTATGGGGCAGTCATTCTTCTCCCTATCTTTAGGAATGGGAGCAATGACAACATACGCCTCCTATTTTGATAAAAAGACCAATCTCGCAAAAACGGCGGTTCAAGTTTCAATTCTAGATACGTTAGTGGCTCTGCTAGCAGGAGTGGTTATTTTTTCATCTGCTTTTGCATTAACCAGTAGCCCCGATACTATTGTTTCCGACTTGGTGGCTGGTGGACCTGGCTTGCTATTTATCACTATTCCTGAGCTTTTCAATCATATGCCTGCTTCGGCTATTTGGTCTTCTTTGTTTTTTCTTTTGCTAGCCATCGCGGCTCTAACTTCGACCATATCCTTGATGGAAGTGGTAACCGTATATTTAAATGAGGAGTATAAAATGACACGCAAGCGTGCACTTCAGTTTGTAGTCGTGGGAGTGCTTGTTCTTGGGGTTTTGTCTGCAATCTTATCATCCTTTTTTAATATTCTGGATATGATTTCTGCAAAGTTTATGTTACCAATCGGTGGGTTATTCATTTCATTGTTTGTGGGTTGGTATCTTGATAAGCAGATTGTTGAGGCGCAGCTTACGAATGAAGGCTCAATTAAATATAGCGTTGCTTTTCTCAAAGCATATAGTTTTATCTTAAAGTTTTTGGCTCCTGTTGCCATCATTGCAATTTTTATTTATGGCATTTTAGGATAACCTGTTTTTTAGTTTATGGTTCAAAAAGTTTGTTTTGATACTACATATTAATTGATTATTTTTGTAGAAATAAATTTTACTCTATGCAAATGCAATATAGAATATCTCCTCCCGAGAAGCTAAATTTATCTATAGATCTTCCAGCTTCAAAAAGTATAAGTAACCGAATATTAATTTTAAATGCACTAAGTCTTAGTGATATCCCAACAGAAAATCTTTCAGATTGCGAGGATACCAGTGTTTTAATAGATGCTTTTAATTCTAGCTCAAATGTTTTTGATGTTAGGGGTGCAGGAACTGCTATGCGTTTTCTAACAGCATTCCTTGCTGGGATGGAAGGTGAATGGACATTGAAAGGCTCAAAACGAATGCACGAGCGTCCTATCTATCCTTTGGTTGACACACTGCAAGCTTTAGGTGCTGATATTGAATACATAGAGAATAGAGGCTATCCACCTCTTAAAATCAAAGGTAAGAAACTAGATGGTGGAGAAGTTTATGTTTCGGGCAAAATTAGTTCCCAGTTTATTTCTGCATTGATGATGGTGGGTCCAATGATGAAAAATGGTTTGACCATACATATTCAAGATGAAATAATCTCTCGCCCATATATCAATTTAACCCTTAAGTTGATGGAGAAATATGGAGCTCACATAAAGTGGGAAGAAAATATTATCAAAATAAAGCCGCAAAAATATAAACCCATTAAATATAGTGTGGAGCCCGATTGGTCGGCTGCTTCGTATTGGTACGAGATGGTATCTTTGATGCCCGATTCGCAGGTTTTGCTCCGAGGACTGTCAAAAGACAGCTATCAGGGAGATGCTAATCTTGTGAACCTTTTTGAGGACTTAGGTGTTTCTACACAATTTACTGATGATGGTGCTCTCATTAGAAATGTGGGAAAACGAAGTAAGAAATTTTTTCATAATTTCATTCAAGAGCCCGATTTAGCGCAAACATTTGCAGCTACGTGTTGTTTTCTAAGAGTACCCTTTGTGTTCTCGGGTATACAAAGCCTAAGGATAAAAGAAACAAATAGGGTGGAGGCACTTATTACAGAACTAAAAAAGTTGGGCTATGTGCTTACTGATAGTTCGCATGAGTTGTTTGAGTGGACAGGGGAGCTATGCTTCTTGGACGATATCCCTATGATTGACACTTATGAGGACCATAGGATGGCAATGTCTTTGGCTCCTGCATCTATCATATTAGGGTCGATAATAATAAACGATCCTGGCGTTGTTTCAAAATCTTATCCTAATTTTTGGGAAGACTTGAAAAAGGCTGGGTTCAAAGTAGAATCATTATAAATTATACAAATTATGACTAGCTTATATATACTAATCGGTATTGTAGTGTTTTTTGCAGTAGCATTAGCATTATCGAATAGTGCACAACGAAAAAAAGGAAATACTGAGGAGAGAGAAACTCCAGCACCAGTTATCAAATTAGACTTCACCTCTGATAGCATGTGTTGTGGCGCTCACGAGGTGTGTGATGACGACACCTTGATTGCAGCTTTTGAAGATGATTTAGAGTATTTTGAAGATGAGGAACTCGATCGTTATAAGTTTAGAGATTCATCTCAATATTCCGAATCAGAGACAGATGAGTTTAGAGAAATTTTCTATACCATTATGGATGAGGAGAAGCAGAAATGGATTCGCAGTCTGCAAATGCGAGACATTTCGGTGCCTGATCAAATGAAAGATGAGATTTTGATGGTTGTGTGTGATATTCGAGAGGCGAAATTACAACACGCTTAAGATTTTTTTATATCAATAATATTTTACCCCGTTTTACTCGCTCTTCTTGTGCATAATGCAAATGCACAGGGAGTGAGCAAATCGGGACAATTTTTTTAAGAATGAATATACTTGAGTTACTCGACTACGCTTTCTTCCGCAATGCACTCTTGGGAAGTCTATTTGCAAGCATCGCTTGTGGAATCATTGGAACCTATGTTGTGTCGCGCCGCTTGGTGTTTATAAGTGGGGGGATTACGCATGCATCTTTTGGTGGCTTGGGTATAGGTTTTTACTTTGGTTTAAATCCTATTTTCTCGGCAATGATTTTTTCTGTCTTCTCTGCTTTTGGAATCCAATGGCTATCAGAAAGACAAGGGGTGCGAGAAGATTCGGCTATTGGTGTCTTTTGGTCGCTCGGAATGGCTATAGGTATAGTTCTCACCTTTCTAACTCCAGGCTACACTCCAAACTTGTCGGAATATCTATTTGGGAATATACTTACAGTTACCACTACTGACATTCTCTCGCTGCTTATTTTATCAGCCGTGTTGCTGGTTTTCTTTGCTGCCAATTATCATTCTATTGTATCTGTATCATTTGATTCTCAGTTTGCCAAAACTCGACGCATTCACACAAAATTTATTGAGTACTCAATGATGCTTTTCACAGCCGTAACAATTGTTCTTAGCATCCGTCTGGTTGGAATTGTGCTGCTAATGTCATTAATCACCGTCCCACAGATGACGGCAAATATATTTACGGTCAACTATTCAAAGTTAATATCTTTGTCCGTTCTCTTTAGTTTTATAGGAAGTGTATCAGGACTCTTGCTCTCATACTACCTTAATGTGCCATCGGGAGCATTTATCATTTTTGTTCTTATTCTAATGTTCTTCCTTGCCAAAGGAGGGAAAATCATCATCAATAAATTTAACAAGTAGCCTCTTTTTGTGCCTATTGTCATTTGATGATAGACATAAACGGAGCAATATTTGGCTATCGTCAAATGACGA
>CAYFSV010000006.1:29441-41512 GCA_964345815.1 uncultured Proteiniphilum sp. | reverse complement strand
TAAAAGAACTCAAATTTAAGTTTTGTGCTTCTCGGACGATGGAAAATGGTATGAATTTAGTAGTTGCGCCTCTCGGACGATGGAAAATGGTATGAAATTAGTAATTGTGCCTCTCGGACGATGGAAAATGGTATGAAATTAGTAATTGTGCCTCTCGGACGATGGGAATAGGTATGAGTTTAGTAATTATGTCTCTCGGGAGATGGGAAAAGGCTAAATTACCAAATTTGCCCCATGCTTCACTTGAAGAAAGGATAAATGAAGACTACATATTAATTTGTGAACTTTGCGTGCCGAATAATCTGGTTTAAAACACTCGATTGGCTTAAAAAGAAAAAACGGTAAGTGATTAATTATCAACTTACCGTTTGTATTTTATGTGATCCCGACAGGATTCAAACCTGTAACCTTCTGATCCGTAGTCAGATGCTCTATTCAGTTAAGCTACGGGACCTCTTTTCCTTAAATAACGAGCGCAAAGTTACGCCATTTTTTGCAACTACACAAGTCTTTTCTTGTAATTTTTTATTTTACCGCTCGACAAATGATTGTGAGTAAGTAAAATAAAAGAGTCTTTTAAGAGATGTTTCTTAAAAGACTCGTGCTGTGCGGCTGAAGGGACTCGAACCCCCACGGATTTCTCCACTAGATCCTAAGTCTAGCGCGGCTACCAATTACGCCACAGCCGCAATTGCGATGCAAAGGTAATACTTATTTTTGAATACGAAATAATTTCGCATTATTTTTTCACTATTTCCTCAATTATTTTGGGTAAATGTTCATATTCTAACGCGTGAACCTTGTCGGCAAGAGTGCTAGTGGTGTCATTATCAGTGATTTCGCACCTTGCTTGAAATATTATGGCGCCTTCATCATAATTTTCGTTCACATAATGGATAGTGATGCCCGATTCCTTTTCTCTTGATTCTATTACCGCCTGATGAACAAAATCTCCATACATTCCTTTTCCTCCATATTTAGGCAATAGTGCGGGATGTATGTTTATTATCCTGTTCGGATACTTATCAATCAGCTTTTGAGATACCTTTAGTAGAAAGCCAGCTAAAATAATATAGTCTATTTCATATGTTTCTAGGAGTGAGATAATCTCGATACTTTCATCAAATTCCCTTTTATTATATGTGTAGGCGGGAATATCAAGTTTTTTGGCTCTCTCCAACACGTATGCATCTTTTTTATTAGAGATAATAACAGATACTGTCACTTCTGAATTGTGCAAAAAATGCTTTACAATATTCTCGGCATTTGAGCCGCTTCCCGATGCAAAAATGGCTAATTTAATCATAAAATCTATAGTTTGGTGCACAAAAATACGAAAAATGTGCAGTTTTCTATTGTTTTAAAGAGGAAAAGTTGTGTAGTTATAAAAAAAATGACTTACTTTGCAGCAAAAATTAAAGAATAAAACAATTTTATTTACTAATTTAATTAATAAAGTTATGTCAGAAGTAGCAGAAAGAGTAAAGTCGATCATTGTCGAGAAATTAGGTGTAGAGGAATCTGAAGTTACAGATACTGCAAGTTTCACAAACGACCTAGGTGCTGATTCACTTGATACTGTAGAGTTAATCATGGAATTTGAAAAAGAATTCAACATCTCAATTCCTGATGATCAGGCTGAAAAGATTTCAAGCGTTGGCGATGCAGTTGCTTATGTAGAGCAACACGCAAAATAAAAATCCATATTGAGAAAACAAATGGAATTAAAAAGAGTAGTAGTAACAGGTCTGGGAGCAATCACGCCATTAGGAAATGATGTTAAAACAACATGGGATAACGTCATTGCTGGCAAGAGCGGTGCTGGACCTATTACTCTTTTCGATGCTTCGATGTTTAAAACTCAGTTTGCTTGTGAAGTAAAGGGGTTTGATCCATTAGATATATTAGAAAAGAAAGAGGTGAGGCGTTTCGATCGCTATTCGCAGTTGGCAATAAAGTCGGCAACCGAAGCGATGGAAAACTCAGGACTTGATTTAGAAAAAGAGGACACCAATCGTATTGGTGTTATTTTTTCGGCTGGTATTGGTGGAATCAAAACATTTGAAGATGAGGTAGGTAATTATTTTACCAACATTGAAAGAGGACCTCGTTTCAATCCTTTTTTCATTCCAAAAATGATAGCTGATATTGCTGCAGGGCATATCTCTATGATTTATGGACTGAGGGGTCCTAATTATGCAACTGTTTCGGCATGTGCTTCATCCACTAACGCAATAGCTGATGCTTATAATTTGATTCGATTAAATAAAGCTAATGCTATAATAACAGGTGGTTCGGAAGCTACTGTCAGCCCTGCTGCGGTTGGTGGTTTCAATGCTATGCATGCATTGTCAACACGCAATGATTCGCCCGAAACAGCATCTCGCCCATTTAGTGCAAGCCGAGACGGCTTTGTGATGGGTGAGGGCTCTGTGTCTATTGTTCTTGAAGAGTTAGAGCATGCTTTGGCACGTGGAGCTCATATTTATGCAGAGGTTGTAGGTGCAGGTATGTCAGCAGATGCTCATCATCTCACTGCTTCGCATCCCGATGGATTGGGCGCAAAACTAGTGATGCGCAATGCTCTTGAAGATGCAGAGATTCAACCTGAAGATATAGATTATATCAACGTACATGGAACTTCTACGCCCGTGGGCGATATATCAGAGGTTAAAGCTATATTGGATGTTTTTGGCGAGCACAGCTACAAACTAAACATCAGTTCAACTAAGTCTATGACTGGTCACTTGCTTGGTGCCGCTGGAGCTATTGAGGCTATGTTATCCATATTGGCAATTGAAAACCAAATAGTTCCTCCAACAATCAACTTCCAAGAGGGTGATGAAGATCCAGAGATAGATTATAATCTAAACTTTACATTTAACAAACCTCAAAAAAGAGAGATTAGAGCTGCCTTATCGAATACTTTCGGTTTTGGTGGACACAATGCAAGCGTTATATTAAAGAAATACACTAAATAATGTGTTAAGAAAATTTATGCGAAAAGTAAGAGCCATTCCTCGAAAGGGAAAAGAGCCTTACTTTTCTTTTTATCAAATGTTGGGCTTCTATCCTGATAGGATAGATTTGTACCACGAAGCTCTCACACACAGATCCTCTTCGGTTCGTTCTGCTTCAGGAAAGTGGATGAATAATGAACGACTTGAGTTTCTCGGTGATGCAATTTTAGATGCCATCGTTGCTGATATCCTTTACAAGAAGTTTGAACACAAAAAGGAGGGTTTCTTAACCAGCACACGCTCTAGAATAGTTCAGCGCGAAACGCTTAACAAAATAGCCGTTGAGATTGGTATTGACAAGATTATCACTACTTCAACCAGAAATCTTGCACACAATACAAACATTTATGGCGATGCCTTAGAGGCGCTAATAGGTGCTATATATCTTGATCAAGGTTATAGAGTAGCCAAAAGCTTTGTTTACGAGACTCTTATAAAGGAGCACATTAATATTGACACTGTTTTGAAAAGTGAGGTTGATTTTAAATCTCGCCTAATTGAATGGGGACAAAAACATAAAGTTGAGGTCACCTTTGAATTAGTTGATTCATCATATGATGAAAACAACAATCCAATTTTCAAATCTATTGTTCTTGTTGGTGGGCTCGATTTGGGCTCTGGTAAGGGTTATTCGAAAAAAGAATCTCACCAAAAAGCATCTAAAAAAGCTATCAAAAGATTGAGAAATGACAATGATTTAATAGATAAGCTTTTAGGAAAGAACAATACTGAAAACCTTGTTGAAGAGTGATAGAAGAGCTTTAGAAAAAAATTAATGAGACATTCATCATATTGATGTCGTTATGTTATAATAGTAATATGGAACGAGCCAATAAGTTAAGCGAAACTTATTGGCTCGTTTGTTTTTACGTGTTACTATTAATCAACAAGCTAAAGCTAGACACCAAATGAGATACCCATTTTTTTTCCTTGAACAACCAGTGGGGTGTCTTGTGTCACCAAACGAAGTTTGCCAGCCACTTCCGACAGTGGTATTTCTGATATCTTACCATCAATCACTGCACTCATTAGCCCAAACTTCCCCTGATATATTAGTTCAGCAGCATGGCCTCCCAGTAGTGTGCCAAGATTGCGATCGGCAGGAGAGGGCGAGCCCCCTCGTTGAATATAACCTAGAACCGTCTCACGAGTTTCAATTCCCGTTTGTGCCTCAATCTCCTTAGCAAAATATATGGCAGGTCTTTCGTTGCTTCCTCCATGTATCTCTATTCCTTCGGCAACAACCACAATTGAATATGTTTTGCCTCTTTCTACTCTGCTTTTTATTTTGTCAATTATCACCTTCATGTTGTAGCCCAATTCGGGAAGCAAAATAATGTCGGCTCCGCCTGCCATTCCAGCATTAAGTGCTATCCAACCGGCGTGGTGACCCATAAGCTCGATTACCATAACTCGTCTGTGTGAGCTTGCTGTGGAGTGCAACCTATCGATGGCTTCGGTTGCGATATTCACCGCAGTATCAAATCCAAATGTCACATCAGTTCCCCACACATCATTGTCGATAGTTTTGGGGATACCCACCACATTAAGTCCTAGTTCGGATAGCATCCAAGTTGTTCGTTGTGTGCCATTTCCTCCAATACATACCAAACAATCGAGACCCAACTCGTGATAACATTGCTTGATAGTTTCCCTATCTTTTTCGTCAGGAGATTTAATCATTTTGCGGAATAGCTTTTCTCGTGCGGTTCCCAAAATGGTTCCACCAAGATTAAGAATTCCTGATAGTGCAGAATCATCTAGCTCTACAATGTCCTTATATAACAGTCCAGAGAAACCATTACGAATCCCTATAACCTCCATGCCATATTTGTTTATAGCTGTTTTGCCAACTCCCCTTATTGTTGCATTAATTCCAGGGCAATCACCACCCGATGTAAGGATACCTATTTTCATGATTCTAATTGTTTAAATAATTTATCTATATATAGAGAAAGCAAATTAAGTGAAAAAAGTTTTTATAATGGAGTACTTTAACATTTACTTTTTCAATCTATTTATCTTTTCAACAATAAAGGTTGCCGCATTATCCGATGCTCCTGGCTTGCCCAATATTTTTCTTAGCTCTGAATAATTTGTTAGCATATTGTTACGATAGTTTTGCACGTTCAAAATTTGGTGTAGCTCGGTTCTTATGTTATCGAGAGTGAAATATTTTGCAAAAAGCTCTTTCACAACCTCTCTTCCAGCAATGAGGTTTACCAATGAAATGTAGGGCGTGTGCAGTATGTTTTTAAATCCCCAATAGGCTAGTTTGGGCACTGGCGTATGATAGCACACAACTTGAGGTGTGTTCAGTATTGCAGTTTCTAAAGTTGCAGTTCCTGAAGTCACCAATGCGGCTTGCGATTGAGCTAAAGCTCTGTATGTTTGATTGAAAATCACTTTCACGTGCTCTCCTTCGGTAAACCTCTCATAATAATCAGGCTCAATTCCGGGTGCACCAAGAATCAGCACCTGGTATCCCTCAAAAGTTTTTAAGGCTTGAAGCATGGGAGGTAAGTTTTTTGATATCTCCTGCTTTCTGCTTCCTGCTAGTATCGATATAATGGGTTTGTTCACCAGATGGTTATCCCTTATAAAATCTTCGAATGTTTCATTCTTATATTCTCGAGACTCGATGGCATCGAGTGTTGGATTGCCAATATAGTGAGTTTTGTAGTTGTGCTTTTTATAAAAATCGACCTCGAAAGGCAGAATGAGCAACATCTCGTCAACGTATTTCTTAAACGATTTCACTCTATACTCTTTCCATGCCCACACTTTTGGGGCAATGTAGTAATAAACAGGAATCTCAAGCTCTTTTTTTACATACTTAGCTATTTTCAAATTGAAGCCTGGGTAGTCCACCAATATCACAACATCTGGTTTATAGCTTTTGATGTCTTGCTTACATCTTTTCAAATTATTGAGAATTGTTCGTGCATTGAGCAACACAGGGATGAAACCCATAAATGCCATATCTCTATAGTGGATTAGGGGTTCGTTGTTGGCTTGCGCAGCCATCAAGTCTCCACCCAAAAATCTAAATTCGGCATTGTTATCTTTTTGCTTTATAGACTTCATTAGATTTGAAGCGTGCAAATCTCCCGATGCTTCACCAGCTATTATGTAATACTTCATTGGTTTGAGCTATTAAATGTTTTAGGTTGTTTTATTGCGAGCTATTAACTTGAAAATCAAAGTCGAAGTGTTGAATTACAAATCCCACTCTTTCAAATCATCCATAAACTGATAGTCAGTCATATCTATCTTCACAGGCACCACTGCCGCATATCCATTTGCAAGAGCCCATTCGTCGGAACTACCGTTGTGCTCTTCCCAGTTTTCGAAGTTGCCAGTCATCCAATACACATCTAGCCCTATACCATCATAAGCCTTCTTATATTCATTTACCCATTTGCCTTGGGTTTGCTTAGCAATTTTTATTCCTTTCACTTCTCCCTTTGGCACATTCACATTCAAGCAAACCCCCTGAGGAAGCCCGTTCTCTAGCACCTTCTTTGCAACTGTTTTTGCCACTTTGCAGGTGTTAGAAAAGTCAGCATTCTGAGAATGATCACATAGAGAAAATCCAATAGATGGCACCTCAAAAATGCATCCCTCAATAGCGGCGCCCATGGTGCCAGAATATATGACGCTTATTCCTGCATTTGATCCATGATTTATTCCCGAAACAAGTAGGTCGGGTTTTCTATCAAGAAATTCATTAAGAGCTAGTTTTACACAATCCACAGGAGTGCCATTGCAATAATATGCCTGCAACCCCTCTTCATCTATGTATTTTAGAGTTCTAAGTGGTTGCATTGTTGAGATTGCCGACGACATACCCGATTGGTGATGTTGAGGTGCAAACACCACCACATCGCCCAATTCTCGCATTGCCTCTATTAGCTCGTTGATACCCTTTGCTTGATAACCGTCATCATTTGAGATTATTATGAGAGGTCTTTTATTTTGTTTGTTCATATTCTGTTTTAATTAATGAGAACAAACATAATGAATTGAATTGAGCTTGCAAACTTAAAAAATGTTACATGCGTGTTAAACACACTACTTTGAAATAATAATACATATCAATTTAACTACCTTTACCGACTACACAAATCTAAATCAAAAAAATAATAATTCAATTATGAGGAAAGTAGGTTTAATTCTTGGCTTTTTTGCCATTTCAGTTTTAATCTTTGCGCAAGGGGTTAAACCAGTGAAGAATGTTATTGTGATGATTCCTGATGGAACGTCAACTGGTGTTTACTCTGCAGCAAGATGGTACAAAATTTACAACAAGATGGGCGATAAGCTTCATATCGATCCATACTTTACGGGTACTGTTACTACTCATTCATCAAATGCACCTATTGGCGACTCTGCCCCTACGGGTTCAACATATGCTACTGGTGTGTTGCAAAAAACAGGCAACGTAGCAATCTATCCCGAGGCTGATCCCCAAAACGACTTGTATCCTGTGGATGCAAATAGAACTTATCAGCCTGCAGCCACAATTCTTGAGGCTTCAAAGGTTATAAAAAACAAAGCTACAGGACTTGTTGTCACGTGCGAGTTTCCACATGCTACTCCTGCCGATTTCTCGGCTCACTACTACTATAGAAGCCAGTATAAATCGATTGCGCCGCAGGTAGCTTATCAAAATCTTGACGTTATGTTTGGTGGTGGCAATGGTATCTTGACGGATGATATCAAGCAGCACTTCAACAATAATGGAACTACTTTGATTCAAGATGATAGAGCCGCGCTTCTAAACTACGATAAGAGTGGAAAAGTGTGGGCACTTTTTGGTGAACGTGCTTTGCCCTACGACATCGATAGAAACCCACAAGAGGTGCCTTCACTGGCAGAGATGACAGAGAAAGCTTTGCAACTGTTGTCGAAAGATGAGAACGGTTTCTTTCTTATGGTTGAAGGTAGCCAGGTGGACTGGGCTGCTCACGCAAACGATGCAGTGGGAATGATAACCGAATACATTGCCTTTGACGATGCAGTGGGCAAGGTTATGGAGTTTGCAATTAAAGATGGCAACACAGCAGTCGTAATCATGTCCGACCATGGCAATAGTGGTTTCACAATTGGTTCGTATGACTGCCCAGGATATGACAAGCTTAGCATCGATCAACTATTTGAGTCTGTATCAGATTACAAACTTAGTGGTAACGGACTAGAGGCAATACTTCTTGAAACGGATCCAAAGGATATCAAGAGCGTGTTTAAAGAATACACTAACATCGATTTGACCGATGATGAGGTTGCTACATTAGCTTCTTCCAAAAACTACAAAAAGGAGAGTGACTACATGGAGGTTGCCAATAGTGAGAATATGGTTCGCAGTATTATAAAAATAATGAACTCTCGCACTTGTTTTGGTTTCACCACAGGTGGACACACTGGCGAGGAAACACTTCTTGCATCATATCACCCACAAGATGACATCTTGAGAGGAAATGTGCGAAATGTGGATGTAAATAAATACTTGGTTGAGGTGTCAGGCATTGAGCAAACCTTGCAAGATTTATCTGATGAGATTTTTGCAAAGCACACTGCTGTATTTGATGGCTACTCATACACAATCGACAAAAAGGATGAAGACTTCCCTGTGCTGGTTGTAAAGAAGGGTAAATCAACACTAGAGGTTAAAGCATTCTCATCGGTTGCTAAGCTCAATGGTAAGCCGTTTGATGTTGGCTCAGTGGTAGTTTATATTGACAAGAATGATACATTCTATTTACCAAAAAGCTTAACCGATAAGATTTAAACAGTTGGTTGATAGTTATAACCAAAAAGCGGCTCGATGCCGCTTTTTTATTATTCATTTGTCTCAATATCTATCTCGCCCGAGAATGATATTGATTGCCTCTTCGAGTCTGAAAAACTTAATCTAGCCTTGCCGTTATCCCAAATATCAAACAATAGGGAGGTGTCATTTCCTCTATCTTTCACTTTGATATCAATAATCCAGTTTCCGTTTTTCTTGCCTTGTTTTACTTCATAGTCGAATGACGTACTAGTGAATTTTATGCCCCCTTCGCTAGGATTCATTGGTGCCGAATAGGCTCTGCCATAATATGGCAAATAGGCAATGATGGTGTCCGAACTCACTTTCACATCATAGTATGGCGAAAGATAGATAGATCTGAAGGTTGAGGGATAAGCATAGTCTGCCTTAAAGGTAAAGTCCAAATCATTAACCTTTTGCCTAACTGCTTCGGCTATTTCTTGTTTTTGTGCTGTAGTTTGCGTGCTTCCACATGATGACAGCCCCGCATATGATAAAACTACAACTAGTAGAGTAAAATACAGTTTTGATTTCATACGATTATAATTATTTATTTTCAAAAGTATCATATGTAACTCGCTTCAATCATTTCCATGCGTGGTGATGATTATTGTGCTCGTTTCATAATAATACCCCTGCTTGGCTCTATTATAAAAACAAAACTGTAACAAAAAAGTTGCTAGAATGGTGACAAATCACTGAAAGTGTTGACCATCATATAGAATAAAATTAGTGCCGAGAAAATCACAAACGAATAAATAACATGATAGCTTGTCACGTTGGTGTAGAAATGGGCAATTATAACTGTAAGGAATGCCACAGCCACGTACATCCAAAATATTGTGTGTCCTAAAAACAGAACATGTAGCAGTAGCGAAGTAATTATAATTGACATACTTAGGTATAGTATCTTCTTGGTGAAACTGCGCTCTCTAATAATTTGCCTATTGTCAGACATTATAAAATAAACAACAAAGAAGATGATTGACCCCACAAAACCCCATTGAGGCACTGTGAAATCGGGAACCCTTGTGAAATCATATGTTTTTCCTAGCTCAAGCATTGGGGTTATAAAGCCCTGAAGATTATCGGCAAACACGAAGAATGCAAATGTGATCCAATAAACCACGCTGATGCCAAATAGGGATGCTAGAAACGACTTGAAGTTGATTTCTGATAGCGCCTTCAATCCTACCAGCCAAATAGGAACAAGAATTATGGCATAAATCTGAAATATACTTGCCATGGCTAGCAATGCACTAAACTGAAATGTGTAGCGATGCGTGATATGCGATTGATAAGTTGCCAATAGTGGAAACATTGACGAAAGCACAAGTATTAGTGCAGCCAGATCGGGGGTGAACCTTAGAAAAATAGGATGCACGCTGAACACAATCAACGGAATATAAAATGGCATCGATGTTCGTGTTCGGATAATTCTAAAGCGGTTGTTTATTTCTGAAATCAATAATGAAATAACAAATATCGAAAGAGTGCTTGCCACAAACGACATCATTGGATATGCTTGCAGCAATGGTTCGATGTTGTTCCATATAAAATTGGCATCGCTTATTGGTGTGGTGGGTAGTCCTCTTTTTGTAAACATCAAAAAGCGCATTAGCACCACGCCGATGGCTATGACGACCGATATAAAGCGTGATTCAATAAAATATGTTGTAAAGTTGCGATTTAATTGAGTATTCATCTGTTTTCTTTCTTATTATTTTAAGTCGAACCCTATATCCTTACGGCAATAGCTGTCTTCAAATTTAATCTTTTCAATGTTTTTGTATGAGTTTGCCAATGCTTCCTCCATTGTTGTGCCATACGAGGTGACAGCCAAAACCCTTCCACCTGCTGTTTCCACACTGCCGTCGTTGAGTTTTGTGCCCGCATGAAAAACGATAGAATCCTCTATGCTCTCTATTCCTGTGATTGTTTTTCCACCCTCGTAGTCGCCAGGATATCCTCCCGAAACCATCATAACGGTTGTGGCAAATCTGTCATCAATCACCAACTCTTTTGTGTGGAGTGTTTCGTTTGCAACTGCTTCAAAAAGTTCCACTAAGTCCGATTTAATTCTTGGCATCACCACCTCTGTTTCGGGGTCGCCCATTCTCACGTTATATTCAATTACCTTTGGTTCGCCCTTCACTTTTATCAAGCCTATAAACACAAAGCCCTTATATTCGAGCTCTTCCTTCATAATTCCTTCAACGGTGGGCACCACAATTTGCTCTTCTACCTTTTGCATAAACTCCTTGTCGGCAAAGTTCACTGGCGACACAGCTCCCATTCCTCCCGTGTTCAATCCTGTATCGCCCTCTCCAATTCGTTTATAATCTTTTGCCACAGGCAATATCTTATACGATTTGCCATCGGTGAGCACAAATACCGAACACTCTATGCCGTCCAAAAACTCTTCAATCACCACTCTATTTCCTGCATTGCCAAACATGCCACCAAGCATCTCGCCAAGCATCTCTTTAGCCTCTTCAATATTGTCTAGTATCAACACCCCTTTTCCTGCGGCAAGCCCATCAGCTTTCAGCACATAGGGTGCTTCAAGCGATTCCAAAAATTGATATCCCTCCTCTAAGTTGTTGGGAGTAATTGTTTTGTGTTTTGCTGTTGGGATGTTGTGCCTATTCATAAAGTCCTTTGCAAAATCTTTGCTTCCCTCAAGTTGAGCCCCCTTTTTTGATGGTCCAATGATTGAGATGTGCTTTGTGGCGGCATCATTTTTAAAATAGTCATAAACCCCCTCCACAAGCGGCACTTCGGGTCCCACCACAATCATATCAACCATATTTTTGAGCGCAAATTCTTTTAGAGCCTCAAAGTCGGTTGGGTTTATTGCTACATTCTTTCCTATTGATGCTGTCCCAGCATTTCCAGGAGCTATATATAAGTTTTTTAATTTATTGCTATCTTGCATATGCCATGCTAAAGCATGTTCGCGTCCACCAGAACCTAGAATTAATATGTTCATTATAAGCGTTTATCTGTTTTTGATTATATAATTCAGTTTAAGCTACAAAACTAATCAATTTATAGCTAATGGAGGCTACAAAAGTCAACTTTTGCTATGGGTTCACATTAGTCTGTGTCGAAAAGCTTGCTTTTGTGTCTTGCAGATGTTCGAGTAGATTATTTTAATTTTGTGTGGTGCTTGCAAGTTTGATATTGAAGATAAAATGTTTTGTTTTTCTCAAAAAAACATTTGGAAGCAAAACAAA
>CAYFSV010000006.1:25847-29341 GCA_964345815.1 uncultured Proteiniphilum sp. | reverse complement strand
ACCAAAAAAAGTCTGGAGAGCAAAAAAAGATCTTTTTTTGCTCCAATAACTCCTTTTTTAGCAAAATCACGAGTGTTTTTTAAGGAATATATTCTTTTTCGCGCAAAATCATTCTCTTTTTTAACCAATATATCTTTTTTCGTGCAAAAAAACATTTTTGTTTCAACAAAATAAAGTTTTTCGCGAAAACCAACATCTTTTTTTGCTCCAATAATTATTTCCATAAAAAAACATCTTTTTTTACTCAAATAAATATTCCCTTAAACAAACATCTTTTATCACTCAAATAAATATTCCTTGAAAACCACATTTGGTTTTTGATAAGTGTACTCTTAATCATGAATGCAATTGGCGCTATTTTTCGCTAATTATCTGTATCTTTGCTGTCATGAAAAATAATAGAATTACACAGTTATTCGGAATCGAGTATCCCATTGTTCAAGCTGGTATGGTTTGGTGCAGTGGATGGAAATTAGCATCGGCTGTTAGCAATGCTGGTGGTTTGGGGTTGATTGGTGCAGGATCGATGTATCCCGATGTGCTTCGCGAGCACATTCAGAAATGCAAGCAGGCAACCAACAAGCCTTTCGGGGTGAATGTGCCACTTATGTATCCTCAGGTGGAAGAGATTATGCAAATTATTGTTGATGAAAAAGTGCCCGTGGTATTTACCTCTGCTGGCAATCCCAAAACGTGGACCAAGCATTTGCAATCTCACGGAATCACGGTAGTGCATGTGGTGTCGAGCTCCTATTTTGCTCAAAAATCTGCTCAGGCGGGCGTTGATGCCATCGTTGCCGAGGGTTTCGAGGCAGGAGGTCACAATGGACGTGAAGAGACTACCACTCTTGTGCTTATCCCACAGGTGAGCAAGGCGGTTGACATCCCTGTGATTGCAGCGGGTGGAATAGCCACTGGAGCCGCCATGGCAGCAAGCTTTGCTTTGGGTGCCGAGGGTGTGCAAGTGGGTACCCGATTTGCACTAACAAGCGAAAGCTCGGCAAGCGATGCTTTCAAAGAGCGTTGTTTGTCGTTGGCAGAGGGCGAAACGGTGTTGTCGCTCAAAAAGGTTAGTCCAACTCGACTTATCAAAAACAATTTCTACGATCAGGTGAAAGAGATGGAAGATCGTGGAGCTTCGGCTGACGAAATGCGCGAACTATTGGGAAGAGGACGAGCCAAAAAGGGAATTTTTGAAGGTGACCTTCAGGATGGTGAACTTGAGATTGGTCAAGTGGCATCGCTTGTTCATGAGGTGGTGTCGGCAGGTGACGTTGTTGGTGAGCTGGTGAAAGAGTATAACGACACAATACATTCGCTTTACGAAACAAAAATAATGTAGAAACATTTCTTATTATGAAAAGACATAATATGCTCATATTGCTCATTGCCATTGCTACTCAGTTGGTGTGGGCACAGCAGCCAAAGGATTTCACGCTCGATGAGTTGATACCAGGTGGCAAATCCTACTATCAGTTTTCGCCTCGCATGGAGATGCAATATCAATGGTATGGTGATAAATTGATTGGGATAAAAGGTGATTCGGTTTTTGTAACTCCCAATCCCAGCAGGCTTGATAAAAGCGAGCTTCTATTCACCATAAGCTCATTGGCTGAAGAGGGGGAGAGGCTTTTTGCTCCATCATTTTCAACAGATGGCTCGCAGGTGTTGAAGTTTAGAACCAATAGGGGGATTGCAGTATTCAATGCCGAAACGCTGGAGCGTGTTGCACAATTCAACTTTCCACAAGGTAGCGAAAATCACACCCTATCGCCCAACAATGCTCATTTGGCTTACACCCAGAAGAACAATCTTTATATTATTGACGCTGAAGGAAACGAGACTGCCATTTCAAACGAATCCAACAAGGATATAATATTTGGTCAGTCGGTTCATCAACGCGAGTTTGGCATTGATGGAGGTATATTTTGGTCGCCCGATGGCAGCAAGCTAGCCTTCTATCGAATGGACCAAACCATGGTTGAGGATTACCCCCTGGTGGATATGTCGGCTCGTGAGGCTAAGTTGGTTGATTATAAATATCCAATGGCGGGAATGGCAAGTCATCACGTAACTATTGGAGTGTTTGATACGCAATTGGGATCTACCATTTATATAGATACTGGCGAACCCGATGAGCATTATCTTACCAACGTGGCTTGGAGTCCACAAAGCGATGCTATCTACATTGCTGAACTCAACAGAGATCAAAATCATATGCATCTAAACAGATATGATGCTGAGTTGGGCAAGTTTGATATGACCTTGTTTGAAGAGACGCATCCAAAATATGTGGAGCCCGAAAATCCTGTGATGTTTGTTAAAGATAATCCCTATCAATTTGTGTGGCAAAGCCGACGTGATGGGTACAATCATCTGTATCTTTACAATATATCGGGGCAATTAATCAAGCAACTAACTGTGGGCAATTGGGATGTGACCAACGTTGTGGGCTTTGATGCCAAAAGTCAAAACCTATATTTTGTTTCCACCAATCCAACTCCTATGGATAGGCATGTGTTTAGCGTGAATTTGAAGAATGGGAAATACATAAAGCATACATCTTTGGAGGGGTCGCACTCTGCATCAATTAGTGCCTCGGGCAGATATCTTATTGATAGATACTCGGCACATGATAACCCTGGTGCTGTTGATTTGGTTGACACAAGAAGCAGCAAGCACTCTCTTCTGGCGCAAGCTGAGAATCCTTTTGCTGAATATACTGTGCCAACTGTTGAAACGGGAACAATAAAAGCTGCCGACGGAGTTTCGGACCTGCATTATAGAATGGTGAAACCTGCTGATTTTGATGCCGAAAAGAAATATCCTGTTGCAATTTATGTATATGGTGGTCCGCATTCGCAAATGGTACAAAATAGATGGCGATATGGTTCGGGTGGTTGGGAGTTTTATATGGCTCAGCGTGACCATATTGTTTTTGTGGTTGACAATCGTGGCACTGCAAATCGTGGCTTCGAATTTGAAAACGTAACTCATCGCCAACTTGGTGTTGAGGAGGCTAAAGACCAGATGTGTGGCGTTGAGTTTCTCAAATCCCTTCCATTTGTTGATGCTGATCGAATGGGTGTTCATGGTTGGAGCTATGGAGGTTTTATGACCATTAATATGTTGCTCCGCTATCCTGATGTTTTCAAAGTGGGTGTGGCAGGTGGTCCTGTTATTGATTGGAAGTACTATGAAATCATGTATGGAGAAAGATATATGGACTCACCGCAAGATAATCCCGAAGGATATGAAGAGACTAGCCTGTTGAACAAGGCAGACAAATTGAAATCTCGTTTGCTAATTATTCATGGCGACGAAGACCCAGTGGTGGTGATGCAACACAGCATGCAGTTTTTGAAAGCGGCTGTTGAGGCGGGAACTCATCCCGATTTCTTTGTTTATCCTGGTCATGAGCACAATGTGATGGGAATTGATAGAGTGCATCTGCATGAACATATAACTCGCTATTTTGATGATTTCTTGAAATA
>CAYFSV010000006.1:0-25747 GCA_964345815.1 uncultured Proteiniphilum sp. | reverse complement strand
TTATTTTTTGTACCTTTGTCTTTACTTATGCAGTACGAACTTTTTCAAACAGAACAATTTATATTTTTCAGCCTTGGTAGTGGCAGCTCAGGCAATTGCTATTATTTGGGCAATTCAGAATATGGAATTTTGATTGATGCTGGGGTGGGACCGCGCATCATCAAAAAACGACTGGAACGACATGGAGTGGATATGTCGTCGATATGGGCAGTGCTTATCACGCATGATCATTATGATCACATAAAGGCAGTGGGGCACCTTGGCGAGAAAAATAATATTCCAGTGTATGCAACAAAGGGGGTGCACGGTGGCATTAATAGAACCCCTTTGGTGAAGCACAAGCTTAATGGCTCTGCAAGATATATCGAAAAGAGGAAGCCATTTATGATTAAGGATTTAAAGGTTACGGCTTTCCCTGTTCCTCACGATAGCACCGAAAATGTGGGCTATTTTATTGAGTTTGGAAACGAAAAGCTAATGATTGCTACCGACGTGGGAGTGATTACGGATGATATCAAGCACTATATGCTTCAGGCAAATCATTTGGTGATTGAGAGCAACTATGATGAGGAGATGCTGATAAATGGAAGTTATCCAATGCATCTGAAGCAGCGCATCACTAATGGCACGGGGCATTTGAGCAATCGTCAAACGGCTGAGTTCTTGGCTGAAAACTTTTCATCAAAGCTTAAAAACATTTGGCTGTGCCATCTTAGTGGCGACAACAATCATCCACAATTGGCTTACGACACGGTTGCCAATGAATTGAAAAACAGCGGTGTGAAAGTGGGCGAGGAGGTAGCCCTCTCGGTTTTTCATCGCAATGCTCTCTCTGATAAGACATTTCTATAATCAAACAAAACGAAATATTTGCTCATATGAAAGTTCTTCTCGTTAGCACGTCCGACTTAAGAGGCGGAGCTGCAATTGCAGCTTATCGCTTATTAGATGCACTGAATGCCAATGGAGTTTCGGCAAAAATGTTGGTGCTCGAAAGGCTATCAAACAATAGAAACATCATTCAGGTTGGGGGAGCTATAAAAAGTAAGTTGACCTTTTTGAATGAGCGAGCTCGTATATTTGCAAAAAATCGTTTGTCGCGTAAAAATCTATTTGATGTTTCGATTGCAAACTCAGGGATTTCGATAACCAAGACCGCTGAATTTAAGGAGGCTGATGTTGTTCATCTTCATTGGATTAATCAGGGGCTGTTGTCTTTAGATGAAATTGGAAGGATACTTGCATCGGGCAAAAAGGTTGTGTGGACGATGCACGATATGTGGTCATTCACAGGAATTTGTCATCATGCTGGCACATGTCAAAACTTTAAGACTGGATGTGGCATGTGCCCATATCTTCAATCTCCCAATGATAAGGATCTGTCGTATAAAATCTTTAAAAAGAAACGGAAGATATACTCAAAGGGCAAAATTACTTTTGTAGCGTGCAGTAATTGGTTGAAAGATTTAGCGGCAGAAAGCCCATTGACTGAGGGTCACGCACTCCTTTCTATTCCAAATCCGATTGATACAGCTATTTATAGACCCAAGAACAAACATATTATTAGACAGGAGATGAATCTGCCTAAGGATAAGAGGATTGTGTTGTTTGTTGCAGCAAAAGTATCGGATAAACGCAAGGGAATTGACTATATGATTGATGCCGCAAAGATACTATTTGAAAAGAATGGAGACAACATTCTGTTTTTGATGGCTGGTAGTGGTGGTGAGGGTATTTCTTCTCATCTTCCTTTTTCTGCATTCAATTTAGGATATGTTGATTCGGAAAAGATGATGGATTTGTATAACGCTGCCGATGTGTTTGTTACACCATCATTGCAAGAGAATCTTCCCAACACAATTATGGAAGCTATGGCTTGTGGAACTCCTTGTGTGGGATTTGATATTGGTGGGGTGCCCGAAATGATTCAACATAAATCGACGGGATATGTGGCAAAATATAAGGATTCGGAAGACTTGGCAAACGGAATAATATGGGTGCTAAAAGATGCTGATGCGGAGACTATTTCGTCAAACTCAAGAGAGTTTGTGCTAAATAATTATTCGCAAAACAATGTTGCCAAACAATATATAGATCTTTACGACTGATATGGAAAATATTAAAACATTGTCCGTAATTACGGTAACTTACAATGCCGAACACACGCTTGAAAGGACGCTTAGAAGCGTTAAGGAGCAGTCTTATCCATACATTCAGCATGTGATTGTTGATGGCAATTCAACTGATGGCACAATCCACCTGATAAGAAAATACGCAAATGTGAAATCAAAGTGGATAAGCGAACCCGATAGGGGACTGTATTATGCGATGAACAAAGCTGCAATCTTGGCAGATGGTGATTATCTTTGCTTTCTGAATGCTGGAGATACGTTTTATTCGACAGACACTGTAGAAAGAATAATGTATGACATTGAGTATAACCTAAAGCCTGATATTATCTATGGCGAAACAGCTATTGTGGATGATGAGGGGCAGTTTTTGCGAATGAGGCGACTAAAGGCTCCAGAGTTTTTAAACTATAAAAGCTTTAAAAAGGGAATGCTGGTGTGTCATCAATCTTTCATTGTGCGAAAAAGACTTTTTCAGCCCTATGATACATCCTATCGATATTCTTCTGATTTTGATTGGGCTATACGCATGATGAAAAAATCAAAAGATATTTATAATACCAACCTAGTGTTAGTGAACTACTTGAACGAAGGACTAACCACCGAAAATAGAAAGGCATCGCTAAAAGAGCGATACAATATTATGGTTAAGCATTATGGATTGATCTCCACATTGTTTCATCATTTTTGGTTTGTGGTTAGGGCTATCTTTAAAAAATAAAAAACGAGCGATGAATAGAAGAAAACTTCTTGTGGAGGAGCTTAATCGTGTTACAATTGATGAGTTTCAGGAGACACCCAAGATACCGCTGACAGTTGTTTTGGATAATGTGAGAAGTCAACATAACATTGGGTCTGTATTTCGCACGAGTGATGCATTTCTTGTTGAAGAGATTGTGCTTTGTGGCATCACTGCCACGCCACCCAATGCTGATATTCATAAAACTGCACTGGGGTCGGAAGACTCTGTGAAGTGGAGTTATCATGAGGATACCGTTGATGTGATTAACAATCTCAAAGATAGAGGATATACTGTGTATGCAATTGAGCAGACAGAGAACAGTGTTTCGCTTGACGAACTGAGGCTTGACGATGATTGCAAATATGCTGTGGTTTTGGGACATGAGGTGCATGGTGTGCAGCAATCTGTTGTTGATGCTTGCCACAATTGTATCGAGATTCCACAGTTTGGCACCAAGCACTCGCTAAATGTTTCGGTTGCAGGTGGGATTGTTATTTGGGACTTTTTTAAGATGTTGAAAAAATAGAATGTGATGTCTAAAACTTGTGCTATCTTCAATTATGCTCCACACTATCGCAAGTCTATCTACTTGTTGATGGAGAAGGAACTTAATGCCGATTTCTATTTTGGGGATAAGATTAAGGAAAATGTAAAGAAGTTAGACTACTCACATTTTAAAAACAAGGTGACTGAAATAAAGAACGTTTTACTGTTTGGTCCTGTCTATTATCAAAGGGGTGTTATTCGATTGTTGTTTAATAAGAACTACGATAAATACATTATCACGGGAGAAACATATAGCATCAGCACATTCTTATTTTTATTGTTAGCAAAGTTCACTCGCAAAAAAGTGTATTTGTGGGGACATGGTTGTCGTGGCAATGAGTCGCCAATAAATATATTTATTAAGAGAGTTTCGAGCCTATTATATGATGGCTTTTTCTTATATGGCAACTATGCAAAGAGATTGCTTGTAGATAGGGGAATAGATGAAGGGAAACTGCATGTAATCTACAACTCATTGGATTATGACATGCAGAAAAACAATCGTGACAGGGTTGAGCAAAGTGATATCTACGAGCAATATTTTGACAACAATTGCAAGACGCTTTTTTTTGTGGGCAGGCTCACTAGGTCTAAGAGGTTGGATATGCTGATTGATGCTTTGGGTAAATTAAAAGCTGAGGGCTATATCTACAACCTAGTATTGATAGGTGGTGGTGACGAGGAGGAAAGTCTTAGAAACTATGTGTCTTTGAGTGGGCTGAGTGATAATGTATGGTTTTATGGCGAGTGTTATGATGAAAAGTTATTGTCTAAATTGATATATAATGCCGATTTGTGTGTGTCGCCAGGCAATATTGGTCTCACTGCAATTCATTCGCTAGCATACGGCACACCAGTCATCACTCACGATAATTTTGAGAAGCAGGGTCCCGAGTTTGAAGCAATTGTGGAGAACGAAACGGGATTGTTTTTTAAATATGAGAGTGTTGCATCCTTAACCGAAAAGATACAAGAGTGGTTTGCATTGACTAAGAAGGAGACACGAGACAGTATCGCCGAGAAATGCTACCATATTGTTGATGAAAAGTACAATCCCCACCGACAAATAGAGATGTTGAAATCGGTGATGTTGGCGGAGTTATAGTTCGTCCATTATGCTGTCTATTATAGATGTAAATCTTTTAGCGCCTTTTTCATTAAGGTGCATAGCGTCAAAATATTCATCAGGTGAGAATAGGTTCAGCTCTGAGTAGTTTATGAAATGAACATTGTCGAATGTGTTGGCTATCATTTCGCAAAGATTGTCTCTTTCATCTATGAATCTTCTATTGATTGTATTGTTGTATGACTCATAGTGAGGCGAACCAAGTAGAATAACTTTAATACCTCTCTCTTTGCTCTTCTGACTGATATCTTTTATATACTCTACATTTTGATTGTATATATCGGTGGTCGAGGGTGTGTTTTTCATAAGTTCATTATGTCGTTCTCCTTCTGAAACTCCATTGTCCCAATCTTGAGACTTATTGATTGAGGTGTAGTTGGTGCCGAAGCCCAATTCGTTTACTGTTAAATGTGATATGTTGTTTAGCCCAACTAGTCTTAGACCCCCTTTTATTGCATATCCGAATCGCAGTGGATCGTGAAAATACAGTTCATATTTATACTTGTTCTTCCCTTCATGGTAGGGGCTATCATAGTGTATGGTGTAATACTTAACACGCCACCACTCGGCGGTTCCTTCCATTGTGCCATGTGGCGACCAATAATCTATGCCCATAACTACATATTTAAGAGATTGCATTTGGTCCAAATATTTATTGAAAATGAAATGGTCATACTTGATGGGTTGTGACACATGCGCAGCATTAAATCCCCTCCACTTTGATAGAGCTGGATCTATGTCATAGAATACTGTTGAGGGACCGAGATATAAAACATCTATATCATTACTGTTATTGTTCAACCAGCTACTTTTGTAGGCGTAGTCATTTGGTATTTTTCGTATTGAGTACTCGGCTACCACTGCAATCAGGCTTAGTGGGAGAAGAAAAAAGAATACTATTTCAATGATAAATTTCCTCATATTACTCCATGTTTAGAACTGAAAATAAATAAACTCTTGTTCCTCACCACTATAAAGAACAGTGACAATAATGATTGCCCAAAAGAATGCGATGCGAAGGGATTTGCTGCCAATTATATTATCAATTTGCAAAGGAAATTCTTTGTCACGTTGAATCCATTCAAAGGCAAACATCACAATTGTAAACAGTAGAGTTGGGATTAATGCTCGAAGCCCATCTGTGGTGAGTGATACAAACCCATTTGGATTTGCTATGCCTGCAAGGTAGTTCCACGCTTGGACAATATTGTCGGCTCTGAAAATAACTAAGCCTATTGTTACTAAAATAAATGTTACTCCCATCTTCATCAAATCTCTTGCAAATGGTAGTCCTAGTTTATTGGATTTGAGTTTCTTTTTTCTGGCGAATGAACCACTAATTATCAAAGGTATGAACAGTAAGCCATGATATAAACCAAACACGGCAAATGTCCAGTTGGCTCCATGCCAAATGCCAATAATTATCATGTTTATGATTATTGCCATAATTAGCCCAATGTTTTCAAGGTTTCTGAACTTTACGTTTAGTGGCATAAAAACATAATCCGTTACCCAGGATGTGAGTGAAATGTGCCATCGCCTCCAAAACTCGGCTACATTGCGAGCAAAGAAAGGATAGTAGAAGTTTTTCGTAATTCTAAAGCCTAATATTTTTCCTACACCAATTGACATGTCTGAATATCCAGAGAAATCGGTGTACATTTGGATGCTGTATAGCACTGCTGCTATTATCAATGTGGCACCGCTTTGATTGGGTATGTCTGCCCACACGGCGGTTACAAATGTGGAAAGATTGTCTGCTATAAGCATTTTTTTGAATAATCCCCACAATATTTGGCGGCTACCGTCAATGGCTAAATCATAATCGAAGGTGCGTTTGCTTTCGAGTTGTGGAATAAAGTCATTGGGACGGTCAATGGGACCAGACATTATTGTTGGGAAAAAAGCTACATACGTTGCAAATGATATAAAGTCTTTTGTGGGTGGTATCTTTTTTCTATTGATTTCTATCGTATAACTAATCAGCCTGAATGTGAAAAAACTGATGCCCAAGGGCATGATAATATTAAATGTATTGAAGTTGGTTTTAAGTCCTAAATAAGAGAAAAGCTCTGCAAAGGACTCAATGAAAAAGTTTAGATACTTAAAGTAAAACAGCAACCCCACTCCTGCAACTACGCTGATGGCTGTGTAGAGAGATGCCTTTTTGTCGCTGCTATTGGATATTTTAATACCTAATATGTAGAACAGCAATGTTGCTATTAATAGCACTGGTAGCATTCTCCAGTCGGCTATGCCATAAAACACGTAGCTGGCAATTAGTAGCAACCAGTTTTGCATTTTTGTTTTCTCCTTAAGTGGAAAATAATAAATGACAAAAACGATAATGAAGAATAATAAGAAACCAAATGAATTAATAATCATAGCTGTAAGTGTTTGCTTTGAATGCTATCAATCATTTCTCCTACGTTTTTCCACGAGAGTATCTCTTTTGATGTAAACTTAAATTTAAAATGCTTTTCAACAGCCACAACTAGCTGTATGTGTGTCAACGAATCCCAGCCATCAACGTCACTAGCAGTTGTTTCATCTTTTAAAACTAATTCTTCTTCGTCTAGAATATCGCGAAAAATATCTTGAACTTCTGATAAAATTTCTTCTCTTTTCATGTTGTTGGTTTTTGATTTTATATTGTTGTTATGAACGATTCTTTGTTTTGATAGCTATCTACATCCAATTCAAATAGATTTCTTTCGTTTGTGCTAATGTTCTCAAATCCTAGGTCGAGATAATGGGTTGCAACCATCATGTTTTTTGGAGTTGGAATGTATTCGCCAATAATCTTTTTAAATCCATAATCTTTTGCATGCTCCACGATAGTGTTTAAAGTGAAATTTTCCATTCCACGGCGCAATACCCTGCAACTCATAAACCATGTGTCGATAAATAGAGCATCATTGTCAAGCTTGCTCAATATGATTACACAAATGAGACCATTGTCACCATATTTATCTGTTAGGGTGAAGCTAAAAGTGTGGAAATTATCGTCAGCGCCTATTCTTTCAATATCTGCCTCGGTATATCTTATGGTTCGTAAGTTAAACTGATTGCTTCGTTGAGATAATTGAGATACGCGTGGCGTGTTGAATTTATTAAACGTTCTCACTTCTGACTCCATGTTGAGACTCTTCAGAAAGTCGGCTTCATTTGTGAAGCTAAATTGTGCTACTGCTCTTTGTGACTCTATCTGATATTGGCGAGTTCTGTCGGCATCGGCAGTAGAATATGTAGAAGTTTCAAAAAGGTTTAAGCCATAAAGATACTCAAGATATTGTCCCGGATCTTCAGGCAATTCGGGAACAGTTACTTCGGGAAGGTTTTCGCGCACTAGGTTTCTTTCAAATGGGTTGTCATCTAAAAACACCATCGAATCAAAACCAATATTGAGTATGGATTGAATTTTTCGGATATTATCTGCTTTATTTTCCCAGTTTGCTACAAACACCGCTATGTCATCAAGACGAAGCACCATTTCGGGATGCTTTTCGAAAGGTTCTTTTGCCGTGTCTTCATTGTTTTTGGAGCAAATGGCTAGTATAATTCCTCTGTTCTTTAGCTTTAGAGCCCATTCTTGAAATTCGGTGAATGCCTTACCAATTCCAAGCTCATGCCCCAGTTGTATCTTTTCTAAGCCATCATCACCAATTATACCTCCCCAAACAGTGTTGTCGAGATCGAGTATCAAGCACTTTTTAAACCTTCCTTGAAGTGTCAATATAATATCCATTGCTCTTGCAGCAACATGTGGCAATGCATCTATCGATAGCACCATTTCGGTACTAATATATACGGATGGATGGAACATTATATCTCGTCCCAGTTTATTTTGAATTGAAGAGATGTCGCAAATGTTAAGATTAGGGAATGATTGCGACAGATTCATGAGTTCATAATTGAGCTTCCTAGTTTGATAAATAAAAGAACTATCTGTTTTACTTGAGTAATTACCAAAAATGTTATCATCAATCTCGGGGTAGTTAAAGTAGATTATTCTTGCTTGCGTTAATGAGCATATTGTTTTCACAAACTCTATTCTTTCGTCGGCAATTGAAGAGTACTTTTCGGGCTTAGTCTTGTTGTATTTTGATAATAACTTGTGAGTAGATTGAAAAATGATAATATAGTCTGGCTTAAACTCATATAGTTCGGAGGTTGTATCCAATATCTGACGTTCTACTTGGTTGTAATCGGCTTCAAATAAATTGATGTTGTATCCTCGTTCAACTGCCGTTCCCATAAGTGCCGTAGCTAGCAATTGTGTTGCACTATCTCCTAAAAGAGCCACTTTTATTGTTTGAAGTGTGTCTTTGCTTTTTTTAAGGGTCCTTTTTAATTCCCTGAATGTACTAATCATTTTCTGTCTTCTATTTTTAGTTAAGGGTGTTGAGTTGGTTAGTCTTCTTGTAGAGAGTATATTGTCAGCAGACAATTTTTGCGATAACACTTTTGCTGGAACCAATCAGAAGCTGTGATAATATCTGAGGTTCGGAAGCGCACACTGATTTGTAAAAGTAATTTAATCAGCTAATTGAAGCTCTTGAGCTTTAATTTTATTAACAATGATAATTAGATAAAAGTTCTATGAGATATATATTTATACTGAAATATATTTTTTTGCTCTTTGTGAGTATGAATTAGTTATAAAGCTATTCTTTTGTTCTTTGTCAATATGTTTTAGATGTGTGAAATGTGTTTAGAACACTCTTCAAACATGTTCTTTATATCGAAGTAATGCCTTTAGTTGCTCTAAGCATTTCTCTTTTGCCTATTGGACCAGGAATTCGTTCTACATCTAATCCTACTTCCTTTAAGAGTCTTCTAACGGAGCCTTTAGCGCTGTATGTTGTGAGTATTCCACCAACTGACATTAAGGCATATATTTTATCAAAAATAAGCTTCTCCCACATTTCGGGCTGTTTGTCTGGTCCGAAAGCATCAAAATAAACAACATCAAAAAGAGTGTTTGGATTGAAACTTTGAGGAGTCCTAAAATCAATCTTATTTTTCGTGATTGAAAATTCGGGTGTTATTTGAGTTCTAATCTCCCATTTAGCTTTATGTAGATCTATAAAATTATTGGTGTTATTGCCGCCTAGAAGGCTAGGGTAGTTGAGTTTGTAAACATCATCCAAGCTAATTGGGTATAGCTCTAACGAGGTGTAATTGATGATTTTTTTATCTGCTTGTGCTATTTGCAGGGTCAAAAAGGCATTAAGTCCCGTTCCGAATCCTATTTCTAAAACGTTGATAGTTCTTTTGTCGCAATAGTTTAAGGCTGCGTCAATAAATACATGATTTGCTTCTTGTATGGCGCCATTTGTTGAGTGATAGTGTTCTTCTAGCTGTGGTACAAAAAGGGTGTGAGATCCATCTTTTGTTATTTCAAACTCGCGCTTCATCTTTTTTAATATCCTTTTTTATTTAACTGCTTTTGTTTCAATAGGAAAACAAAAGTATGAAATAATTGTTTATTGTGCCATTTGTATAACACAATTTCTTATTTTTGTAATAAATATCAAAAGGTCAGAAATCATATCATTTTTAAATATAAATATTCCGATGAGAAAAATATATTGGATTATTGCTCTGAGTATGGTGCTGTTTTCGTGCAATATGGGAAACAAATCCAACACAAAGACACTAACCGTGACTATTGAGCCACAACGCTTTTTTTTGGAGCAGATTGTTGGCGATATGTATGAAGTAAACACCCTTGTGCCTCCAGGTGCAAGCCCCGAAACCTATGAACCTTCGCCTATTGCTATGATTAATCTTGGAAATAGCGATGCTTATTTTAAAGTTGGGTTTCTGGGATACGAAAATGCATGGAGTGGGAAATTAGCAAAAAACAATCCCGATGTGCTGGTCGTTGACTGCTCAAAGGATATAGATTTGATGTATGGCACTCATGGTCCGCATTCTCATGGAGATGATGATCACGGGCATAGCCATGGACCCGAAGCAGCTGACCCACACATATGGAGTTCTGCAAAAAATGCTTTACAGTTCTCGAAGAATATGCTTGAAGCGATGTTGAAAATAGATTCTGACAATAGAGATTACTACAGGTCAAATTATGAGCAATTGGAGAAGAGGATTTTGGAGACGGATTCTGTTATTTCCGAAATGCTTGTGGATATTCCTAGCAGAAGTTTCATCATTTATCATCCTGCATTAAGTTATTTTGCTCACGATTATGATCTAGAGCAACATAGTATTGAGTTTGAGGGTAAAAATCCGTCACCTGCGCAAATGAAGGAGTTGGTGGACTTGGCGAAAAAAGAAAACATAAAAGTGGTGTTTGTTCAGCAAGAATTTGACGTGAAAAACACTCAAGTAATTGCAAGCGAACTTGGAGTGAAATCTCATGTGATAAATCCTCTTTCGTATGATTGGGATTTGGAATTGTTGTCATTAGCAAAACTATTGTCAAATCCTGAAGAATGAGTAGCCCAATAATTGAAATAAAAGGACTGAACGTGGGGTATGATAATAAGCCCAACGTGCTGACAGATGTCTCACTAAATGTCTATGACCGAGATTTTTTAGGGATTATTGGTCCCAATGGCGGTGGCAAAACAACTTTGTTGAGAACAATATTAGGCTTTTTGCAACCTGATTCGGGTTCCATTTCTTTTTATGAGAATGGGAGAAAGGTTCCGCATATTAATATAGGATATTTGCCACAGATAAATCATATTGATAAGAAGTTTCCGATAAAGGTGAGGGATGTTATCTTATCGGGATTGACTTTGCGAGGTAAGGTATTCAAAAAATACTCCACTGATGACAAGCGAAAGGTTGTGCCAGTAGCTGAAAAGATGGGAGTTGAGAATTTATTGAATAGGGCTGTGGGAGAGCTGTCGGGCGGGCAGTTGCAACGTGTTTTGTTGGGTCGAGCCATCATTGATAATCCAAAGCTACTTATTCTTGATGAGCCTAGTTCGTATGTTGACAAGCTGTTCGAAACAAATTTTTATAAACTGCTTGGAGATATTAATAAAGATATGAGTATCGTGTTGGTGTCTCATGATGTTGGCACAATAATATCTCTTGTCAAAAATATTGCTTGCGTTAACCAATCCTTGCATTATCATTGTGGAAGTGACATTTCGCAAGAGTGGCTTTCGGGTGCATATGATTCGTGTCCAATTGAGATCTTGGGACATGGCGATTTGCCTCATAGAGTGCTAAAGAAGCACGAACATAATCATTGAAGTAATAATAAATAACCAAATATTCATAAAAGAGAAAATGAGGATGAAAAAGACTATTTTATCAATGTTGTTATCTCTATTGTTTGTTGTGGCTTATGGACAACAATCAAGTAGTGAGATATCTATCATTCCCGAACCAGTGTCGGTAATTGAAAAGGGAGGCAACTTTGTTTTGCCTGAAGTTATAACAATTTCCACTCCCAAGATTGATGAGATGGGATTTGTGAATAGTGTTCTTGAGCGAAAGTTATCTGTTGCTACTGGCAAAACTGTTGAGCTTAAAAATAATGACAAGAAAGCTGATATTGTTTTGATGATTAATAAAAAATCGGATAAACAATTGGGAGCCGAAGGCTATAAACTTGAGGTTGCTGAATCTCAAATAAACCTCATTGCTAATCAGCCTGCTGGTCTTTTGTATGGTGTGCAAACACTATTGCAACTATTGCCTCCACAAATCGAGAATAACGAGCCTATAGAAGGGGTGGAATGGACAGTGCCCGCTGTGGAAATCACCGACTATCCTAGAATGGGGTGGAGGGGCTTGATGCTTGACGTTTCTCGTCACTTCTTCACTGTTGATGAGGTTAAGCAATTTATTGATAATATGGTGAAATATAAATACAACCTTCTTCACTGGCACCTTACTGATGATGAGGGGTGGCGTATTGAGATAAAAAGCTTGCCTAAGCTTACTGAGGTGGGCGCTTGGAGAGTAGAAAAAATTGGGACCTTCAATTTCTTTTCTGATCCTTTGCCTGAGGAACCAAAAAATTATGGTGGCTTTTATACGCATGAAGATATTCGCGAGATTGTTCAGTATGCGGCAGATCGTTTTATTGATGTGATGCCCGAAATTGATGTGCCTGGACATAGCCTTGCTGCAATTGCATCGTATCCTGAGCTTTCGTGCACACCAGGTGCCGAAAACTATACTGTTCGTGCAGGAGAGCCCATTATGGATTGGTCGCAAGGACATCCTCCGATTGGGCTGGTTGACGATACTCTTTGTCCTGCTAATGAGTATGTATATGAGTTTATGGATAAAGTGATGACTGAGGTTGCTGAACTTTTCCCATTTGAATATATTCATACTGGTGGTGATGAGGCTCCACATAACTTCTGGGAAGAGAGCCCTCAGATTCAAGAGTTGATGAAAAGAGAAGGGCTTAAAACTATGCCCGAAGTTCAATCTTATTTTGGTAAGAGATTGGAGAAGATTGTACAATCGAAAGGTAAGAAAATGATGGGTTGGGACGAAATTCTTGAAGGGGGTATCACTCCCACAACTGCGCTAATGAGTTGGAGGGGCATTGAGTATGGAATAGAGGCTTCAAAATCTGGTCATTATGTGGTTATGAGCCCTAGCCAATATGTTTATATCGACTTGATGCAGGGTGATGTCACCACAGAGCCTCCAGTTTATGCTACGCTTCGTTTAAATCAAGTTTATAAGTTTGACCCCGTACCTGAGGGTGCTAATGGGGACTATATTTTGGGTGGTCAAGCAAACTTGTGGACCGAGCAGGTCTATAATATTCGCCAAGTTGAGTATATGACTTGGCCTCGTGCTTTTGCGGTTTCCGAATCTCTTTGGTCTCCAAAAGAACATAAAGATTGGAATAGATTTGTTTCAAAAACAGAGTCTCACTTTGAACGTTTTGATTTTGCACAAACAAAGTATTCACCTGCGATGTACGATCCAATTGTATCAGTTAAGAAAGATGGTGATAAGTACTTTGTGACTTTGAGCCCCGAGATTGAAGGACTTGATATATATACTAGCTTTGATAACTCTACGCCCGATAACTTCTACCCAAAGTATGCAGAAGCCCAAGAGATACCCAAAGATGCTAGCTTAATGAGAATTATTTCATACAAAGATAACAAACCAATGGGCAGATTGATGTCGATAACGGTTGATGACTTGAAGAAAAGAGCAAGGTAATATATTGCGTAATAAAAAGATAATCACTATCTTTGTGCCGCTTTTGATAAGCCCTTCGTGTGATGGGAAATAAAGAGCAAATTAAAAAACTTTATTTTGAGTAACACAAATTATTAGAAAAAATGAAATCATTTGAATTAAAAGGAGAATTAAGAGATAGCTTTGGAAAAAAAGCTTCAGTTGCATTCCGTAAAGACGGACTTGTGCCATGCGTTGTATATGGTGGAAATAACTCAGAGAATACTAACTTTGTAGTTAAAGAAAATGATGTGCGTAAGTTAATTTATACTCCAGAAGTATTTATCGTAAACCTTACTCTTGGTGACAAAAAGATGATGGCAATCTTAAAAGAGATTCAATTCCATCCTGTTACGGACAATGTTTTACACATTGACTTCTTGCACGTATTTGAAAATGTACCTGTAGTTATCGACATACCTGTTCGCTTGGTTGGACTTGCCGAAGGGGTAAAAGCAGGGGGTAAATTATCTCTTGACTCACGCAAGCTGAAAGTTAAAGCTACTCACGACAAATTGCCAGAAGAATTGGTGGTAAACGTTGAAAAGTTGGGCTTAGGAAAATCAATTCAAGTGGGTGAACTAAGCTTCGAAGGACTAGAACTATTATCTCCAAAGAATGCAGTTGTTTGCCGTGTTCAATTGACACGTGCTGCTAGAGGTGCCGCTGCTGCCGCTGCTGCGAGCCAATAATAATTCTTGAAAGATATTTGTAAATGAAATATTTAATTGTGGGGTTGGGCAATATAGGTCCCGACTACGAGAATACACGCCACAATGTAGGTTTTATGATATTGGACGCCCTAGCTAAGGCGTCCAATGTTGTTTTTAAGGATATGCGATATGGTTTTGTAGCAGAGATGAGGTTGAAGAATAAGCAACTGATTCTGTTGAAGCCATCAACGTTTATGAATCTTAGTGGTAATGCAATCCGGTATTGGATGCAAAAAGAGAAGATAGAAAAAGAAAACCTGCTTGTTTTAGTAGATGACCTTGCTCTTCCTTTTGGCACCTTGAGGTTGAAATCGAAGGGAAGTGATGCAGGACACAATGGTCTTAAGCATATTCAGGGGCTAATAGGCCAGAACTATCCAAGGCTAAGATTTGGAATTGGAAATGATTTCCCTAGAGGATTGCAAGTGGATTTTGTGCTTGATGAGTTTTCGGATGAAGAGAAGGCTACCTTGGATGGCAGGATAGAATCAGCTATTGAAATAGTAAAGAGCTTTTGTCTTGCAGGAATTAATATTACTATGAATCAATATAACAATAAATAGAAGGTTTGATTTATATGCTTATATTATAAATGGAAGAGGTTAGAGTTGACAAATGGCTTTGGGCGGTTCGTATATTCAAAACTCGCTCAATTGCCTCAGATGCATGTAAGAAAGGCAGAGTGATGATAGGTGACGTTTCATTAAAACCTTCACGAAATATCAGAGTGGGTGATGTAATACAGGTGAGGAAACCACCTGTTACTTTCTCTTTTAAGGTGTTGGCATTAGCTGAGAAGCGTATGGGGGCAAAACTAGTTTCTGGTTTTATGGAAAATGTAACTGCTCCTGATCAATATGAAATATTAGAATTGAACAAGATAAGTGGTTTTGTTGATCGTCAAAGAGGTACTGGGCGACCTACAAAGAAGGATAGGCGTGATCTTGAACAATTTACCGATTCATTCGATTTTGACGAGTATGATTTTGAGGATTGAGATTAATCAATCCTCATTTGTTTTGTTTTCTTGCAATATCTTGGAGTAATGGAGGCTGTGTTTTCTTCGAAGCAAAACTTTATATCGCTTTCTGCTCCATTCTTTGCTAATCGCTTATAGTGCTCAGTGTTGCTTAGAAACTTTATTGGGTCCGATTTAGCATTATTCCACAGTTCTAATGCAATTCTTGTACTGTCAGATCCAATTTTGAATTGCCCTGTATCAATTAACTTTTTGGTAAATGCACCTCCAAAGAGAGTGTCTTCCAAGTTGACTTTATTTTTCCAACCAGCGCATAATACTACCACTCTCTCCCCAATTTCTGAACACTTTTGTGCTAATGCGTTTATATTAGAAAATGCACCAGCAAATACGTTTTTGCTTTCCTTTGCAATATCAATAGCATGTGTACCATTGGTAGTGGTAAATACTATATCTTTTCCCTCAACTACTTCTCTTTTATAGTCAAAGGGAGAATTGCCAAAGTCTGCAAAGTCTATTTTTCTAGCATCTCTTTCGCCACCTACCATGTATCCTTGTGATTTATATGATTTAGCTGACTCCACGTCTGCCACCGTAATGACAGATGCAGCTCCATTTTGAAACATTGAACATATTGTGGTTGTTGCTCTAAAAATGTCTACCACTATAACTGTATCGTTCTCCTGCTTGTAATATGGATATAAAGCGGGAGATAAGCAAACGTCTATTTCCATTTTTTTTAAATTAATTGTTTTCATAAGTAGTGCATGTAACTTGCTTTAATCTTTATCTTGTGTTATGATAATGATTATCATGCTTGTTTAATATTTGTGTTATGTTTGATTGAAAAGCTACAGATAATATACGAAGTTTTGTAACTTTGGCAAAATTTGTAGCAATGATTATTACTGATTATAAAATAGTCTTGGTTTCAAACTCACCAAGAAGAAGAGAGTTGTTGTCTGGACTGGATATTGATTATGACGTTCGAGTAATTGACGATTTAGATGAAACTTATCCTGATGACTTAGAGCTTGAAGATGTAGCAGAGTTTCTTGCAATTAAAAAGGCAAGTGCTTACAGTGATAGTCAAGCGTCTGATGAACTTATTGTGTCGGCTGATACCATCGTTTTAAAAGACAATAAAATATATGGTAAACCAAAAAATAGGGAAGAAGCTATTGATATGTTGTCAAGTCTTTCGGGAGGTTCCCATTTTGTGATTACGGGTGTTTGCTTATTGTCAACCAACAAGCAAGTCTCTTTTTCTAGCGTGACTTCTGTCACTTTTGGAGACTTGCAAAATGAAGAGATAACGTATTACGTTGATAAATATGGACCATACGATAAGGCTGGAGCATACGGGATTCAGGAATGGATTGGTTTTGTTGGCGTTAAAAGCATTCAGGGCTCCTATTATAATGTAATGGGGCTTCCTATTAATAGATTATTTGAAGAGATAAAAAAGTTTTAGATGGGAATCTCTCTAGATAGAGCTTAGCCACTCTTGGAATTTGTCTCCTAACAATAAAACAGGCTTTTCTTGACCACTAAGTGCACTCAATAATCCTTGTATCCACATAACTACTAAGAGAATTGCACCTACAATTGAAACAATCCATCTTAGTAGGGGTATAACTCCAACTATACTTAATGCTAATCCAGTAAGTCCAATTCCTAGTGATTGTCTAATGTGATATGAAGCGAAACTGTTTTTCTTATCGTTGTTTAAAACAAACGCTATTATTAGTCCAAAAACAGTTAGGTAAGATATAATCGCAATTGTTTTTCCTTCTTCCACGTTAGATGATCTTTGAATGTTTTGATTGTTAGTATTCATATCTTTTATTTTTAATTGTGTATTGAACTCTTAACATTTACTATGTCTTATTGTTCATTCACCTATTTGTTAAAGTAGCAAGAACAAAAAAAGAAAACATCTGAAAATGATGCTCTCTAAATAATATTTTTTGCTTTTTAATTACTCTTACTCTGCTGGTGGCGTGTCAGTATCTGCTGGTTCTATAGGAAAAGCAGGTGTTACGTCGGGCGCAGTAGTTGGGTTAAGAGGTGCTGGTTGTTGAACCTCGATTTGAGATTGTGGTTCAGTTCCTCTTTTAGATGTGAATTTGGCTGTTACAATGCTTAGTACTATAATAGTTCCAGCAAGTGTCCATGTAGCCTTCTCCAAAAAGTCGGTAGTTTTTCTTACTCCCATAATCTGATTGGAAGATGAAAATCCTGAAGCTAAGCCACCACCTTGTGAATTTTGAACTAAAACTATTAGGATCATCAAGATTGCAGCTATAAGGATGATAATTGTTACGAAGATATACATATTTCTAATCTTTATTATTTTTCTCGTTGAGTATCAAAAGTTCCAAAAAACGAATTTGGTCGGCAAAGTAAGCACTTTTTTTTGGAAAATTCAAACTTAATTGCTGAATAATTGTCAATGCTTGCTCATATTTCTTTTGTTTGATATAAATTCTTGCTAATGTTTCAGTTAAGATGCTATTTTCGTTAGGCGAGATGTCAGGTTTTGTCGCTTTTCTAGTATCCTTGGCTAATGGTTGTATATTGATTTCGTTTGACTCTGCCTTTTCTAAAAAGCTGTCAATAATATCTTGATGCTTGAGGTCGTTTTGAGCTTCTTTCTCATTATCTGCTGAGTAGTTTTCTTCGGAACCTTGAATAAATGATAAGTAGTCTATTGAAACGATAGTTTCTTCCGCTTCAATAATGTTCTCTTTTGGTGCTATCTCTATTTCAGTGCTCTTTAGAAATGAGCTTAATATTTCATCAGTTCTCTCAGCCTTGTCATTAATTTCATTTTGCTCGAAAAACGGCTTGTACTTCTCATTGTTTATTAAGTAAAACAGTTTTTTTCTATCCGCACATAATGCTGATGTAATTGGCAAATATTCTTCAAATCTATTTTTATCAGTTGCAAATAAGTTCTTACTTAGCAATAGTCGTGCAGTCTGAAAATATGGGTATTTATTTACCACACTTTCAATTGTTTTTACTGTACTTTCATCTAAAGCCTCGCTCTCGGATATGTATTTCAAAAGTTTTAAAGTATTCATTGCTACCAATTCGCCATTGTGGTGTTGAAAATTTGATCTACAATCTCATCGGTCAATTCTTTAATTAACTCATCTTGAACATCCGTGAGGTTAACGTTGCTCGAGAATGTTTTGTATGCTGAAATAGTTTCTTCTTTATCTTGCCCTCTAATTTTGTTATTTATAAATCTCATTCTAACATTCATAGTGAGCTTAGTTTCTGATGCGAACATATCCTCTTGTACTGCCATAGGCGTTAACTCATATCCAACTATTTCACCTTCAATTTCCATATCTCCATTTTGATTTACAAATTGGAGTCTTGTGTTTCGGGTGAACATATCTTTTAAGGCTTCATTAAAAAAGTTTTCAAGTGGAGGATAAACCAATGGTGCTTGATTTACAAAATGACTTAACTGTAATGTTTTTGTCAGATTGTAGTCTATTGATGCCCCAGTAAACTTATAGGATACAGAGCACGCCGTAAGTATAGTAAATGTTATTATTAGAGCCCAAATCTTTTTCATTTATACGTCTAAATTATATTCTTTTATTTTTCTATATAGTGTTCTTTCAGAGATTCCCAATTCTATGGCGGCAGCTTTTCGTCTGCCATCATATTTGTCCAGTGCAAGTACAATCATCTCCTTTTCAGCATCTTCAAGAGATAGATTCGTTTCACTTATCTCGGTAGCATCCTCAATATCTGATTTTTCTCTAATCTCGGTTATGATGTTTGGTTGCAGGGTAACATCCTCATATTTAAGAGGAAGTGTGACGGTTGTGTCATCATGCTTTATTATCGCTTTGTGTTCTCCATGACTTTCATCAGTTTTACCCATTAGGTTTCTGACAACACTCTTTAGATCGTTTATATCCTTCTTCATATCAAATAGAACTTGATACAAAATTTCTCTTTCTGATGCAAATGATTTATAGTCGGATTCACGCGATTGGGAGGCAAGCACTGGCAGCGTAGAGGTTTGAGGTAGATATTTACTTAATATTTCTGCTGTTATAATTCTCTCATGTTCTATAACTGAAATTTGTTCCGTAATGTTCTTTAATTGACGCACGTTTCCAGGCCATCTAAAACTAGACAGCAAGATTTTAGCATCATCTGTAAGTGTTATTGTTGGCATCATATATTTTTCGGCACAATCACTAGCAAACTTTCTGAACAGAAGTGGAATGTCTGGTTTTCTATCTCTTAAAGGTGATATTCTGATAGGTATCGAGTTTAGGCGATAATATAAATCCTCTCTAAATTTGCCTTTTTCGATAGCTTCAACCATGTTTAGGTTAGTTGCTGCAACTACTCTAACATCACTTTTTTCGACGGTAGAAGATCCCACTTTGATAAACTCACCTGTTTCGAGTACTCTTAGTAGTCGTGCTTGTGTTGATAGAGGCAACTCGCCAACTTCGTCAAGAAAGAGTGTACCTCCATCGGCTACTTCAAAATATCCCTTTCGTGTTGTAGTTGCTCCTGTAAAAGAACCTTTTTCGTGCCCAAATAATTCAGAATCTATTGTCCCCTCGGGTATAGATCCACAATTGATTGCAAAGTATTGTCCATGCTTTCTATGGCTATATTGATGGATGATTTGAGGAAAGTTCTCTTTGCCAACTCCACTCTCGCCCGTTATGAGTACAGATAAGTCTGTTGCTGCAACCTGTAGGGCAATATCTATAGCTCTATCTAGTTCGGGAGAAACTCCAATGATTCCAAAGCGTTGTTTTACTTGTTGAATATTTTGTTTAGCCATAAAATAGTTATTGTCGAAAAATATATTTTACTAATATAGCAAATTTATTCTTTTTTTGATAGAGAGTATGTCTTTTGTTTTAAAAATTTGCCTAAGGAGTATATCTTTTTATATGATTTGATTTCTTCGGGGTAAATTGGATCTCCAACTGTAATGGTCATTGTCTTTCCATCTTTATTATCCAACTCGTGACATAAAGCCATAGTTTGGAGTGTCCAGTGAATGAATCGTGTTGCATAAAAAGGATAGCTGTTTCTAAAATTGATATGAATTGGAATAACTGGAACTTTAGATTTATAAATCAGTTTTATTATTGAGTCTTGCCAGTCTCGATCTATAATATCAAACTTGCCCTTTCTTAACTTTAATCGCGACACCGATCCAGCAGGAAAAAAACCAAGTGGGTGACCTTCTTTTAGATGTATAATACTTTCTTTAATTCCTGCAAGTGATATATGTTTCTTGTCACTTTCTTGATATGGATTAACAGTGATGAAATTCTCTTCCATTGTGTCAACAAAGCCTAGTATAAAGTTTACCATTACCTTAAAGTTGTCAATACGTGAAGCCACAGTTTCAATCAGTGCAATACCATCTACATGCCCATTTGGGTGGTTTGATACAGTTATAAATGGCTTATCCTTAAACTGCTCTAGTATCTCTCCGTTTATCACGCTGCGCTCAATTCCTAGTTTGTTCAGGAGATCAGTCGTAAACTCCACACCAGTAAGGTGCTTAGAATTATCATATACCTGGCATGCTTTGTCTAGCCCTGTGAGTTTTCTACTAATCTTTATATATTTATCTCCATTCTTCTTGCTGAAAACAGGATGCATTTTTCGTATATCCTCATCGCTTATAAGTATTTCTTTCATTTTCGCTATATCCTATTCCTATTTCAAGTTAGTGCTTCTGCTTGCCTTCATACTCATTAAAGTTAGTATTAAAGCTATTACTAAAAAAAGTACCGCAAATTTTAAACACATTTTGCGTCTGAAATTTACGGTTACTTTAAATTAATATCAATTTTACTTTATCAGAAGCTCTTGATTATATCAATGATTTGTTTTCCCAGACTGTCTGCTTCATCTTGAGATTTTGCTTCTGAATATATTCTAATAATTGGCTCTGTGTTTGATTTTCGAAGGTGTACCCATTTCTCAGGGAAATCTATCTTCACACCATCAATGTCTGTAATTTGCTCATTCTTAAACATCTCTTTAACTTTCTCAAGAATAGCATCTGTGTTGGTATCGCTTGTAAGCTCCACTTTCTGTTTTGACATGAAGTAGCTTGGATAGCTAGCTCTTATTTCGCTCACTTTCTTGCCAGATTTGGATAGCTTTGTCAAAAATATAGCTATTCCTACTAGTGCATCACGTCCATAGTGTGAAGCAGGATAAATTACTCCCCCATTTCCTTCTCCACCTATTATGGCATCTACCTCTTTCATTTTTGTTACTACGTTTACTTCTCCCACGGCAGCAGCAAAATATTTTCCACCATGAGCTTCTGTTACATCACGAAGAGCACGAGTTGAGCTCAGGTTGGATACGGTATTCCCACCAGGATTATTTTGTAGAATATAGTCTGAAACGGCTACAAGTGTGTATTCCTCTCCAAAAGGTTCCCCATTTTCTGCATAAATCACAAGTCTGTCAACATCGGGATCGATTGAGAATCCTACATCAGCCTTCGAGCTAACCATAAGCGATGACAGTTCGGTGAGATTTTCTGGTAGTGGCTCGGGATTATGTGAAAAGTTTCCGTGAGGTTGACAGTGTAATTTGAATACTTGCTTTACTCCTAAGGCATAAAGTAGCTCAGGAACAGCTATGCCTCCAATTGAATTTACGGCGTCAACTGCAACTTTAAAGTTAGCTGCTTTGATAGCCTCTACATCCACAAGCTCAAGATTCATTACGTCTTTGATGTGGTCTTGCAGGTATTGTTTCTCTGTTACAGTGCCTAAATCGTCCACTAATGCATAGTTGAAGTTCTCATCTTCCGCTATTTTTAATATTTCCTCTCCTTCAGCAGCATTCAAAAACTCTCCATCCTTGTTTAGTAGTTTTAGAGCGTTCCATTGTTTAGGATTATGGCTTGCTGTTATTATAATGCCACCAGAGGCAGATTCTTTCACAACTGCTATTTCTGTTGTAGGGGTTGTGGCCATTCCCACATCAACTACGTCACAGCCCATGGCTATGAGGGTACCAACAATAATGTTGTGTACCATCTTTCCTGATATTCGAGCATCTCGCCCCACAACAATTTTTGGTCGTGAGTTATTGGTTGATTTTTTTATTAATTCAGCATATGCAGATGTGAATTTTACTATATCTATAGGTGTAAGATTGTCTCCTGTGTTTCCACCTATTGTTCCTCTAATGCCTGAGATTGATTTGATAAGAGTCATAATAACCTAAATGTAAATAGAAATATTGATTTTATTTTGTTTCAACAAATGAGTCTAGTCGGTATGTTATCACATCATAATATGTGGGTGTGTACGCTTGTTGATCGCTTTGAGAACCCCATGTGAATGGAATTATCATTCGCACTCTTCCATTGTGCCCCACGTTCTTTAGGGGAACTGCAAAGCCAGCTGTTGTTTGAGAGTATAGAGATCTTGTTTCTAAATTCACATCACCTCTGTAGGAAAATGTCTCGGGCCATGGGCTCCGGTTAGGGTCCATGTTTTCATATTCGGTGCTATCATTGTCAGTCGAAAAATATTTTAACCCTCTAAACCTAACGTGAACTTCATCTCCTACTTTTAACTTGTAGTTTGTTGTATCACCAGTTTCTATAATATTGTAGTAAACTCCAGTTGCAGGGTCTTTGTAAAATTCTTTATCCTTGAATTGTCCATTCTGTGGAAAATCTTTTAAGATTACGAGTTTATTTTTAGATATAAACTTGTCAATTGCTTTTGATTCAGCTTTTAATAAGTCTGCATACGTTTTTCTCTTGTTACAAGACGTAGTGATTAGTATTAATCCAATTATGGATAAAATAATAAAGTTTATCTTCTTCATTTTGTGTTTGCAATCTCTTTTATAAATGAGCTACAAATGTAAGCATTACTCTTTGAAAAATATGTTATCTGTAGGTTAAATTCTCCAATTTAGTAAGTTGTAGCGAACAATTGTGTGATTTGTTTTACTGTTATTGATATATTATGCAGTATTACCAGCGACTGAATAGTGTTTTTTGGGTGATAGCGCTCATTGGTCAATAGGTGTTTTTCTGTTCTAAAAACCAATATTTATTCGAGAATTTAATTGTTAAGAATTTTCCGTTTTACTCCCTTTGTCTTCACATATTTAAATACTTGATTATAGGTCAAAGCGCTAATGAAAGTGAATTCATGGCAATAATTACGTTAATTATTGTTTATCGCATTGTTTGATAGTCTATTACGAAAAGTTCGTAGCTTTTTTCAAAAATCATTCGGATTGAAAGAATTTTCCGAAGATACCATATTATTTGTTGAACTCTAATTGTTTTAACATTATTGCTGCTTGTTTGTGGTGTTTTTGCTCGTTTTATTAACGTTCTGTAGTGGTTTAGTCATCACACTACAAGAGTATTTATGTTTGCAATGACAGCATGATAGCAATGTTAGTGGCTTGGTCATTTAAATATGGCAGTCAGGTATAAAATTATTTTATCCTATTGACATCTGGTGGATATGATTTAAATCTTTTGGGAGTATAAAATTAAACATCAGCCCTGAATAGGCCCCCTGGATGTAAAGGTAAAATAGTTCAATTTGTATATTTTAGATGGTTTATAGAACAAAGTTATAAGTAATCTGTTGAAATTATATCGTCACAGTTTATAAGATTGTATGTCATACTGACTGTCAGTAATTAATGAATTTGGGTTGCCAATTTCAAAATCTTCTTTTTTTTTAAGATGAGTTTCTTCAAAGTTAACTCTCGTAATTCTTTTATTTAGAACTCAAAACAAGGTTTTTTGAGAATTTATTATTCGCTCCAATATCTTTTGTTATGAAACTAGCATAATAATCATTGTAACGCCTGTAATGATTAAAGCGAGTTTCATACGATACTTTTGAAAGTAAATAATTTTAAATCGTATGAAAAAGTATAAAGCCAAATTGATTTTCATCTCTATTGGCTTAATTTCTGTTTTTTGTTTAGTATTAAATAGCTGCTTAAAAGATAAGCCTATTGAGCTGAAGAGATTAGAAGTGAGAACTCAAACATTTTCCGTTTTTGAGGGTGAAGCTCTGTTGTTTGAATCTTTTGTTGATAATAAACCAATAAATGCTGATATCTATATCGATGGTGCAAAGATTACTAGTAATACATACATATTTAAAACTGTTGGGAAGTTTAAAGTTGTAGCCAAGCTGTCAGGTTATTTAGATAGTCAAGAGATAGAAATCACAGTAAGTGAGAGGCCAAAGCTTGTTCTCTCAGCCTCCCAAACCGCCGTATTGAAAGATGAGTCTGTAACATTTAATGTTACATCTGACAATCAGTCCATAAATGCTGATATCTATATCGATGGTACAAAGATTACCGGTAATACATACACATTTAAAACTGTTGGGAAGTTTAAAGTTGTAGCCAAGCTGTCAGGTTATTTAGATAGTCAAGAGATAGAAATCACAGTAAGTGAGAGGCCAAAGCTTGTTCTCTCAGCCTCCCAAACCGCCGTATTGAAAGATGAGTCTGTAACATTTAATGTTACATCTGACAATCAGTCCATAAATGCTGATATCTATATCGATGGTACAAAGATTACTGGTAATACATACACATTTAAAACTGTTGGGAAGTTTGGAGTTGTAGCCAAGCTTCAAGGATATCTTGATAGTGATGAGATTTCAATAATAGTGAGAGAGCCGCAATATAAAATAGATGTTTATGTCGCTGGGTTTGAGGTTGCAGGTGCTTCTCAAATAGCTAAGTACTGGAAAAATGGCTCTCCCATTTCCTTGACTAGTAGTTCTGGAATTGCATTTGCAACATCAATTTTTGTTTATAATGAAGATGTTTATGTTGCAGGTTTTGAAGAGAACAGCAGGGGAGTTACAGTTGCTAAGTATTGGAAGAATGGATATGAAGTGACTCTCACCAATGGGGCAAGTGATGCTGAAGCAAACTCAATTTTTGTTTATAATGGGGATGTTTACGTGGCTGGTTTCGAGCGAGATGGATTAAATACTATTGCTAAGTACTGGAAAAATGGTGTAGGTAATGCTTTGGGTGGTAGTAGTGAAACATCAAATGCATTTTCAATATTTATCTCGAATGGGGATATATTTGTAGCAGGCACAAAAACTGTTGGTGATAGAGTATATGCAAACTATTGGAGGAATGGATTGTCTTCTAACTTAAGTGATGGTAGCCAAGAGGCTACAGCGTATTCTATATTTGTTAATAACAATGATGTTTATTTGGCAGGACGAGATAGTAATGGAAGTATAGATA
>CAYFSV010000005.1:0-42231 GCA_964345815.1 uncultured Proteiniphilum sp. | reverse complement strand
ATAGCTCTTCGATCTTTCCACCATATTGGGTGATGTGTGCCATTGCTGTGGTGAAGTGGTAGTTCATAGGAACGACGCTTCCCTTTTTAACGTACGCATTTGAAATAATATTTTCGGCTGCTCGTCCTTGGTGAACGGGTAGATAATACTTCTTGCCTAATACTTCATTGACAGCTTTTTCAAGTCTGTAAAAACTTTGTGAACCAGCATATGCGTCGTCGGCTTGCAACATTGCTGCCATCTGATTGTCGCTCATGGCATTGGTGCCACTATCGGTGAGCATATCAAGAAAAACGTCGTTGGTGTTTAATCGAAATGTATTGAAACCGCCCTCATTTAATGCTTCTAGTCGGCGTTCGATTGGAACTAGGTGTAGCTTTTGCACTACTCTAACTTTGTGTAGCTCTAGTGGAATGTTTTCTCCACTATAGAATTTAATTTCCTTCATTTATGTTTTATATTTTGTAATTTAATTTCTTTGAAATATGTGCATTTGTATTGTGTATTGCTTGTTAGATAGCAAATTGACACAATTAAGCTGCAAAGATATATCAAAATATAAAATAACACCCAAAATAAATGATGAATTTGATAAATGATGAATTTGATAAATGTATATTTATGTGAATTTGTTTAACTATAATACAGCTGGGTTATAAATTAATTGTATATTTGCAACAGTAAAAATGAAAGAATAATATTAAAACAAAGACTCATGGATAAACCTTATGTAATAGGTATTGATGTTGGCGGTACGAATACCGTTGTGGGCATCGTTGACAAAAGAGGTCAAATTTTACGCAATGGAAGTTTAGCAACTTCAAAACATGCAGAAGTAGAAGAATATCTAGATGAATTGGCGGAAGTTATTGAAGAGCTAATTGAAAACACTGCAAGTAAAGATCAAATAAAAGGTATTGGTGTGGGTGCACCAAATGGTAATTACTTTAATGGTAGCATCGAATTTGCTCCAAACCTGCGTTGGAAGGGTGTGATTCCTTTTGCACAACTTCTTGAGGATAGAGTGGGCATACCAGTGGCGCTTACCAATGATGCTAATGCTGCTGCTATTGGTGAGATGACTTATGGTGCTGCACGTGGCATGAAAGATTTTATCGTTATCACTCTAGGTACTGGTGTGGGTAGCGGTATTGTTGTGAATGGTCAGTTGGTTTATGGTAGTGATGGTTTTGCTGGAGAACTAGGACACGTTATAGTGCGTCGCAACACTGGCCGTCAGTGTGGATGTGGCAGAATAGGGTGTCTTGAGGCTTACACTTCGGCAACGGGAGTGGCTCGCACTGCTCGCGAATATCTTGAATTGAAGCCAAGTGCTGAAACTCAATTACGCAACATCCCAATTGATAAAATTACATCTAAAGATGTGTATGATGCTGCAAAGGCAGGTGATGAGTTGGCAATCGAGATTTTTAACTTCACAGGAGAGATGTTGGGTGAGGCATTTGCTGATTTTGTGGCTTTCTCAAGTCCCGAGGCTATTATTCTGTTTGGCGGATTGGCAAGAGCTGGAGATATGATTATGGACCCAATTAAAGAATCGATGGAGAAGAATCTGTTGACTATTTATAAAGATAAGGTGCAGCTATTGTTCTCGGAACTAAAAGAGAGTGATGCGGCTGTGCTTGGTGCTAGTGCACTGGGTTGGGAGGTGAGATAAACTTATACATATTTTACAATAAATAGAAAACCACTGGCTGTTTGAGTCGGTGGTTTTTTTTGTGCCTTATTGCGAATTATAATAGATGATGTCATCTTTGCTTTGCATTATGATAAAATGAAAAAGAGCGAACTGTGTGAAACAACTCGCTCTTTTAAAGTATTTATATTTGGTTTTAAAAAACCTAAATTACTTTGCCTCTAATTCCTTCTTTGCTCTTTGCTTAGACATGATTGAGAATGCAACTGGAGTGGCAAGGAATAAACTGGTGATTGTTCCAACTACAACCCCGATAAGCATTGCAAAGACGAAGCTGCGTACTGCATCACCTCCAAAGAATAGGATAACTAGTATCACAAGAATTGTACTTAATCCTGTGTTTATTGTACGAGCTAATACAGCATTCATAGAATCATTGAATAACTGACGAAGATCGCGCTTTGGATAAAGTGTGAAATTCTCGCGAACACGGTCAAACACAACAACCTTGTCGTTAATCGAGTATCCTATAATGGTAAGGATAGCTGCAATAAAGGTTTGGTCGATCTCCATTGAGAATGGCATCACCTTCCATAGAAGTGAGTAAAGACCAATTACTGCAAATGCGTCAATGGCTAGTGCGGCAACTGTTCCAGCAGAGAATGCCCAATTGCGGAAACGTGCCAAAATGTAGATTCCCATAAAGATTAGTGCCAAAGTGAGTGCAAGAACAGCACCTTTCAATGTGTCTTCGGCAACGCTTGGTCCTACTTTTTGTGAGCTTTGAATGTAATCGTCAATTGAGCTGCCATCAGCTATATAGTCTTTAAGAGCTACTGCCATAACATCTTTAAGTTCTTCTTCAACATTTTCACTTTCTGAATCGATCATGTAGTTTGTTGAAATTCTTACTTGATTGCTTGAGCCAATTGTAATTACTTGTGCCGAACCATCGAAGTGTGGAAGAAGTGCTTGCTCTATTTCGCTTGTCTTAACTGGCTGGTCAAATCTAACAATGTAGTTGCGCCCACCTGTGAAGTCGATACCAGTGTTTAGCTTCAGCACAAATAGAGATACAGCACTAACTGCAACAAATACAGCTAATATTGTGATTACTTTACGACTTCCTTTTAAGAAATTAAAGCTGTACTCTTTTAATAGCTTTTTAGAACCGCTAGTGTCAAATGATAGGTTGAGCCATTTGCCTTTCTCCATCCGAGATTCGTAAACAATACGTGTTAAGAATACGGCCGTTAGGAATGACACTGAAATACCAATAATAAGAGTTACCGCAAATCCTTTAATAGGTCCTGTTCCAAAGAATGCTAATATAATAGCAGTGATAATTGTGGTTATATTAGAGTCTATAATTGCAGAGAATGCATTTTTGTAACCATCTTCAAGCGCTTTGCGAAGTGACTTTCCGTTGTTCATCTCCTCTTTGATACGCTCATTGATAAGTACGTTGGCATCAACTGCCATACCAAGAGCAAGAATCATACCCGCAATTCCAGGAAGTGTTAGTACTGCTTGGAAAGCTGAGAGAACTCCTAGTGTGAAGAAAAAGTTAATGAGTAGAGCACTGTTGGTAACCATTCCAGGAATAGCACCATATAGGAAGAATATAAATGCAAATAGTACTACTAATGCTATTGCAAATGACATAACTCCATCCTTAATTGCTTCTTGTCCTAATGATGGACCAACCACGTCTTCTTGAACAATACGAACGCCAGCTCTCATCTTACCTGAGCGCAATACGTTCTCTAAGTCACCAGCTTCGTCAGGTGTAAATCTGCCTGAAATTGACGAGCGACCTCCTTCAATTTTATCATTTACGTTAGGAGCTGAATATACATATCCATCAAGTACGATAGCAATTGATTTTCCTTTCTCGGCACCTGTAATGTTTGCCCAACGGCTTGCACCAGCTGAGTTCATTGTCATGCTTACTTCCCAAGCAGAACCTGTTTGCCCTTGGTCGGCTTTTGCACTTGTTACTACGTCGCCATCAAGAGCAGGACCGCGTTTGGTTCCGTCGCCTTTAAGAGCATATAGCTCGTAGTAGGTTTCTCTTGTGTCGATTGGTTTGAATCCCCATTTGAATCTTACGTCTGCCGGGAATACATCTTTATACTTTTCGGTGATACGGTTGATAGCAGCTGTGTCGTTTTTTGATGCTGTTCCCACAATAGGACCAGTGGCACCTCCCATAGCAAAGTATGGTTGTGCAAAATATTCAACAAAGCTTCTAGTGATTTCAATCTTCGCATCCACTTCATCATCAAAATCAATTTTCTCAACCAAAGAGTCTGTTTCGGCAGTTGTTGTATCGCTAATCTGAGTTCCACTACGTTTTGCTAATGCATATTCAGCAGAACGACTGTTTACTTCATTGAAGTATGTGCCAAGCTCGTTTACGTTGTATGTTTTCCAAAACTCTAGGTTTGCACTTCCTTGTAGGAGATTACGAACACGCTCTGGCTCGGTAATACCAGGCATCTCGATTAAAATTCTCTCGGCTTGATCTAGTCGCTGGATGTTTGGTGCTACAACACCAAATCTGTCGATACGAGTGCGAAGTACATTAAATGAGTTGTCAGCAGCGCTCTTAACTTCTTGACGAAGTACTGAGATTACTTGATCGTTAGTAGCTGTTGGGCTTACTCTGTCACTCATTGTAACGCTAAAGATATTAGCCAATTTGCCGTTTGGATTTATTTTTTCATAATTCTGACGGAAAAGAGTGATGAAGTCTGAAGTTGAGCCTCTTCGATTTTGAATTGTGGCTTGTTTTAGGGCTTCATTAAAATCTGGGTCGTCGGTGTTGGCTAGAGATGTAAGTATTTGATGAACATCCATTTCCACGATTACGTTCATTCCACCTTTTAGGTCGAGACCTAATCCAATCTCTTTCTCACGAATTTGCTTTAATGTGTATCCCATATAAACTTTCTCGGTAGAAAGTGAATCTAGATACTGATTCTTTAGTTCTAGGTTTCCAGCAGCATATTTTTCAGCCTTCTTGTTATACTGTTGGCTCACAACGGTGAACGACAAGTAGTATAAACTGATGAGCGTCAATAGAGCTGCGAAAACTTTAATAAATCCTTTGTTTTGCATTTCAATATTACGTTTGTTTTAAATATATATACTTTATAATTGTTTTAATGACTTTGTTAGCGTAGTTTCAAATTGAAAATCATATAGATATGCGTTTCAATTGATTTTAGCGTGCAAATATAAGCTTTTTTATCTTTTTAATAAACAATATCATCATATTATTTCAAATGTTACACATGCGATTGACTTTTTTAAATTGTTTATTTTATTCTTGATATAACTTGTTGCTGATTTGTGTCTTATATAATTCTTATAATAACAGATGCGGGATGAATCATCTGATCCATCCCGCAAAATAAATTAATATTAGTGATTTGTTTAATCTACAAAGCCTCTGTTCTTTAATAGATAGATAGGATCGGGTTCAGCACCCCTATATTGCTTATAAAGTTTCATTGCATCGTCCGAATTTCCTTTTGAGAGGATGTTGCTGCGGAATGATGTTGCAGTTTCTTTATCAAACAGTCCTTTCTCTACAAATGGTTGGAATGCATCTGAATCAAGCACTTCTGCCCACATATATGCATAGTAGCCAGCTGAATAACCTCCACTGAATACGTGTGAAAAATATGTGCTTCTGTATCTTGGAATTATTTCGCCTATCAAGCCAATTTTCTCCATTGATTTTTTCTCAAAGTCTCTTACGTCGAAATCTTTTTTCTCGCTCTGTGTGTGATAGTCCATATCGAGCATAGCTGCTGCCACAAACTCGGTTGTGATGAAGCCCATGTTGAACTTAGATGCTGCATCTATTTTAGCAACGAGTTCGTCGGGTATAACCTCGCCAGTTTCGTAATGTTTAGCATAAAGTTTTAGCATTTCGGGGTGGAATGCCCAGTGTTCCATAATTTGTGATGGAAGTTCCACGAAGTCTCGTGACACGCTAGTACCAGCTAGTCCAACGTAGTTTACATCCGAAAGCATTCCGTGAAGAGCATGACCAAATTCGTGGAATAGTGTTTCCACTTCATCAAGAGTTAGTAGGGCTGGTTTGCCACCTGTTGGGCGTGAGAAGTTTCCAACATTATATATAATGGGATTAATTCTTGTGCCATCAGTATATTGTTGGCTGCGGAAGCTGCTCATCCATGCGCCTGCATTTTTGCCCGCACGTGGGAAGTAGTCTGTGTAGAATACTGCTAAGTGCGATCCGTCGCCATCTAAAACTTCGTATGCTTCAACCTCAGGATGATAAACGGGAACGTTTTCAAGCTTTTTGAATGTTAGTCCATAAAGTCTTTTTGCTGCTTCAAAAACGCCTTCTCTAACATTTTCCATTTTAAAGTATGGCTTGGTTTCTTCTTCGCTTAGTGCATATTTTTGTTCGCGCACTTTTTCGGTGTAGTACCACCAATCCCACGATTCAAGTTTGAAGTCTCCACCTTCTGCATCAATAAGTGCTTGTAGTTCTGCTGCCTCTTTTTTTGCTTGTGGTAGGGCGTAGTTCCATACTTTATTTAAAAGGTCATAAACATTGTCGGCATTCTTTGCCATTGTTTCTTCAAGAACAAAGTGTGCGTGATTGTTATAGCCTAGCATTTGAGCCTTTTCGATTCGCAGGTTTACGATATCATTAATTACCTTTTTGTTGTCATTCCTATTGTCATTGTCTCCTCGCATATACATGGCTTTGTAAAGCTTTTCACGTAGATCACGCTTTTCTGAATATTGCAAGAATGGCAACCAACTTGGTTTTTGAAGTGTGAAAACCCATTTGCCTTCGTTGCCAGATGCGTTTGCTGTTTCGGCTGCTTGTGCAACAACGCCTTCGGGCAAACCTGCTAAGTCTTCTTCGTTGTCAATAACTAGTTTGAAATCATTGGTTTCGCTTAATAAGTTGTTTCCAAACTTAAGAGTTAGTGCTGACAATTCTTTGTTTATGCCACGAAGTTTTGTTTTGGCAGCTTCATCTAATTCTATGCCTGAACGAACAAATCGCTTGTAATATACATCCAACAAACGGCTTTGCTCTGGGGTCAAGTTCAAGTTCTCTTCGTTGTCGTGAACTGCTTTGATTCTTTCAAAAAGCTCTTCGTTTAGGTTGATGTTGTCGCTGTGCTCCGATAGAATTGGAGATAGCTTTACGGCAAGAGCCTGAATGTCGTCATTGGTTTCGGCGCTCTTTAGTCCACCAAAAACGCGAGACACTCTGCTTAAGATTGCACCACTGTTGTCTAAAGCTGCAATGGTGTTTTCAAAGTTGGGCTCTTCTGCATTGTTTACGATGTCATCAATTTCTTTTGCTTGTTCTTCAATACCTTTCATGTAGGCAGGCTCGAAATCTTCAAAAGAAATTTTGTCAAATGGGGGCATTCCAAATTGTGTGTCAAACTCAGTGTAGAATATACTCCCTGGTTCACCTTTTGCATCCCCTGACTTTGAGTTGTTGCACCCAAATAAAATCATAGTTGCTAGTGTAAATAAAAATACTTTTTTCATTAAAAATACTTGTTAATAATTTAGTGTTCTGTTTCCCACACTATTCTTTCAGATAGCAAGATTAAAACTCTATAAGAATAATGTAGAATGAATTGATAATTAATTGCAAAGTTATCATTTTTTTGTGTTATATCTAAATTTATTATAGAGATTAATTTGACTTGATATAATTTGTATGGTATTGATATGCGATATGTTAAAAAGTGTTTTTATAACCTTTAATGAAAGCTAATTGTATGCTTGATTTTTATGGACGTTTAATCGAGTGTTTGTGTATAATCTACATTTATTGTCTTGTGTAAGTGGTTGTTTGATAGGTTTGTGTGTGCTTTACGGCTGAATTGCATATTTAACTCTTTCTTTTTTGTTATATTAGTAAATATAGTTTATCTTTGACGGTCCTAGTGTTTGTATACATTAGGATACTATTGTTTTTAAAATTAAATCACTTATGAAAGAAAAAATCAAGATCCTTTTTCTTCTATTCTTTGTAGGAATAGGAATGACCTTTGCTCAAACTCAAGTCAAAGGTGTTGTTTTGGATGTTTCGAGTGATCCAGTTATTGGAGCCTCCATCCAAATTAAGGGTACAGGGCAGGGAACAATTACCGATGTTAATGGTGAATTTTCTTTGTCGGCACCATCGGATGCTGTTTTAGTGGTATCTTATGTAGGAATGAAAACGCAAGAGGTAGCAGTTCAGCCCTCACTCAGAATAATTCTAGAAGATGATACTGAGCAACTACAAGAATTAGTAGTTGTTGGGTATGGAACTCAAAGAAAAGAAAATTTGACGGGTGCTGTTTCGTCTGTGGATGTGAGAAAGACGCTGGAGGGACGACCTGTAACTGATCTTGGAAAAGCTTTACAAGGTATATCACCTGGATTAACTATTACAAACTCGATTGGTGGTGTTGGAACAGAATCAAATATACGATTACGTGGTTCAGTTGGTTCAATAAACGCTCAATCAGGAACTTCACCTTTAATATTAGTTGATGGGGTTGAGGTTCCTAGTCTAAATCTTTTGAATCCAAATGATATTGCTACTATTTCTGTTTTAAAGGATGCGGCATCTGCATCAATATATGGTACTAGAGCTGCATGGGGTGTGATATTGATTACTACAAAAGAGGGTGTGGAAGGTTCTACTAGAGTGAGTTATACAACTAACTTTGCTTGGAATACTCCTACTAAAATGGCAGAGTTAATGTCTACGGTTGATAATGCAGAGTATATTTTTAAAGTTATGCAACGATCAAATCCGGATCAGAGTGTCATCTCAACAATTGGATACTCAATTGATAAAGTTGCTATTGACAAAATGAGAGATTGGATAAGTGCCTATGGTAATATGTCGCAGTCAGAACTTGGTGAAATGACAGAAGGAAGAGACTTTGAAATTAGAGATGGAAAGACCTTTTTTTATCGTTCCTTTGATCCTGTTGGTGAATTTACTAAAAAATGGACACCACAACAAACTCATGATGTATCAATTTCTGGAGGGAGTAAGCATACTTCGTACAATGTTGGATTAGCATATTTAAGCCAAGATGGCGTAATGAAAATTAATACTGATAAATATGAGAGATATAATTTGACTTCCAACATTACAACTCAAGTTAAAGATTGGTGGAAAATTAGAACAAATGTGATGTTCTCAAGAACAAATGATAGTCAAGCTTATAAATATACAGCAGGACAATATGATGCTTGGTTCTACTTGATGAGGTGGCCTAGATGGTATCCATATACGACATATGAAGGTAAAGATTTTAGATCAGCTGTAACAGATTTAAAACAAGCTAATAGAGAGAAAGCTAACACAAATTATGTTAGGGCAAATATTGGTACCGAATTGATACCGTTAAATAACTTATCAATTAACTTTGACTATACATTTGGACTTTGGAATTTTTATCAAAAGAGGAATGGAGGTAAAGTTTATGCATATGATATGTTCTCAACTTCTCCCTTTGACACGTATGGTTCTATCTATTCTAGTGTAAATGATAGGGCAGTGCAAAGAAGCCAATATGCTCTATCTCATATCTTCAAGGCTTATGCAACCTATAATTTTGATTTTGATAAAGAACATAATTTCAAAGTGATTGCTGGAGTAGATGCAGAAACCCGTGAAAGATTAGGTCACTACTCTGAGAGAAGAGGTTTAATAGATATAAATATGCCAGAAATTAAATTAGCAACTGGTGATCAGTTTGTTAATGTAGATGCTTTTCATAATGATTTTGCAGCGGCAGGATACTTTGGTAGAATTAATTATGATTATCTAAGAAGATATCTTCTAGAGCTAAACTTAAGATATGATGGCTCATCACGCTTTCCTATAGGGAAAAAGTGGGCTACATTTCCTTCGGCATCTATAGGCTGGAGATTGTCAGAGGAGTCATTTATGGAGTGGTCAGAGTCATTTCTCTCTAATTTGAAAATTAGAGGTTCCTGGGGTACAATAGGAAATCAAGATGTAGCGGCAAATTCGTTTATTTCAACGATGGCTTCAGGTAATTCGGGTTGGGTAATGAATGGAGAAAATGTACTTTATTTGGGTTCTCCTTCAGTTTTGTCAGCTAATTTAACATGGGAGAAAATTACTACAACTGATATTGGTATCGAGGCAAGTGTATTTGATAATAAACTGTCTTTTGTTTTTGATTGGTACAAACGAGTAACTTCGGATATGCATACCGCAGGAGAAACGCTTCCCTCAACATTTGGAGCCTCTACTCCTATGGTTAACTTTGGAGAACTAACAGCAAAAGGAGTTGAATTAGGTGTGGATTTTAACCATAGATTTTCAAATGGATTGAGTATGGGGTTGAGAGCGTCAATGTCTAATGTAAAGGAAAAAATAACCAAGTTTAATAAAGATGCGAATAATATATATAGTAATTATGAAGGTAGAGTTTTAGGTGAAATATGGGGCTATGAAACAGATAGGTTGTTTCAAGCTGATGATTTTAATGCTGATGGGTCACTTAAGAGTGGAATTCCTTCACAAAGTTTATATGAGACTGGAGCATTTCATTTTGGACCAGGTGATGTTAAATATAAAGACTTGGATGCTGATGGTGTAATAACATATGGATCAAATACACTAGAAGATCACGGTGACTTAAAAGTAATAGGCAACACTTTGCCAAGGATAGAATATAATTTTGGTGGCGACTTTTCATATAAAAGTTTTGATGTAAGATTCTTTTTCCAAGGTGTTGGGTCACGTGATTATTGGGGGTTTGGCTCAGTAGCAATACCTTCGGGTGGTTCGGGTTTTGCAGAAGCGGCTTATAAGCATCAATTGGATTATTGGACTCCAGAAAGAACAAATGCATTTTATCCTAACCCTTCTGATAATGCTTGGATAAGTAATGGAGGTAATTTTTTACAACAAACTAGGTTCCTTCAAAATATGGCATATTTACGATTGAAAAATTTGACTATTGGATATTATTTACCTCAATCTATTATGAATATGGTAAAATTTGAAAGTATGAGAGTATATTTAAGTGGGGAGAATTTATTTGAAATAGATAAAATGACAATACCAATTGATCCAGAAAGTACAGACTATAAAGTTGGTTATGGTTCTGGGAGTTGGTCTTTTGGTAGAAGTTATCCATTTAATAGAACTTTATCTTTAGGTCTTCAGTTGCAATTTTAAAAATAGAAACAATTATGAAAAGATATAATATTATTGGTTTTTTAATTAGCGTATTATTATTTACAGCATGTGATGATTTCTTGTCTAGAGATCCCATGGATACTATAACGGATACTCCATCATTCTGGAATAATGAAAACAATATTAGAACTGTGGCGGTAGGTATATATGATCAGTACTTCGAAGGCTGGAGAAGTGGATGGAGTAGAACTGATTGGTTTGCAGAAACAAATATTGCAGACTGGAATGATGATAATGCACAAAAAGTTGCTACTTATTTTACGAAAGTTACACCTGCAACAGATGCTACTAACTGGCGATTTGCAAATCTAAGAAGAGTTAATATTCTAATTGATAGAGTTAGTGAAGCAACTGAGCTTACCGAAGAGGTTAAAAATCATTGGATTGGAGTAGGTAGGTTAATGCGTGCACTTGATTATTATATTTTAGTTTCAAAGTTTGGAGATGTTCCTTTATATGATAAAGCATTGAACAATGCTGATAAAGAAGAATTGTATATGACTAGAAAGCCAAGAACAGAAGTTATGGACTTTGTTTTGAATGACTTGCTATTTGCTGTTGAAAATTTAAGGGCAGCAGATGGGGTCAAGGGATTAACAATCGACAAATATGTGGCAATGGCCTTTGCTTCTCGAATAATGTTGTTTGAGGGGACGTGGCAAAAATATAATGAGAATAACAAGCAAGCTGCGACTGTTTATTTGGAGGCTGCAAAAGAATTTTCATCAATGTTAATTGAATCGGGCAAATACTCGTTATCTAATAATTATAAGTCACTCACAACATCAATCTCATTAGCCGGAAATCCTGAGATAATTATGTATCGAGAGTACGCAGCGGGAGTTTTAACTCATAGTTTAATGTCCTTTCAAAATACTGAAGCACAGGGTAGTAGCCCCTCAAGGAGTTTGATAGAATCATATCTCACAAATAATGGTCTGCCTATTTATCAGGATGAGAATATACTTTATAGAGGTGATAAATGGTTTTTTGATGAGATTAAGGATAGAGACCCAAGGTTATTTGCCATTATAGACACCACAGGTCTAAGACTTGATGGCGTGGCAAGTGTGCATGCAGTTTCAGGTTATTTTGCTAATAGATTTGTTAATGAGTCACTTGTGGATGAACCAGGAGGAAAGTCAAGTACAAATATTACAGATGCTCCAGTTATGAAATTGAATGAGGTTTTATTAAATTATATTGAAGCTGCTGCTGAGCTAAATGATTTAGGAGCTTATTCATTAAATCAAATAGACTTTGATAAAACAATTAACGTACTAAGAAATAGATTGGGTATTAATATGCCTTCAGTAGTATTCACAGGCTCTGAACTCACAGTTAATGGAATAACAATAAATGACCCGATGCGTGAACCTGATGTTAGTTCCATAATATGGGAAATTCGTAGAGAGAGACGCACAGAATTGGCTTATGAGGGGATTAGATTTAACGATATTAGAAGGTGGGGAAAACTAGAATATGCTGATATGAAATTAAATGAAAAGCTTAATCTTGGTGCGTGGTTAGATAAAGAAAGATATATCTCTTGGTATAACTCCAAGTTCAATCCGTCTTCTCCTCTTACTTTAGAGGCACTAGATAATATTACACTTGACAGAGGTGGAGCTGCTGGTTATATTAAACCTATTACGGAGGAACAGTATATGAGACAGTATTCTGAAAAAGATTATTTGTATCCGATTCCTTTAGATCAAATTGCATTATATAAAACCAAGAATGTTGAGTTGAAACAAAATCCAGGGTGGAATTAGGTTTTCACTGTTTTAAAATATAATAATCTATGAGGTTATCTCTATTTTGGGATAACCTCTTTCTTGTTAACATCATTACCTATTGCCACCCTAATCATTTTTGCTATTTTTGTCAGAAACAAGATAATATATGAAGAGGAATTTTTTATTAGCGATTTTATTTCTATTTGTTTCGGTGTTGGTGGTGTCGCAAACGGCGCTGCAGCAGTTTGTGTCCAATCCTGCTTTGCATCATGCTTCGGTGGGTGTGCAGGTGGTAGATTTGAAAACGGGCGAAGTGGTGATGAGCCATGATGCCAAAAAATCATTGACGCCTGCCTCAATCACAAAAGTTATAACTACTGCTACGGCTTTGGAGGTGCTGGGAGATAATTTCAGGTATGAAACAAGGGTGGGTGTAGATGCTAACAATCCTAATCGAATTTTGGTGATAGGTGCTGGAGATCCATCATTAGGAAGTATGGCATTTGATATCAATCCCAACTCATTTTTCATTAACGTAGCTTCGGCAGCCAAAAGACAATTGAGTGCTGATGAGGAGTATGAGATAGTGGTGGTGGACAATTTGTTTGGCTATGAGGGTGTTTCGCCCGAGTGGACTTGGATTGATATGGGTAATTATTATGCTGCGGGAAGTTATGGTATAAGTGTTTTTGACAATAGCTATAAGTTGTTTTTTGATACCACCAATCCCAATGCTACGCCACGAATTGTACGTACCGAGCCCGAGATGAAGGATTTGCTGTTTACAAACTTCCTTACTCTTAATAAATCTGGTTCGGATAATGGTTATCTATATGGTGCTCCGTTTTCGAACGAGAGAACCATCAGAGGGAATATCCCAGCTGGCAGAAAAGAGTTTAGCATAAAGGGTGATATCCCTAATCCTGGATTGTTTTTGGGTGAAACTCTTGCTGATTATCTTGTTCGTTCGGGCATTAAGGTTGGAGGGGTGAAAACTGTTCGGGATGAGGTGATTGCGGGTGCTAGGGCAGACTATAAGATTGGGCTTGAATTACATAAACATTTTTCGCCACCGTTGCATGAAATTGTTCGCGAAGTAAATGTTACTAGCAACAATCATTTTGCTGAGCATCTAATCAGAACAATAGGGGCTAGGGACAATGCCAATAAAAACTCATTACAAAATGGGATAGATGTTATCGATGCTTTCTGGAATAGTAGGGGAGTGTCAACCAAGTCGCTTTCATTGTATGATGGTTCGGGACTTGCACCTCAAAATGCTTTTAGTCCGCAGTTTCTTACCGATATTTTGGTTTATATGTTCGATAATAGCACTCATTCGCAAACCTTTATCAATTCACTGCCCAAAGCAGGACATGAGGGCACGCTGCGAAGCTTTTTGAAGAATAGCAAATATGATGGCAAGGTGATAGCCAAAAGTGGAAGCATTGGCGGAGTGCATTGCTATTCGGGCTACTTGATTGATGGCAGCAAGCAATATGCATTCACGGTGATGGTTAATAAATTTAATGGCACTCGCCCACAAGTGAGGAGTGCCATCGAAAAGTTTTTGTTGTCGCTCTAATTAAGTTCGACCTATTATTTTATTGAAACCAATTCTATTTCAAAAACAAGAGTTGTGTAACCCGGAATTCCTGATTGACCATTAGGACCATATGCCATGTTCCATGGAATCCAAACTTCCCACTTGTCGCCCACGTGCATATGCTGAAGTGCTGTCGAAAATCCATCCACTACTCCATTAACTGCAAATGTGCTAGGAATATCGTTTCTATCTGCTGTTGAGTCAAATATAACCTTGTTCTTAAATGGTCTGCCGTCATCACCTTCAAACACGTCTTCTTTGGTCCAAAGTTGCTTATACCATCCAGTGTAAAGAACCTCCACCATATCGTTGAATACAGGAGTTGCACTAGATTCGTCGCCCTCTTCCAAAACTCTATACATTATATGTCCTGCTTTAGATTTGGACTCAATCTTCTTATATTTCGAATCGGCAGTGATTTTGGCAAACTGCGTTTCGTTGTCAATCTTTCTTGTGTCATCAAGTGTTTCTGTCTTCTCGCATGATGCAAGCACAAACAGCGATGTGATAAAAGAAAGAAGCAGTAGTTTTTTCATTTTCATTTGTGATTATGTTTGTTCTCTTAAACTAGTTTTTTCAATAAGCTCTTCATATCCACCTGATCGCCAATCACTGATTTTAGCGAATCAATTGATACTCGCTCTTGTTCCATTGTGTCGCGTTGGCGAATGGTCACCATGTTGTCCTCAAGTGTTTGGTGGTCAATAGTGATGCAGAAAGGAGTTCCAATTGCATCCTGACGGCGATAGCGCTTTCCGATGCTATCCTTTTCGTCGTATTGACAAGCAAATTCATACTTAAGATTGTCCATAATTTCTCTAGCCTTTTCAGGAAGTCCATCTTTTCTCACCAATGGCAGAATTGCAAGTTTAACGGGTGCTAGCTGAGCGGGCAGCCTCAACACTACGCGCATTTCGCCATTATCAAGTTTTTCCTCGTCATATGCTCCCGAAAGAATTGATAGGAACATTCTGTCCAATCCAATTGATGTTTCAACCACATAAGGGATATATGATTTGTTTTTCTCTGGGTCGAAGTATTGCATCTTCTTGCCCGAAAACTTTTCGTGTTGTGCCAAGTCGAAATCAGTTCGCGAGTGAATACCTTCCACTTCTTTAAATCCAAATGGCATGCGAAACTCTATGTCGGTTGCTGCGTTGGCATAGTGAGCCATCTTTTCGTGATCGTGAAATTGGTAGTTCTCTTCGCCAAAGCCCAATGCTTGGTGCCATTTCAATCTCTCGCCTTTCCAATATTCAAACCAGTCTAGCTCTTCGCCTGGTGCTACAAAAAATTGCATCTCCATTTGTTCAAATTCGCGCATACGAAAAATAAATTGGCGAGCCACAATCTCGTTTCTGAAGGCTTTTCCAATCTGTGCAATACCAAATGGAACTCTCATTCGTCCAGTTTTCTGAACATTAAGGAAGTTCACAAAGATACCTTGAGCATTTTCAGGTCTTAAATAAACCTTCATAGCACCATCAGATGTCGATCCCATTTCGGTTGCAAACATAAGGTTGAATTGTCTCACCTCAGTCCAATTTTTTGTTCCGCTTACGGGGCAAGCTATTTCGCAATCAATAATGATTTGGCGCAGTTCCTCAAAGTTGCTGTCGTTGAGTGCTTTAGAGAAGCGAGCATGAATCTCGTCACGCTCTTTTTGATATCCCATCACTCGTGGATTGGTTTCGCGATACATTGCCTCGTCGAAGCTATCGCCAAAGCGTTTCTTAGCTTTTTCAACCTCTTTATCTATTCTGTCAACAATCTTTGCCATGTGATCTTCAATAAGAACATCGGCACGATATCGTTTTTTGCTCTCCTTGTTGTCAATCAATGGGTCGTTAAATGCATCTACGTGTCCCGATGCCTTCCACACGGTGGGGTGCATAAAAATTGCCGAGTCGATACCCACAATGTTTTCATAAAGAAGTGTCATGCTATCCCACCAATATTTTTTGATATTGTTTTTTAGCTCCACTCCCATCTGACCGTAGTCGTAAACGGCACCTAAGCCATCATATATTTCACTCGATTGAAAAACAAATCCGTACTCTTTAGAATGTGATACGATTTTTTTAAAAGCGTCTTGTATTGTCATAATTTTTTAAGTAACGGGATAGAAATCAAAAAAGCACTTATCACTCTGCCCCAAATTGTCATTTTTTTCAAAGTTGCAAAATTAACCGATTTTTTTGACAATTGACGTATCTATCTAATTAAAAGTGTATAAAACAGTTTTTGGGGCTTTAAATATATCATTTTGATTATATGATTTTTCTAATGTGTCACAATCACAGTTGCGATTAGCTCGGAAAAAATCTGTGGATATTGTTTCTGCTACTTTTTTTGCACCAAAAAAGTGTAGGAAGCAAAAAAAACTCTGTGGTTCAAAAAAACACTTTGTTTATGTCATAAAACTTATTTAAGCCAAAACCACATGTTTAAAGCGTCATAAAACATTATTTAGTTGCAAAAAAATATTTGTTTTGCAATTCATAAATTTTTATGATGAAAACTAAATGTTTTTTTTGTTCACAGAAACTTTTATGACAAAACAAATATGTGGTTTTTGCTCTCAGAAACTTTTATGATAAAACAAACATGTGTTTTTCCGAGAAAAAGTTTTTCTGAGCAAAATCAAATCTTTACCTCGTATATTTGATTAATTTTGTAAATCACAAAAATGAAATTAATGATATGGCGAGTGAAATGAAGCTTTTGGCAAAAGAGACTGCTATATATGGAGTAAGTAGCATCGTGCCAAAGCTATTGAGTTGGTTCTTAGGTCTGTTTTGGGCTTTTGCACTTGAGACAAGGGCTGAAATGGGTGCAATCACCAATTTTTATGCCTATGTTGCCCTTCTTCAGGTTATTTTGACATATGGTATGGAGACGGGTTTCTTCAGGTTTGCCAATAGGGAGCAAGATCCCATGAGGGTTTATTCCACCACATTGATTTCGATTTTCACAACCACCATTCTATTTCTGATTGTTGCCTTATCATTTATCAATCCCATTGCTGGTGCCCTAAGCGGCTTTGGAATGGCAATCAAGCCACACTATTTGGTGGTGATTTTTTTGATTTTGGCTATTGATGTTTCTGCTTCTATCCCATTTGCCTATCTCCGATTTAGGCAAAGACCCATCAAGTTTGCTTTCATCAAGATTTTGAATGTGGTGCTCACCATCTTTTTCAATCTCCTTTTCTTTTTGATAGCTCCCAAGCTTCAGCACGTTTTGCCATCTTTGTTTGGATGGTATGATATTAAAAATGGGGTCGATTATATTCTTTATTCAAACTTGATGGCATCTGCCTCGCAGTTTTTGTTTCTCACCCCCGAGCTTCGCATCAAATATAGGTTTGACAAAAAGCTTCTGGCTCAAATTCTTCGATATTCGTATCCCATTATGATATTGGGGATTGCTGGAGTGTTGAATCAAACGATGGATAAAATCATTTTTCCTATTCTTTATCCCAACAAGAGCGATGCATTGACTCAACTAGGAATTTATGGTCAGAGTTTCAAGATTGCTATCATTATGGTGATGTTCACTCAAGCTTTTCGCTATGCTTTCGAGCCATTCATTTTTGCACGAGATAAGGGCTCGTCGGGCAAGTCGGTGAAATCTTATGCCGATGCATCAAAATATTTTCTCATTTTGGGGCTTTTGATATTTCTATTCACAATGGGATATATTGATGTCATCAAGTTTTTGATTCCACAAAACTATCACGAAGGGCTCAAGGTGGTTCCAATTGTGATGATTGGCGAATTGTTTTTTGGTTTATATTTTAACTTGTCGTTGTGGTATAAACTAACCGACAAAACGCATTGGGGCGCCTATCTATCGATAATGGGATTTGTGATTACATTGTCGATACAGATTGCTTTCATTCCCACTCATAGCTATATGGCTTGTGCCTGGGCAGCTTTTGCAGCCAATTTGGTGATGATGGTTGTTTCCTATTTTCTTGGACAAAAACATTATCCCATACCCTACAATCTTAAAACGGCATTGCTATTCACGCTAGTTGCAGCTGTGCTGTTTGGTGCAATGCAAATGTCGCATGCGTATGTTCAAAATGTGTGGTTGCGATTGGCTATCAACACAGTAATTGTAGCAGTGTATGCCGTTGTGGTTGTGAAAAAAGAATTACCTTTGCATGAAATGCCTTTTATAGGCAAGTATTTTAAGAAATAGACTTCAAGATAATTATTACACAAATAAAATCACATTTTAATGAAAAAAACATTTTTATCGATTGCCTTAGCCTTAATGGCAATCACGATAGCTAAAGCCGATGAGGGCATGTGGCTATTGAAAGAGCTGAACCGCCAAAGCGTGGAGCGAATGAAGGAATTGGGCTTTACGTTTCCAATCGATCGTTTGTATGACGAGAGCAACTCGTCGCTTAAGGATGCGGTGGTGATATTTGGTGGGGGATGCACGGGAGTGGCAGTTTCCGAGCAGGGTCTCATTTTCACCAATCACCATTGTGGATATGGAGCTATCCAAAAACTGAGTGCTGTGGAGCATGACTATCTAAAAAATGGATTTAAAGCCGACAGCCACCAGCAGGAACTGTATGCTGATGGGCTCACGATACAGTTTTTGAGAAGTATGGAAGATGTGTCGAGCGAAATTTTGTCGCAAGTGCCCGAGGGGCTAAGCGAAATTCAACGCTCAAATGCTATCGACTCAATCTCGGATGTGATGATTGATAAATATGAAGATGATCCATTTACTTCGGCACGAATTATTCCGTTTTATTCGGGAAATAAATATTATAAAGTGATTTATGATGTGTTTCGTGATATTCGTTTAGTGGTGACTCCTCCATCGTCGGTGGGCAAGTATGGTGGCGACACCGACAACTGGATGTGGCCCCGTCACACGGGAGACTTTTCGGTGTTTAGGGTGTATGCCAACAAAGATAACAAGCCTGCAAGATATGCAGAGGACAACGTGCCATATCAGCCAAAATATGTTGTGCCAGTTTCGATTGCTGGTGTTAGTGATGGCGATTATGCAATGACTATAGGCTATCCAGGTAGCACGCAGCGCTATTTATCTTCGTTTGGAATTAAACAAATGATGGAGTCGCAAAACAAACCACGCATCGAGGTGAGAGGTGTGAAGCAGGATATTTGGTGGAATGAGATGACTCAAAACGACACAATCCGCCTAAAATATGCTAACAAATATGCAGGCAGTTCAAACTATTGGAAAAACTCGATGGGGATGAACGAGGCGCTCACAAAATTGGGTGTTTTGGCCGAAAAAGAGAAACTAGAAGCTCGATTGAACGAATGGATTAATGGCTCGCAAGCCAATAAAGCAAAGTATGGCGATTTGCTAAGCACTTTGCAAGAGGCTTATGAGGGCTCGGCAGAAGATGCAAAGTATGTAACCTATTTTATGGAGACATTTAATAATGGTATCGAGTTGATTAGATTTGCGAATACTATCTTGCAATTTAATCCTGGTGGAACAGAAGAAGAGAAAGCAGACTTTATAAATGATAGAATTCTTGAAGCCTACAAAAACTATGAGCCTCGCCTAGATCGTGATGTTGTGGCATCATTAATGGAGCTTTATGCAAAGCGTGCTCCCGAAAAGTATCATCCCGATATTTATGATACTATAGATGAGGAGTTTGGCGGAGACTATGGCGCATATGCTGATTGGTTGTTTGCGAACAGCAAATTCACTAATCTTGAAGACTTGCTTGAGCTATTGAAGACTGCCAACACCGAAACATTAACACAAGACCCTGCTATGCAGCTAGCCATATCTACAAAAGATATGGGGTATGAGATATCTGGAAATATGTTCTCGGCATTTGAAAAGATAATGTATGGCGAGCGTCATCTGATTGCTGCTTTGATGGAGATGGATAATACAAAAGAGTTCTATCCCGATGCCACATTCACTCAGCGAATGAGCTATGGTTCGGTGAAGGGCTACGTGCCTTATGATGGGGCTTGGTATAATTACTACACCACCGAAAAGGGTATTATGGAAAAATATAAAGAGGGTGACCCTGAATTTGATTTGCAACAATATATTAGAGATGCAATCAAGTCGAGAGATTTTGGTCAATATGCAGCTAAGGATGGAACACTTCGCATAAATTTCCTTTCGGACAATGATATTACTGGTGGAAACTCGGGAAGCCCTGTGATGAATGGCAATGCCGAACTTATTGGTCTAGCTTTTGACGGTAACTGGGAGGCTTTGAGTGGCGACATAATATTTGATCCTGATATGCAACGCACCATTAGTGTTGATATTCGATATGTGCTCTACACGATTGATAAAATTATGGATGCACCTCATATTATTGATGAGCTGAAGGTGGTGAAATAATATAGATTGCAATAGATAATAAATATAGAAAAGCGTCGGATGAAATGAATCGTCCGACGCTTTTATATATATGTTTCTAAGAGTTACTTTCGAGGCATAAATTTATTTGTCAACCATCGTCTCACAGGTATATCGTAGAGTTTCAACACCAGATATGCCAATATTATATTGCCGAAGAATAATAGAAGGGCAATAGGCCATGTTTGTGAAAACGTGAGTGCTGGATCGTGGCTCCATGCCCATGCATAAAAAAGATACATGAATGGATAGTGTACGATGTAGAGAGGGTAGGAGATATCACCCAAAAATCGATAAACTTTTTTTAGATTACCACCGCCTTCTTTGCTTGCTTTGTCGGAAGCACCAACGAAAACCAAGAATGGGAAGATAAGAATGACCACAATTGAATCATAAATGCCGTTCATCCAGGTTGTGTGTTCATTTCCCACATATGGGATGGACAACAAAATGATTATAGCGGCTGAGGCTTTCCAAAATGCTCCTTTGATTTGAGCAGGTTTGATGGTTCGCGACAAAAGCATACCCGCCGAGAAAGAGAACATTACGCGAAGCGAACCACCCAACAAATTATTGTCGAGCAACGACCAGCCGACTCCCAGATTGCCATAGCCCGAAAGTCCTGCTATTGAATAGTAGGCTAATCCACCTCCCGTTGCTATCACCAATCCGGTGAGTGCTTTGGTGGACAATCTGCGAATAAATAGGGCGTAAAGTATATTGGCTATATATTCAAAAAATAGAGACCAACTGGGTCCGTTCAATGGAAATATCTCGCCATTTCCTCGCACTTCGGGTCCACTATTGGGCATTGCAGGAATCATAAACATTGTCATCAACAAAGATATCATTACCCATGATGTGGCAACCTTGGTGCCATCCCATTGCACTCCTCCTTGAATGATAAATGTGACAAGCCCAAACAGAGCTCCAATTACCACTAAGGGGTGTAGGCGAATGAGCCTTCGTTTAAAGAAGTCTTTTATGGACATTCTATTCCACCTATCGTCGTAGGCATAACTGATTACGAAACCCGAGAGGACAAAGAAGAAGTCAACTGCCAAATATCCATGATTAAACCGTTGATCTATTGGGCTTGTGGCAAAAGCCTCAAACACGTGATACCATATCACCATCAATGCTGCTACTCCCCTAAGTCCGTTGAGTACCTCAAAATGTGGTTTGGAATCTGCATAGGCCGAGCTAGAAATTGATTTGTTGTTCATTAAGATTGTTTTTTAGCTGACAAAAATAGACTTATATATATAAGGGTGCAAAGAAAAAACAGAAAAATAGATTAAACACAGACAAGTAAATAAAAAAACGCTGAATGAATCGAATCATCCAGCGCTTTAAAATATTTCTAAGTAACTTGCTTTTTATAAACCAAAGTGTTCTTTTAGAGCATTAATTTTTATATCTGCTTCTGCTTCTGCCTTTTCAATCTCTTCTAAAGATGATACTTTTGGACCTCTCACTTCGAGATAAAATTTAATCTTAGGTTCAGTTCCAGAAGGACGAATTGAAACCTTTGTTCCATCCTCAGTGAAATATTGAAGAACATTAGATGTTGTTGGCATTTCTAATGTCATTATCTCATCATTTTTATAATCGTAGCTCTCTAATCTTGCATAATCTTTGCAAATGATTACTGGTGAGCCCGCTAGTTCTTTCACAGGGTTTTCTCTGAAGTTCTTCATCATTGCCTCAATTTCGTCGGCTCCCTCTTTTCCTGTACGAACAAGAGATATATTTACTTCCTTTGAGTAGCCATACTCCATGTATATATCTTGAACAACTTGAAAAACAGTTTTGCCATTGTCTTTAGCCCACGCTGCAATTTCTGCAAATAGAGTGCAAGCTGAAACAGAATCTTTGTCGCGAACAAAATCATCTGCCAAGAAGCCAAAGCTTTCTTCGCCTCCACCAATATATTTTTTCTTGCCTTCGTTGTCGCGTATAATTTGTGCTATCCATTTAAAGCCAGTGTAGCAATCATACATCTCAACACTGTTTTTCTTAGCTATTTCTTTAATTAGCTCGGTAGTAACAATTGTTTTAACGATAAATTCCTTTCCTGTTAGCAATCCTTTTTGCTTACGTTGTGTGACAAGATAATATGTCAGAACAAGCATGATTTGGTTGCCGTTGAGCAAGAAGAAGTTACCATCATTATCTTTGATGGCTGCTCCAATTCTGTCGGCATCGGGATCGGTTGCTAGCACAATGTCGGCATCTGTTTCGATTGCTTTCTTGATAGCCAAGTCTAGTGCTGCTGGCTCCTCGGGGTTTGGAGAAATAACGGTGGGGAAATCACCACTAATCACATTTTGTTCTGGAACGTCAATGATATTAGTGAATCCTATTGCTCTGAGTGTGTCAGGGATAAGTTTGATGCCTGTGCCATGAATTGGAGTGTAAACAATCTTCAAATCTTTTTGATTTTCAATAGCCTCGGGCGACAACACAAAACTCTTTACTCTGTTGATAAAGGCTTTGTCCATGTCTTCACCAATTATCTCAATCAGATCTTTATTGCCCTCAAATTTGATGTCTTCAACTGAAGCAACTCTATTGACCTCGCCAATAATATTTTTGTCGTGTGGTCCAAGAACTTGAGCTCCATCCTCCCAATATGCTTTAAAGCCATTATATTCTTTAGGGTTGTGTGAGGCGGTTATCATTATACCACTCTGACATCCAAGTTTGCGAATTGCGTATGACACTTGAGGAGTTGGGCGCAACTCTTCAAATAGATATACTTTTATTCCGTTAGCACTGAAGATATCTGCTGCAATTTCAGCAAATTTTCTGCTATTGTTTCTGCAGTCGTGTCCAATGACAACCTTTATTTGTTTCAGTTCTTCAAACTCTTTTAGCAAATAGTTAGCCAATCCTTGTGTGGCAGCGCCAACAGTATAGATGTTCATTCTGTTGCTGCCAGCACCCATAATGCCACGAAGACCACCTGTGCCAAACTCTAAGTCTTTGTAGAATGCATCGATAAGTTGACTCTTGTCTTCGTTATCAAGCATTTGTCTAACTTCATTTTTAGTTTCGCTATCGTAGCTCCCATCTAGCCAAAGTTGGGCTTTGTGGGTCACTTGACTTAATAATGTTTCGTTATCCATTAAATTGTATGTTTTATTTATTTGTTTTATCTTTCTATTTAAGCCCTAAAACAACAATTACTGGCCTCATTATGTTTGAGATATGTTGTTTTTTGTGATTTGTTAATTGTAAAAAGGGCTCAAAAATACACAATATTATTCTATAATAGATTATTCAACAGGCAATACTTTGTATCTGTCACCAGTTTGTTCTATTACTTTTTTGTAAAACTCATTTGAGTATCCTGTTCTAATTGGTGACGCTGGTTGACCATGCTCATTTCTTTTAAACTTGCCATTCTCTTCAGGTTTAACAACGCCATCAATGTATTTTACTAGTAGATATTGTCCTAGTTTTTTCCACTCTTCCATGCCATCTTTTACAAGCGAATTGGTGTAGTCTGTTAGATACTTAACAGCTTCAGTGTGAGAATTGTTGTATAGCTCCTGAGCTTTTGATTCAATTTCGGTTTGAGCTTGTTCGAAGCTATCCTCCAGCTTGTTTTGAACCTTTTGAAGGTCTTTTATTTTGTCACTATATCTCATATAAACTAGATTGGACACTAGGTTGTGAGTCCAGAATGCGGATGTTTCAGAGTAAGTCAGTAGATCGCCATTTCCCACCTCCATTTCATGAGGAACCTGAGTGTGGCCACAATAGAATGGGAAATAAACTGTTTGAGCGGCATCGTCTATACCAAACCACAGGATTCCACCAACTGGGTTGGGGAGCCACGAACGCATTTGTGCTACAAAAGAAAAGCCTGTTTGTTGAGTTGCAATGGGTCTTTCGTTGCAATAGGCTACTGAGTCAACTTCATAAGTAAGTGGCGACCATCTATATGGTGAGTTAAAAGGTCCAGCACCAAGGTCATATCTCCAATCTAATTCTGTATCTTCGTAGTGATCTCTCATTAGGTTTTGTATGTCTCTAGCACTTAGTTTCTCGTCTGGCTTTATATATAAGGGCATTGGATCTGTGGTTTTGCCTTGTGCATATGTTACATATTCGCCCATGTTGCTATTCACTCTATTGAAGAAAGACCATACTCTTGCCTCGCAAAATCGAAGAGCGCCAAAGTCAAGTGGTGCATATGCTTGTGCAAAACTAAAATCTTCGTCTTTGCCTGAATAGTATCCTCTCTCTTTAGCAAAAGAGATTACATCTGAAGAGTATATGCAATTATAAGGATCATTTAAAGAGAACTGTTGGATTCGAGCTTGATTAGCATGTGCAGAAACACAATCATCGGGAATTCTAACGGCAACCCAAACTGCACCTTTGTTGCCTTCACCTTTTCCAATCATCTCCATAACCCAAACCTCATTGGGATCAGCAATAGAGAAGGATTCGCCCGAGCTGTAAAATCCATGCTCGGTAACCAAATCTGTCATTATCTTTATTGCCTCTCTTGCATTTTTTGCTCTTTGAAGAGTGATATAGATAAGACTTCCATAATCCATGATTCCTTTTTTATCTTGCAATTCTGGTCGTCCTCCAAAAGTTGTTTCTCCAATTGCAAGCTGGTGCTCATTCATGTTTCCAACAACGTTGTAGGTTTGCAAAGCTTGGGGTATCTCACCGAGATACTTTCCTGAATCCCATTCATAAACCTTAAGCATTGTTCCAGCCTCATATTTGGCAGCTGGCCAATGATAAAGTTCGCCATAAAGGTTGTATGAATCGGCAGAATAGGAGATGATCGTGGAGCCATCTTTAGATGCTTTTTTGCCAACTAAAAAGTTTGTACAAGGGTAAACCATGGATATTGTTAACAACAGAATCCAAATAATTAAGAATGTTCTTTTCATTACTTACATTAAATTAAAAGTTTGTAGACCATAAAGATAGTTTAATATTTGTGATTAACCATATCATGATAATTTAATTTAGTAATAAACAGCGAGCAACTTGATTAACAATGAAAAATAGATTAATTTTGTAGATTAAAATCAACAAGATATGCATCTTAAAAGTGTACTGAAAAAACTAAGTAGAAGGATTCTGGGGCTATCTGTTTATCAGATTATAGTTCTGGTTGTTCTTGTGGCAATGTTGTTTTTTTTTAGTGATAGTAGCTTGTTGAAAAGAATGAAATATGAGAGGGAAATAAAGGATCTGAAGACGCAAATAGAGTATTATCGCAATCAAACAGAGATGGATAGAGTTAAGCTAGAGGAGCTACAGTCAAGTCTAGACAATTTGGAAAAGTTTGCAAGAGAGAACTACTTTATGAAAAGAAAAGATGAAGATGTTTTTATTATTAAGTAATATCTTATCACTTGTGTTTTAGATGTTTGTAAAATAATAATATCGAAATAAGTCGATATTGTGCCTCGTATAATGCCAAATTAATAATCAAATGCGCTATTATAAACAATTATTATACAAAATTTCAGCTGTTTTGATTTTAGCTTCTGCGGCTTTATATATAAGCAGTCCGATTATTGCTTCATGGATTATGATTGTGTCAGTGGTGATATTCACGGGTATTACTCTTTCAACTCCTTATCCAGGCAATAGCTTGAGAGGCAAACGTCTGTTTAATATGCAGATTGTGTCATGCCTGTTTATGCTTGCAGCGGCTTATCTTATGTTTACACAAGACAATCTGTGGGCATTATCGATGCTTGCGGGTACAATCTTTTTATTATACACATCTATTTTTATACCTAAGGAATTGAAGAAAGAGGGGTATAAAGAGGATGATACGAATTAAATTAGAGATACGAAACTCGCGTTAATCATTAATGCACAAGTGAATGATTAAAGTGAGTTTTATTTGATACTTTTGAAAATAAATAGTTTTTATCATATGAAAAATATATTAGTTGTAGACGATAATTTGACCATTTGCTTAATGCTTAAGTCGTGGCTTGTGAAGCATGGTTATAATGTTGAAGCTGCATCTAATGTGGCTGATGCCATTGATAAGATTAAAATTGAAGCATTCGATTTGGTCTTATCTGATATAAGAATGCCAGATGCAGATGGTTTTTCACTTTTGTCGTGGATTAAAAAATATGATAGTAGTGTTCAGGTTATAATGATGACAAGTTTTGCTGATATTGAGTCGGCAGTTGAGTCAATAAAGATGGGTGCTTTCGATTATATTGCAAAGCCTATAGATGCCGATGCTCTGTTTCAAAAAATAGAGGAAGCATTTAAGAGAAGTGAGATTGCTAAAAGATCAGATGACTTACATCAAAACTTCTTTAGACCTAAAGGACTTGATATCCAGGCTAATCATGATAAAATGATAGAGGCTATTAGTAAAAGATTGCATCTTTTGATTATAGGTAATAATGGTACAGGAAAAAGTACTGCTGCAAAATTTATTTACATCAAGGGAACTCAAATATATGGTTCATTTATTGAAATAGATTTGGAGGAACCAAACTTTGTTACCGAAAAGTTGACGGATGATGTTCAATTGAGGATACATTTTGAGAAAGCCAAAGGTGGATTGTTGTATATAAAGGGTTTGAAAAAGCCAAGCATACATTTTCAAAATATTTTGCTTGACTTGCTTACGAAGCAAAATAAAGATGATGATTATACGCAAATAATTATATCTACTACCCAAACCAAAGATGATATTAAAGAGCAACTTATGCCCAAACTTGCTAATAATATATTGAACTCGTATATAGAGTTGCCAAGTATTGGTGGAAATAAGGAGGCTATTGTTTCGTTCTCGGATGCTTTTGTTAAAATGGCTAATAGGGAGTTGAATAAAAACATAACTAGTATTTCACCAAAGGTATATGAGTTTCTATATAAGCAAAAATGGGAAGGGAATATACAGGAATTGAAAAATATTATTTTCAAAATTGTATTAATGACCGAAGGTAGTATTATTTCTGAAGAAGCCATACCACTTATTGTAGATAAATCAAGATCTCCGAATGATAGTAGATATACTTATGATAAAGTAGCGGGTATTGATAGTTTCAAGAAAGAGAATTTTGAAAAAAGGAAAATTAGTGAAGCTTTAGATGTGGCAAAAGGGAATAAAACACTGGCAGCTACTATGCTAAATATTGATAGAAAAACGCTTTACAATAAAATAAGATTGTACGGTATATAATTTGCAAAATCAAAACAAGAAAATATGAGACACGGGGAGTCAAAATCTATTGGTAAATATTTAGTGCTTAGTGGTTATGTGCTCTTGGTGCTTATTATGTTAGTTGGTTTATGGGCAATTTATAAAAACTTGGTTGACTTTTCACATGATAGAGTTAGAAATGAAGATAGGCAAGAGCTTATTATAGTTAGCAATATAATAAACCAACTGTATGAGGCAGAGGGTACTACTGACCTTATGACTTATGATAGTGCGACTGATTATATTGATACATTTTTGGAGATTAAACCACAAGTGGGACTAAAAATAGATTCCCTAAAGCAGTTAACAGAAGATGCAATCCGAGTTGCTCAGCTAGATTCAATCGAAGTTTTGCTCGATATGAAAGAGGAAAACCTGATGGCTGTTTTGAGTTTAATGGATTCGTTACGAAAAGTGCCACCAATAATTAGAGAGTCTGTTAATACTTTTGTACCAAAGAGGCTAAACTCAGATATTTCAATGTATATTGAAGAAAAAATTATTGACGAGATTATTGAAGAGGCAAATACAGATACAACCGTAATTAGAAGAGAAAAGAAGGGTTTGTTTAAGCGTTTGGGTGATGCTATTTCGGGGAGAGAGGATTCAACAGTTATCCTTGAAAATCACCCAACTAGGGTTGTGCAAAGAGACTTTTCGTTGATAATTGATACTATTGTAAATATGGTCAGATATTCTGAACGTTTGAATTTAGAGAGTCAAAAGAAGTTTCAGATAGCTTTGGTGAACCGACAAACACAAATGAATTATACTAATCAAATATTGACCGCGAGGGTAGATGAGCTCTTGAAGCATATCGAACAAGAGGAGTTGGAGAAATCTTTGAGTTTGGTTGAAGCAAAAGAGACTACATTATCTAAATCATATAATACGGTTTATACAGTCTCAATAATTGCTATACTTATTGCAGTTGTTTTTGGTCTGTTGTTTGTTATAGATATAAATAAAAGTCAAAGATATAAGAGGAGGCTCGAGAAATCAAATAGGCAAATAAAGAAGCTACTTAAATCACGTGAGAAGCTTATGCTGTCTATTTTTCATGATATAAAGGCTCCTATGAGTTCTATTTTGGGCTACATTGAATTGATGGAGTCTAAGTCGAATGAGGAGTCTCATGACACATATCTGAATAATATGAAGCTGTCGGGCGAACATGTTTTGCATCTTGTCACAAATCTTCTCGATTATCAAAAGATTGAGTCTAATACTTGGATTCCAAATGAAATGAATTTCAATGTAAAGGATTTTGTTAGTACTACTATTGACAGTTTTGCGCCTTTAGCAGCTAAAAAGAATTTGTCTTTTAATGTGACTAATGACGTGGATAGTAGTTTGCTAGCATATGGTGATCCATTTATGATTAGAGAGATTTATTCTAATATTATTTCTAATGCTATCAAGTACACATTAGATGGGTATGTGGATGTAAGGGTAGAGTACAGTGAGGAAGATAGTACTCTAAGTTTGATAGTAAAAGATACTGGAGTTGGTATCTCCGAAGAGGATAGACACCTAGTTTATGAGGAGTTTGAACAAATAAAGGTAAATAATATTGATCACTTTGTAGAAGGAAGTGGCTTGGGACTGGCTATAACTAAGGGCTTGGTAGAGCAACTTAATGGGGAAATTAGTTTTGAATCTGAGGCGGGGAAGGGAACAGAATTTATCGTGGACTTGCCTCTTGATAAATCAAAAGAAAGTTTCAGCTCTACTGATAAGAGAGTTGATTTGACAAGTGATTATGAGATTTCAGGGCTCTCAGTATTAGTAGTTGACGATGATGCTATTCAGCAGACAATGGTTTCGGAGATGCTCAAAACACAGGGTGTTAGCGTGTATTCTGAAACCAATCCAGTCAATGTATTGAATGTGCTGAAGAAACAAAGCTTTGATTTGATTTTTCTTGATATACAGATGCCAAACATAAATGGTTTTGCATTGATTAAACAAATAAGAGACTCAAAGATACTGAAAGACAAAGTAACTCCAATTATTGCTTTGACTGCAACTTCTGAAATAGATTTACAAGAGTATATCAATTCTGGATTTACTGCTTATTTGAATAAGCCTTTTACATCAAAAGAACTTTTTGATGTAATAGCTTCAAGCATAAGTGATAAAACTATTTTGTCATACAACGAAGAGGAGACTGACAGTAAAGGTATTGAATCATTAATTTCATATGTGAGGGAGGATCAAGATAGCTCTTTGGCTATTTTGGAGGCTTTTGTGTCTGAATGTACCTCATTGAACAACTTTTTAGATGGTAAGGTTGAGGTGTCTCAAACTAATAATTCATCTAGTCTTGCTCATAAAATGTTGCCGTTATTTAAGATAATAGGAGATAAAGAAGTGTCTAATTGTTTGTTGAATCTAGAAAAAGGTGGCAAAGTTTCTAAAAAAGAAATGAAGCAGACAATAGATATAATTGATGTTTATATTAAGCAGGCACAAGATATGATTGATGACTTAAGAGGTAATTGATTTATGGAAACAAGCTCTTCTGTTGATAAATATAAACGATACTTACTGATGGAGAGGGGACTATCCTCAAATACAATTGATGCTTATATGCATGATTTGGAAAAGTTATTGGAATATGCTGAGTTTAATAATCTTACAATAAAAGAAATAGGGACAGAGCACATAGAGCAGTTGTTGTCAGAATTATATGACAAAAAGATTGCTTCACGCTCTATCGCACGAATATTATCTGGGATAAAGTCGTTTTTTGGGTTTCTTGAGCTTGACGGATATATTGACATAAATCCTACTGTATTAATTGACTCCCCACAGATTGGAAAGAAACTGCCTATGACTTTGTCAATAGACGAAATTGACGATATATTATCTTGTATTGATGTTTCAACAGCCGAGGGCACTAGAAATTATGCAATAATTGAGACTCTATATAGTTGTGGGTTGAGGGTGTCAGAATTAACAAACATGAGATTCTCAGACCTCTTTTTTGATCAAGGATTCATTCGTGTAAGGGGAAAGGGGGATAAGCAACGACTTGTACCAATTTCAGAGGTTGCGATTCAGAAAATAAAAAACTATCTACCATATCGAGCAAAGATAAACATCAAGAGAGGGAGTGAGGATGTTTTGTTCTTAAGTGTAAGAGGAACTGCTATCTCACGAATAACGGTATTTCATTATGTTCGCAAGTATAGTGAAGAAGCGGGTATAGAGAAGGAGGTAAGTCCTCATGTCCTTCGTCACTCATTTGCAACCCATCTTCTTGAAAGGGGGGCAAATATAAGGGTTATTCAAGAGATGATGGGACATGAAAAAATATCTACAACCGAGATTTATACTCACTTAGATACAAAATATCTTAGAGAAGAAATCATAGAACATCATCCTCGAAGCAAGGAGTAGACTAATAATGATGCCTTTTTAATCAAAAAGTCTAATTGCTAATCACTAACAAGTAGATTTTTTGTATATTTGCTAATTAAATAAACGAACTAAAAGATAAAAAATAATGCCCTATGAAATTTATAGTATCTAGCTCAGCGATATTAAGTCATTTGCAAGCAATTAGTAGAGTAATAAATCCTAAGAATAATATTCCAATATTAGATTGTTTCCTTTTGGATTTGGAAGATGATGTATTGACAATCACAGCAGCTGATTCCGAAACAAGACTTGAAACTAAGTTGAATGTTAGTGAACTTAGTGAATCTGGTAGTTTAGCTATCAATGCTAAAAACTTATTAGAGCCTTTGCGAGAGCTTCCTGACCAACCTTTGACTATAGATGTAAATCTTGAGACATTGGAAGTTTATATTTACTATCACAATGGTAAATATAATTTTGTGGGACAGAAAAGCGATGAGTTTCCTAAGCCAAAGGAGTTGAAAGAGTCTGCTATAAGTCTAATCATGCCGTCGGAAGTACTGTTCAATGGTATCAATAGAACTATTTATGCTACTGCAGAAGATGAATTGCGTCCTGTGATGAATGGTATTTATTTTGATATAACAGATGAGAATATAACTTTTGTTGCTTCTGATGGTCATAAGCTGGTGCGTATTATAAATACCGCTGTTAAGGGGGATGGAAGAGCCTCATTTATTCTGCCAAAAAAAGCTGCAATGCTTTTAAGAACTCTTCTTCCAAAAGAGAGTGGTGATGTAGAGGTGAAGTTTGATGAAAACAATGCCTATATTAAAATGTCAAATAATATTTTGATTTGTAGATTTGTAGAGGGTCGTTTCCCAAATTACAACTCGGTTATTCCTCAAAATAATCCTAATAATGTTACTCTCGACAGATTATCATTCTTGAATGCGCTTAAACGTGTAAGTGTTTTCTCAAATCCTGCAAGTAGCTTGGTAAAACTACAAATGTCTGAGGACAAAATTGTTGTTTCTGCTCAGGATATTGACTTCCTTACATCAGCAGAGGAGGTTATTCCGTGTCAGTATAATGGAACTGTGATGAATATTGGTTTTAAGGCTGTTTTTTTAATTGACATACTTAATAATATTCCTTCTTCGGACGTTACGTTAGAACTGTCTGACCCATCTCGTGCAGGAATTGTTTTTCCAGTTGAAAATGAGGAGGATGAGGATATGCTGTCCTTGCTTATGCCAATGATGTTAAACGACTAATATAATAATTAGCAAACAATAAAAATAATAATGCAATTAAATTTAAAAAACCCGTTGGTCTTTTTTGATTTAGAGACCACGGGTATAAATATATCCAAAGATAGAATAGTAGAAATCTCGATATTGAAGGTACATCCAAATGGAAAGGAAGAGGTGAAAACACGTAGGATTAATCCCGAGATGCCAATTCCACCACAATCAACGGCAATACATGGTATTACTGATGAGGATGTTAAGGATTGTCCCACCTTTAAACAAATAGCAAAATCATTAGTTGAAATTCTAGAAGGCAGCGACTTGGCTGGTTTTAATTCTAGCAGATTTGATGTACCTCTATTGTCGGAAGAGTTCCTTAGAGCTGGGATTGATTTTGATATGAGTAAGAGGAAGTTTATTGATGTCCAAATCATATTCCATCGTAAAGAACCTAGAACTTTGGAGGCTGCATATAGATTTTATTGTGAAAAAGAGCTTGAGGATGCGCACTCGGCAGAGGCAGATACAAGGGCAACATATGAAGTGTTGAAATCTCAGCTAGATAAATATCCTGATTTAGTGAATGATATAGATGTTTTATCTAAAGAATATTCAAGTTTCAATGATAATGTAGATTATGCAGGGAGAATGATATATGATGAGAATGGTGTTGAACTATTCAATTTTGGAAAGCATAAAGGTAAGCCAGTATCTCAAGTCCTTATGAATGAGCCAGGATATTATGCATGGATTATGGATGGAGACTTTCCTTTGAACACTAAACAGGCACTTACAAAAATAAGATTGAGAGAAATGAACAAATAGATCTTGGGATATGAGAGATGTTATTGGGGTATTAATATTAATTATTGGGTTGCAGCTTTATGGTTGTGGAAGTGGAAAAGCAAATAGTGACGATGTAGGATCGATAATTGAGAGTGCCATACCAGAAAGAAAACAACGCTTTACGGGAAATTATAATAAAGATTTTAACGACCTTCAAGATTTGCACATGGCTGCAGCTCAAAAGAACGGCGTAGATCCACTGGCTAGTCGAGATGATACTGTGAAGCTTAGGAAGAAGCTTGTAAGACTTCCAGATGAATTAGATCTTTATAGAACTTATGATTTAACTCACTCAGTGCCATTTCTTGTGCCTTCTGCTACTCAGCTTTTTATTGATATTGCTCAAAATTTCCGAGATTCTCTATATAGCAAAGATCTTCCTTTGTATAAGTTATATTTAACCAGTGTTTTGCGTTCTGATGATGACGTTTCTAGGCTGACCAAACGGAATATTAATGCTAGTCACAATTCTACTCATAGATACGGAACCACATTTGATATTTCTTGGAAAAGATACGACCAAGTAGTACTAGATTCAACTAATCAAGTTATGCCCGAAAGGCTAAAGCTTGTTTTGGCTCAAGTGTTGTTTGATATGAGAAATGAAGGACGTTGCTATGTGAAGCATGAGAGGCAACAAGCCTGTTTTCATATAACTGTAAGATAAAGATAAACTATTATTTTTGACATAGACTTGTAGTGTTTTAACTGCAAGTCTTTTTAAATTTGGAATATACTTATGTATCGTTATTTTTTAACTGTATCATATAGCGGGAAAAATTATGTGGGTTGGCAAATTCAGCCCAATGGATTGTCTGTCCAAGAGGTTCTTCAAAATGCTTTGTCAACCATTACAAGACAAACTATTGATGTGGTAGGCGCTGGAAGGACTGATGCTGGAGTTCATGCCCAAAAGATGTATGCCCACTTTGATATTGAAGCTAAAATTGATGATTGTGGTGAACTTACACGACGGTTGAATAATTTTTTGCCAAAAGATATCTCTATTCATTCGATAAAACGAGTAGTTGATGATGCACATGCAAGATTTTCTGCCTTATCGCGGACATATAAATATTATATATCTACCTCGAAAGATCCATTTCTTCACGATTTTAAACATCGATTGTTTTTCTTACCAGATGTTGATAAGATGAACTCTATGTGTCATATTTTTATGGGACAGAAAGATTTTACTAGCTTTAGTAAGCTACATACTGATGTTAAGACTAATATTTGTCATATTCATGAAGCTTATTGGGAGCAGAATGGGAGTGAATTGATTTTTACTATTAAGGCAAATAGGTTTCTTCGAAATATGGTTAGGGCTATAGTTGGTACAATGCTGGAGATAGGAAGGCACAATCTTGATGAAGAGGGTCTTATAGATATATTTGCTCAAAAGAACAGGAAGTTTGCAGGCGAGTCTGCTCCAGGAAAAGGGCTTTTCTTATACGATGTGGAGTATTCCAATGATATATGGATTGTAGATTAGTTGTCTTTGGTTTTAAATGTAAAGTGTTTTTGAGAGAAATAGCTAAAAATAGTACATATAACTGTTACAATCATTTTCGAAATAGTGGGGTAGAAATAAAATACCTCTACTAGAAGCTTGATGCCAAAGTAGTTAATTAATAGATTTATCCCTACAACTGACATATATCTAATTAGTTGATAGTATCCTTTCAGCTGTGAGGCTGAAAATGTAACGTACTTTTGTAGTAAAAAACCTGTCAAAAGTGTTATCGGAAAAGTGATTAACAATGCTGCAATATGAGGGCTAATGCTTATACCAATAAACGGCACGTCCACAATTTGTTTCTGAAGAATAAAATTGTAAGTAATAAAATATAATACCCAGTCAAACAAAAGATTAGAGGCACCCGTAACCCCGTATCTGAAAAATTGCTTACTAAAAAACTTGCTAAAGGGGGGATAAAAAAAATCTATAACCCTTCTTATTAATTTGCCTATTACAACTAGGAGTCTTCGTATCATTCTTCAGTCTTCTTTTTTAAATATTGATGCAAATACTGAATATGACAGAGAGTAAAAAACCTGCAATGGATGTATCCTTCAAAAAGGGATCTAATTCTCTATCTTCCTTTTTCCATATTTGCGTGAGTGTTTTTAGCTGAAGTGCATACACAATAATATATATCAGTCTGTACCATGGATGGGGAGCGTAAATGACACTATAAGCTGAGAATGATGCAAATACCATAATGGTGAGTATGGTGTGATATATTTTTGCATTTCGCAATCCCATGTTTGATGCGACTGTTGTTTTGCCAGATGCTTTGTCATTTTTTATGTCTCTCATGTTGTTTACATTGAGAATCATTGTGCTTATAATACCAAGACCAATAGCAGGCAGAAAAGGACGTAAGTCAAGACTGTTTGTATGTAGAAAATATGTTCCTACAACAGCTATGGGGCCAAAAAAGAAAAACGCAAAGAAGTCTCCCCAACCCACGTATCCATATGCATATCTACCTAGGGTGTAGAACAAGGCTGCTAAAATGCTTGTGAGCCCAATTGCTAAAAGTATATATATTGAAGTGGAGTTTTGAATATCAATGGAATAGAAGATTAGTGAGAGTCCTAATGCTATAACAATTATGGTATTGATTATGATTCCAATCTTCATTTCTTTAGGTGAAATGGTTCCACTTTGCACCGCTCTCTTTGGTCCTTCTCTGTTTCCTGTTATGTCTGTTCCCTTTATGTAGTCGCCCAAATCATTTGATAAGTTTGATAATATCTGGATAGATAATGCAAGAAGCAACGCTAAAACTAGAGTGATTGAATAGAATGAGCCTGAATGCAGGGCAAGTCCCGAACCAAGTGTTACGCCTGCTACTGCCAAGAATAGGGTGCGAAACCTGAAGGCTGATAACCAACTACTTATTTTTGACATAATAAAAAAAGCATTAGCCATCAAACCTGACGACTAATGCCATTGTATTAATTTATTAATATGATAAAGCAAAAATAACTCTCTGTTGTGAAGGTTTTCCTGTCACCATGCATTTGCCTGGGGTTTTGTCTCCCTCAATCGGAATGCATCGTATAGTTGCCTTTGTTTCATCTTTTATCAGTTCCTCTGTTTCTGGAGTCCCATCCCAATGACACAGTAAGAATCCACCTTTCTTGATTTCTTCTTTAAACTCATCGTAGCTGTTCACTTCACGCATATTTTCATTTCTGAAGTTAAGAGCTTTTTGATAAATGTTTTCTTGGATTTCATCAAGAAGCTTTTTGATATACTCTTCAATACCATCACATGATAGGGTCTCTTTTGTAAGTGTGTCTCTTCTAGCAACCTCAATAGTATTGTTTTCCAAGTCACGACCACCCATTGCTAGTCTCACTGGTACCCCTTTTAGCTCATACTCGGCAAACTTCCAACCTGGTTTTTTATTGTCCGAGTTATCATACCTTACGCTCACACCTAAGGCTCTAAGTCTCTTCATTATTCCGTCAACCTTATCATTTATTTGATTTAGCTGCTCTTCGTTTCTATATATAGGAACAATGACAACCTGATATGGAGCTAACTTTGGAGGTAAAACAAGCCCATTGTCATCACTGTGAGTCATTACCAAAGCTCCCATCAATCTTGTGGAAACTCCCCATGATGTAGCCCAAACATAGTCTCGCCCTCCATTTTTGTCTGAGAACATAACGTCGAATGCTTTTGCAAAATTTTGTCCTAAGAAGTGAGATGTTCCCGATTGCAAAGCTTTTCCATCTTGCATCATTGCCTCAATGGTGTATGTGTCAACAGCACCCGCAAATCTTTCGGACTCTGATTTGTGACCCACAACTACTGGCATAGCCATATATTTTTCGGCAAATTCGGAGTAAACATTAATCATTTTCACAGTCTCTTCAATAGCCTCCTCTTTGGTAGCATGTGCTGTGTGACCTTCTTGCCACAAAAACTCAGCTGTGCGAAGGAAAAGACGAGTACGCATTTCCCATCTAACCACATTTGCCCATTGGTTGATAAGTATTGGCAAATCGCGATAAGATTGAATCCAGTTTCTATATGTATTCCAAATAATGGTTTCGGATGTTGGTCGAACTATCAATTCTTCTTCAAGTTTGGCTTCTGGATCCACAATCACGCCACTTCCATCAGGAGAGTTTTTAAGTCTATAATGAGTCACCACAGCGCATTCCTTAGCAAAGCCTTCCACATGATCAGCCTCACGACTCAAGAAAGACTTTGGTATGAATAAAGGGAAATAGGCATTTTCGTGTCCAGTTTCTTTAAACATGTCATCTAGTTGACGTTGTATTTTTTCCCAAATGGCATATCCATATGGTCTTATAACCATGCTCCCTCTAACTGCAGAGTTTTCTGCTAACTCAGCCTTAATAACTAAATCTTGATACCACTGCGAATAATCTTTGCTACGTGGTGTTAGTTCTTTCAATTCCTTTGCCATATCTTTTTATCTATTTCTAATTATATAATGTTTTTTTCGCGAAGTTTTTGTTGCCATTTCCAAGCCGATGCCATTGTGTCTTCAATTGTTTCAGTTGCTTTCCATCCCAAAACATTGTTTGCTTTGTCAGCTTGAGCCCAAATTTGCTCAATATCTCCTTCGCGACGATCTGCAATTTTGTAGTTGAGTGGTTTGCCCGCCACATTTTCGAAAACGTTGATTAATTCTAGAACTGACAAGCCTATGCCTGTTCCCAAATTGAAAATCTCTACCTTGTCGTCAGATTTATTTTCCAACATTCTTTCAATTGCAATAACGTGTGCTTTTGATAAATCAACAACATTGATGAAGTCTCGTATGCAAGATCCATCAGGTGTGTTGTAGTCATCTCCAAATACGCTTAGTTGCTCACGGATACCCATTCCTGTTTGTGTGATAAAGGGAACCAAATTTTGAGGTACACCTAATGGAAGCTCACCTATTTCACCAGATGGATGAGCTCCAATTGGATTGAAATAACGGAGAATTACACTTTTTATTGGTGCTCCTGAATGAACAAAGTCTTCTATGATTTCTTCATTTATTTGTTTTGTGTTGCCGTAAGGTGAAGTTGCAGGCTTTATTGGTGCATTTTCGTCAATAGGATTTTGGTCAGGTTCACCATAAACTGTGCATGATGATGAAAAAACTATCCCCTTAATGTCATGCTGAGGCATTAGTTCAAGTAAATTGACAAGTGACACTAGATTGTTTCTATAATACATTAATGGTTTCTGAACCGATTCGCCCACAGCCTTGCTAGCTGCAAAGTGAATGATACCATCAATTCCCTTGTGTTTGTTTAGAACAGCCTTTAGGGCTTCCATATCCACAAGGTCTATCTTCTCAAAAATAGGTCTTTTACCAGTAATCTTTACGATTCCATCAATTACATCAGCATTTGAGTTAGATAGGTTATCGATAATGATTACTTCATATCCAGCTTGTTGTAGTTCTACAACCGTGTGCGAACCAATATATCCGGTTCCTCCTGTAACAAGAATTTTCTTTGACATAGTAAGTTTATTGTTGTTTTATTTAAGACACAAAGTTAATAATTTATGCTGTATTTTCACCTAAAAGTTAGTTTTATACTTATCTCAACTGTAAAAACGATTAAATCTTTTGCGAACTTTCTACGCAAGTAAAGAATATACGCTAACTATTGCTAAATCCAACAGTCTTGCATGGTAATGAATAATTGAAAAGAGGTAACTTTGTGGCTTCTAAAAAATGATATATGATTAATATTTCAAATATATACAAAGAAGCTTCACTAAGAGCCAATGATTGGAAGCGATATTATCAAAAAAACAAACAAAAGCTAAAGAAGATGGATCGCATCATACACCAACTGCATGATGAGGTTAGTGCAGAGATAGATTGTCTTGAGTGTGGCAATTGTTGCCGGTCACTTGGTCCAATGATAAGTGAGAGAGATATAGATAAGATATCAAGAAGCATGAGAATGAAGCCTTCCGACTTTATTGATAAATATTTGAAACGAGATGAAGATAACGACTTTGTGTTTCAAAGTATGCCTTGTCCCTTTTTAGGGGAAGATAATTATTGTGCAATATATGAAAACCGACCTAATGCCTGCCGAGAATATCCTCATACGGATCGCAATAAATTTTATCAAATTTATGGTTTAACAATCAAAAATGCATATATATGTCCCATTGCTTTTGAAGTGTTAGAGCGATTAATGTCGTATGAAGTTTGATAATGATATTTGTTGTTGAGAGATTTTTTGTTTCATTATTTTGTTATAAATTTGTGATTATTGCAAATAATGGAATATCAAGTACGAACATATTATAACAAAGAGGATTTGCCTGCATTGAAGGATAAAAACTTCTTTCATTTTGCCTCCTCATTTGACTGGTATAAAAACATATCATATTATAAGCCTATGATGGTGGTGGTTTTTAGAAATGAAAAGCCTATTGCATCAATGTTTGCGCTAATTATGCGAATAAATAGACTTTTGTATGGTTCAGCTTTCAAGCGTTGCTACGTTTCGCAGAAGCCCAGTTTCTATGAAAAGGACATAAATGAAATAGAAGTTTTTGATTTGCTTATTGGCTCTCTTGTAAAAGAGATAGGGCATAAAGTGCTATATATTGAATATCGAAATACTGGTAGTCCTATATTTGGATATAAAGGTTTTAGAGAGAATGGGTTTTATTATGCTAAATGGATAAATGTCTTTAACTCTTTGCAGAAAAGGCGAGATATTTGGAATCAATTGTCACGAACGCGCAAAAACCAAGTAAACAAAGCTAAGCGTAAGGGTGTAACCATTGAGCAAGTAACTACTACAGATGAATTGAAAGATATATACAATCTTATTCATCGATCTAAGAACTGGAAAGTTTTTAATCGATTTCCTCCCTATCAATATTTTGAGAACTTCCTCAAATATTATGTTGACAATCAAAAGGGAGGAATTGTTGTGTCGAAATATAAAGACAAAATTATTGGCGGTGCAATCTTAGGTTTTCAAAAGAAAAGAGTTTGTGTATTGTACTTTTGGGGAAAAGACAAAACATACAAACATCTTAATCCCTCAGTTTTTACTTTATACTCAGCTATGGAGATTGCAGAACGTGAAAAATATGAGGTTTTCGATTTTATGGATTCAGGGTATCTAAATATTAGAACAGGAAAGCCTAGATTCTTACTTCAGTTTGGTGGAAAGTCGAAAGCTACACGACGATGGTACCGCTTTAATTGGAAAATACTTAGTTTCTTTGCGAAAAGAATCTACGACTAAGTTATTCATATAAACAGTATAGCATTAAAATATTATAAATGTGAAAAATGATGCTGTTTTGTCGATATACACTCTTTTGTGCTAATAAATATTAAATAATCCCTTTTTCTGTTCACATATTTGGTGATAATTGAAAAGTAGTGTATATTTGCATCGTGTTTTTCATGGTATTAGATTTAAGGTTAACAATGGAGATTGGTTGTCGTGAGACAACCATTTTCTTTTTATAGACATTCCATATCTAAAACATCATCATCCCATTTATTTTATCCCTATTTATATTTGTCCCACAATCCTGAATATATTGTCTGCTTGGTTTGCTCAATAATTTGTGGAATATCTTCTATATCTACATCTGCTGTTGGTATGGGTTTGTGAATTATTAATTCTATTTTTCCTGGTTGTAGGCGAGTACTGCCTCTCTTTAATATGTCGTAAGGTCCATTTATTGTTAGTGGCACAATTGGTAGCTTCAAATCATGAGCAATATGATAAGCTCCCCTCTTAAATCGTCCCATTTTTCCAGTTCTAGTTCTAGCTCCTTCGGGAAATAGCATAATTGAAACTCCATCACTTATCTGCTCTTTTGCTGCTTTTATGGTGTTCATTCGGGTTGTGGCATTTGTGTTATCCACAAACACGTGTCCTGCTTTTTCGGATGCAAATCCCACTAAAGGGATATTTCTCAGGCTTTGCTTTTGTACCCACTTGATGTTTTGATTGAGAAAACCATATGTTAAGAAAATATCGAAAGAACCCTGATGATTTGCAACGAACACATATGATTGTTTGGGATCAAGGTTTTCATGTCCCGAGCTTTTTATTCGGCATAAAGCTAGCCAGCAAGTAAACCTAGACCACCATTTGGGTGGATAATATCCCCAAAATCTGCTGCCAAAGATTGTTGTAAATATCATTACAATTGTGGCCGTTAAAATTGTTAATGCTAGAAAAATTGGCATAAAGATTAGCCACTGATATAAAAAACTAAGAAATGTTTTAAGAGACTTCATAACATAGATAAAAAAATCAAATAGCAAAAATAATCATTATTGTCTCTTTTTTCCTTATCCATCGCTATCTTTTTCTCTATTTGGTCCAAATTGGGACCTTATTAAAATATTTTGCTCGAATAATTTTATAGATTGGCGAATTTTGTGTTTATTTGCGTTACGAATTCAACAACATAATATATTATACAATGAAAGAGATAGCAAAGTATTCAGGAGTATTGGTTATGATTATTGGTGTATTGGTTTTGGCCATACCATTTTTTGGAGGAACTACCAATAATACAAACCTATTAATTGGATTACTTTTAGTGATTGAGGGCTTCATGGGACATATCTATGTAAACAACATGAAAAAAGGAACAGTTGTAGGTAATATTGTTTGGGCAATTATTCTATTACTAGTGCCTTTCGGATTGTTCTTTTTTATGAAGAAGGTGGCTTATGAGAAAGATGAATTCGCTCTATACAACTAAAATTTAATATCCTAACAGTAAAGAAAATAAAAAAGGACTTCAATTGAAGTCCTTTTTTATTTTGTATAATATCTATCTAGTTGCTATGGTAATTTATAAACCACACTATTAATATTCATTCCT
>CAYFSV010000004.1:0-42683 GCA_964345815.1 uncultured Proteiniphilum sp. | reverse complement strand
TTCATACCATTTTCCATCGTCCGAGAAGCACAAAACTTAAATTTGAGTTCTTTTACTTTGAACCCAACTAATTCTCAGAACAAAAACATAAAGCATTTGGAATCGAATATCGAAGAGATAATTACATATGCGACATCCTATTGGTACTTTAAGAATAACGAACCAATAGATTTAGCACTTTTAGCGTCCGTCACATATTTATAAACCTTATTGAACACAAAATAGAATAATGCACCCACAACCCATCCCGCAAATACATCAATCAAATAATGAGCCTGTATGTAAACCGTAGCACAACATAGCAACACATAAACAGGCACTAGAATGAGCATCAATCTCTTGTTGACGCTACTCGCCCACAACATCAAAACAGTGGACACCCCAACATGAGAACTAGGAAATGCAGCAATGGGGCGTTCGCCTCCTGCCTGAACCAACTCTATTGCATGATAAAAAAACCCATCGACATAGCCAGGTCCTGCCATAATTTCGAACTGATGCTTAAAGTAATCACCAACGGCATAGAAATTTGCTTCAGCCACATTTTTCATTCCTATTGCTAGGAAATAAAACTGGGGACCGCCAACAGGGATGAAAATAAATAGAAGATAGAAAGCAAAGAAAGCTCCCATAATTATATACATGAGCCTGTTGATATCCGATTGTTTTGTGAAAAAACTATACAGCACCGACCCAACTATCATTGGATAATAGGCAAAGTATCCAAAATAAATTGCCTCGCTAAACCATTTGTGGTGAAAAACATTGGAAAACACTATCGATGGCTGCATACCAAAGATTGATTGCTCAAGAGAGGCAAAAATATGGTCAAGATTGGGTAGCAAGTTGTTAAACTCGTATATATCTGGATACCAGTAAGGAAGCAGAGCAATTTGAAGCAAAGCACGAAAGAGAACAATCTTGTTATTATTCTTGAAGTATTTATCAGCAACAAAACTGATTGCAATCATTCCTCCCATAATCAACAATCGCCCCGTCAGCTGCTCCATTGGCTGCTCAAGATTATTCCAAAAAACAAATATTAATATTGAAGTGAGCAAGCCATACCACATTGCCAAACGCTCGAAAGGCAATAGATTAATCGTTTTTTTTAAGCTCATAACATTAGTATTCAAATTCGCTAAGCTCTAGCCATCTCAGGGTTTTCTCGTCTATCAAATCAATTATTTCACCCACCCTATTTGAGGTTGATATCAAATCATCCGACGAGAGTTCGCCCGATGAGAGCTTTTCGCTCAATTGTTCTTTTTCGGTTTCAAGACTCTCTATATCTTTCTCAAGCTGATCAAATTCAAGACGCTCTTTATATGTCAACTTAGTCTTTACAACGGGCTTTTTCTCCACCTTGTCATGACTAATTACCTCTTTTTCTTTTCTCTCTATTTCCGCAAGCCTCTTATCTTCAGCTGTTTTCCACTCTCGATATTGAGTGTAATTGCCAGGATACATCTGCAAGTCGGCATCTCCATTAAAAACCAAAAGATGACCAACAACCTTATCCATAAAATATCTATCGTGCGAGATAACTATCAAGCATCCCTTGAAGCCAGCTAGATACTCCTCCAAAACATTCAATGTAACAATGTCTAAATCATTTGTGGGCTCATCAAGAATAAGGAAGTTTGGGTTCTTTATCAGAACCGTGCATAAATAGAGTCGCCTCTTTTCTCCACCACTAAGCTTATGCACAAAATCATGTTGGCGTGCTGGCGAAAACAAAAAGTGCTGCAAAAATTGCGACGCTGTCAATCTGTGTCCATCACCCAAATCGATAACCTCGGCAATATTTTGAACAACATCTATAACCTTGGTTTGATTATCAAATTCGAGACCATCCTGACTATAGTATCCGAAGTTTACGGTTTCACCAATCTCAAACTCCCCCTTATCTGGCTGCACCAAACCCAGCAACATCTTTATGAAGGTGCTTTTGCCAGTGCCATTATTGCCAATAATGCCCATCTTCTCATATCGAGTGAAGACATAATTAAAATTATTGGTGATTTTTATATCACCAAAGCTTTTGGTTATTCCCTTAGCCTCAAATATCTTTTTACCAATATACGACCCCTTTGCTGCAATCTTCACATTAGACGTTTGACTAGTTTTGCTTGCTTTATTTTCAAGATCATAAAATGCATCTACACGAGATTTAGACTTTGTTCCACGCGCTTTGGGTTGGCGCCTCATCCATTCAAGCTCTTTTCTATACAAGTTTCTCGCCCTATCTGTTTCGGCACCCTGGGTGGCTATCCTCTCCTCTCTCTTCTCAAGATAATAAGCATAATTGCCTTTGTAGGAATATATTTGTTTATCATCAATCTCAATTATCTGATTACAAACGCTATCCAAGAAATACCTATCGTGAGTAACCATCAGCAAGGTTATATTATTGCTAATTAAATAGCCCTCAAGCCATTCCACCATATCAAGATCGAGATGGTTGGTGGGCTCATCAAGTATTATCAATTCGGGCTCGGAGATTAGGGCGTTGGCTAATGCGACGCGCTTGACCTGCCCTCCCGACAGCTCACCAATTTTCTGATCATATCTATATATTTTTAGTTGTCCCAAAATTTGCTTTATGCGTTGCTCATAATCCCATGCCTTGAGCATATCCATTTCGGCCAAAATATTATCAAGCCCCTCAGTATCGTTAGTGCTCATGATTTCTTCATATCGAGCAATCACTTTTGCCACATCACTGCCCGACTGAAAGCACACCTGAAGTACAGTTAGGTTTTTATCAAAAACTGGCGATTGCTCTAGATATGCAAATCGCAAATCATTCCTAAAAACAACTCTGCCAGAATCATGTGGCTCTTTGCCAGCAATAATATTTAGCAACGTGGTTTTTCCTGCTCCATTTTTGGCTATCAATCCAATCTTATCTCCTTCGGCTATGCCAAACGAAATATCATTGAACAGACGTAAATCACCAAAGCTTTTGGTAAGTGTATCAATTTGAAGTAATGAGTGAGACATATTTTCTTATTTACAATTGGATACAAAAATACTCTTTTTATATTCATTATAAGAAAAAGAACAGAAAGTGTTTAACAAAGTCCTCTACACACTAAAATATCCATCTGATAAAACTAAAAATATCCACTCGGCTAGAACCATCAATAAGCTCCGTTCCCGAACCAATAGAATCACGATTAAAATAGTTTGTGTAGCCCGCTTTCAATGATACGGATAAATTGGGTGTGATTTTATATCGTCCCGAAATTGCCAACCTTATTCCTTCTCCATAAAATGAAGGCATATAGAAAGTGGATAGAATATTTCGCTCATATGAGTATAGCCTAGCCGAGTATGAATCGGCATTGAAATAACCAACATATAGGTCGCCCTGAGCCTTACCATCGCCTCTGTAGCTAGCTCCCTGAGATAGCATATAGCCCCATTCGCCCTTAGAGTGATTTAGCGAGTAGTTAGCAATATCAACAGTAGTCTTAAAACCCCAACCCGAATACTGATTATTGGTGTATCTCATCCGAAACTTTTGAGTGGCATATGGCAAAACCGTTTTTACATCTTCGGGATAGTAAGCATTCTTTTCTTTCTGTTTGTATTTATATCTGAACTCAATATTTGAAATTCGACTAAGGCTGTAGTCAGCCAATAGATACATATCCAACCCCTTAGAAGGCGAATCAACTTGATACCTCAACCATGGGAACTTAAAAAAATCAACATAAGCAGTTATTGAGGTATTACGAATTGGTTTAAGTGAAGTGCCAAGGTAAATTCCATTTTCATTTTGCATTCTACCACTACTCTCTGCAAATGCTTTGGCATGAAGTGCATTGTATGATGCAGGCAGATATCTGTGCAGCAAAGAAAAAGAGTATAGATAATTGGGATTGTATTGAGCAATATTGAGAGTAGCAACTGATCCGTTTGCGGCAATAGCCGTTTCGCCTGCCACAGTAAGATTTGAAAATCGATATGAGTAATCCATACTCATATTGTAATTTGATGAATCTCGAAGATAAAAAATATTATAATCTTGGAAAGTTGGATTAAGCATCCTGTCATATTTATGATAAACTGCACTCACCCCAAGCTGCAAACCACTTTTACGCCAATTGATATTGGCACCCATCACTTGCTCACGAGTATTATTTTTTTTGCCTAGCTCCGAAGGTGTACGATGATATCCATCAGTTTTAAAAGATGTTATCTCTCCATATTCAGACAAGTTGGCATCAAATTTCTTGTTAGAATAAAAGCCCGTTATAACAACCTTATTAATCTTATAAACAGCCGATGCACCTCGAAAGAAACCATACTCTGCTGTCGAAAAATGCCGTTTAGGCTCTTGAGTGCGCTTAATCATATTGCTAGAAACCCATGACTTTGAAAGCATAAAATCATTATTCAACACCAAACCTTGCCCAAACGAAAGCCGATAGTCGCCAATAGCAATAGTTTTTAAATTACCCATATCACGAATAACAAGATGGACACCATAGTGGTCATATCCCATGGTGTAGCCCTTCTTGAGAAAGGGTTCACCTGCATCTTTCTCACCAATAATTCCAAATTGAATTTTATCTCGATAAGCAAAAGAGTATTTAAGTGAAGTGTAAAAATCCTCTCCTCTATATTTTCTATTAGGATAGCGTTCGAGAATACTATCAGTAAACTCTCCATACCCTGCTCTTTGGTTTAGGGTTTTGTCAAACCTTGTAGCTATCTCGTGTCTGCCATTTTTTATCATTTCGCCAATCGAAGGTTTATTTACATCCATTTCACCTACATAAAAGAACGGTAGTATGAGCTCCACTGTTTTGAAATCAAACAAAGGAACATTTCGTAGCTCATACACAGTGTATATTGGTTTGTTTCTCTCCAAGAAATCAGACAAGCTGACCACTTGCTCGTAACTGATGAGAGGAAATCTTTCTAACTGACTGGTATTTGTGTTGTTAAGATTAATGGGATTAGCTTCAAGCATTATTAATTCTTGGTAGATATTTTCGATATCTTCACCATCAACCTCCTCTTCAGCCAGCTGCTGAATATGCATTCGCCAGTCGCCGCTTTGCGCAAAAGTATTGTTGGTTTGTATTAGCACAAAACACAAAAGTATAGATATAGCATATTGTAGTGCTTTCATTTTTTATGGTCTTAAAAATATGTTTGTATTGAAACAACTATCTATCTACAGCCCATGTTAGAACAGCATCGTCTAACACTTCATAATTTATCTTGAAAGTTTTTTGTTTATTTGTTTTATACTCTCTTGCGTCAAACACCCCTCTAGAAAGCGGCTCGAAAGGCAAGACACGAAGATGCTCCTTAAAGTCTATATTGCTCTCCTTCATAATCTTAAAGAGAGTCTCTTTTGCAGACCAATGCAGCAGTTGGTGAATAATTTCATTAGATGGGTTTATGTATTCTTCAGGTGAGATAAACTTATCTACAACTCTTGCCACCCTATTAGATATTGTTTCAATGTCAATGCCAACATAATATTTGTTGCTCAACAAAATTGCTACATAGCCATGAGTGTGAGAAATACTAATTCGATATGATTTATCTTTTAAGAAAGGTCTTCCGCTTGGATGATTGCGTATTATCTTTTCTTCACCCAACATCTCAAACAATAATACCCTTGTATTAAGCCATTCAACTATTCTGCGTTCAGCTCTCATTTTGCCAATTTGCTCTGCTACATGCTCTCGCTGACCAATGGGCAGGTTACTAATCAACAAGTCTTTGTCATCACAAATCTTGCGAATTCCCAACAGAACATCATCACAAATTTTTTCGTTACGAATGAGCATCACACTATCTATTTACAAATAATAAAACTATTGCTTTTGAGGCACAAATCTAACCTTCAATATCCTTCTATCATCCACCTCTTCAGCTTGAAATGAATAGCTCTCAAACGTGATGGTCTCTTTTCGCTTAGGAAAGTCTCCCTTTATCTCCAACATTAGTCCTGCAAGAGTGTCAACATCTTCCATTATCTTATCAAAATCTCTCTCTGCTACTCCCGTAATATCTATAAAATCCTCTAGAGACGTTTTGCCCTCGAAAACATAGCTTCCATCAGCTGCTATATAATAAAGAGGTTGCTCATCTTCATCATACTCGTCACTAATATCCCCAACTATTTCCTCAAGTATGTCCTCCATCGTAACAATACCCATTGTTCCGCCATATTCATCTATTAAAATTGCCATGTGGTTTTTGTCAGCTCTAAACTCTTCTAATAAATCATCGATTCGCTTAGTTCCAGGAACAAAGTAGGCTGGTCTAATCAGAGACTGCCAACGAAAGTTTTCATTCTTACCCAAATTTGGCAACAAATCCTTCACATACAAAATTCCTTTTATATGGTCAGGGTTCTCATCATAAACAGGTATTCGCGAAAATCCTGCATCAACTATGTATGTTATCACATCCACAAATTGAGTAGTTATATCTAGTGCAACTATATCAGAACGTGAAACCATTATATCAGACGCAGTTTTATTTCTAAAGCGTATTATGCCCTCAAGCATTTCAAGCTCATTATCACGAGCATCATCGTCCGATGTTAGCTCTAAAGCTTTAGAAAGCTCTTCGAGCGAGATGTCATACTTTTTTTCAATTGATGATCTGCTAAAAATATTTATCATCTTTGCCAATATAAAAGACAAGGGCGACATCAAATAGTAAATAAAATAAACTAAGCCTATGTTATTGCGCACAAAACTCATAGGCTTTTGTGATGCGATAGATTTTGAAAAGTAATCAGCTAATTGCAATACTACAATACTTGAAAATACGATACCTATCACCGCCCAAAGTGTGCCTTCTGCAAATAGCAATATTAAGAAAAGAGATATCACAACAATGAGCACACTAAACAAAATGTTTGAAACGAGAATTGTGCTTAATAATCGCTCTGGATTTTGCAAAAGATTGGTTATCCTTTTTGAGTGTGTCTCCGATTTACTACATGCCTTCTGAATTTCAAGTTTATTGAGAGAGAAGAAAGCAACTTCAAAACTCGAAACAATCGAATTTATCACCAACAATGCACAAAGGATAACACCAAGAACAATGCTCAGCGCTATAATTGAACTAGAGTTATGCAATAAATGACTACTATATACGGCTTCGAAACTCAATGATAAAAAGTTTAATTACACAAAAAGAGAATGCTTTCAAGTCATAGAAGACTTTAAAAACATTCTCCACAAAAATACAATGTTTTTTTAGAATGGCAAGTCATCTATCTCTTCCGAGCTATCAACTTGACTTATATCCGAATTAGTGGTAGGTGTTGTTTTATCACTGCCACTTGGGTCAGCTTCTGTGCTCACTTTATCCTCGACTCCACCTGTACTTGTGGGGGTTGATGACCCTTTGCGAGCCAAGAACTCAATATTTTCAGCACTTATCTCTGTAATATACTTCTTAACACCATTCTGATCATCATATGATCTTGTTCTTAGCTTACCCTCAATATATAGGGGGTCACCTTTTCTGACATATTTTTCAATCACCTGAGCAAGCCCTCTCCAACATACTATATTGTGCCACTCAGTTCTTTCGGGCACCACGGTTCCATTTGCCATAGTGTAGCCCCTTTCGCTTGTAGCTAATGGGAAGTTGGCTCTCGCACTACCATCGTCAAAATACCTTACATCTGGGTCTTTGCCCACATTTCCAATCAAAATAACTTTATTAACCGACATTCTTAACGTTTTTAAAAGTTTTTCACTATATATGAAAGCAAAATTAGTACTTTTCTCAATATCAACAAGCGTTTGAGTAATTTTTATTGGTATGTTTTTAAACATTCTGTTGTCTATCAAGACAACACATAATTATATATAGCTCAATGTTAGACTATACAACAAATAAAACACACCGAAAACAGCAGGCAATAATCCGCTTAGTTTACAATCAAAAAATGGATATAGTGGTGTCTCTCTTTTTGCTACTTTTTCAACCAGACAAAACGGCTACTTGTCTATATTAAAAAGAGTTACACATCAGAATATATTGAAAAAATTCTAAATATAAGCCCATTTATTTTTTGCGTTGGGAAAAAAGCTATATATTTGCAATCCAATTTTTTAAGAAAAGAGATTATAATCATTAACACTAAATTAAAAATGACTAAAGCAGACCTTGTAAACGAGATAGCGAAGGAAACCGGTATTGATAAAAAGGATATATTGTTGACGGTTGAAACTATGATGGAGGTTATCAAAACTTCACTTACGGATAACGAAAATGTTTATCTAAGAGGATTTGGTAGTTTTATAGTAAAGAAAAGAGCTGAAAAAACAGCACGCAACATTTCTAAGAATACTACAATCATAATTCCAGCTCACAACATTCCTTCATTCAAACCAGCAAAGTCGTTTGTTTCACAAGTTAAGGATAATAATAAAGTAGATTAATTATAAATTTTAAAAACAAAAAAAGATGCCAAGCGGAAAAAAAAGAAAAAGGCATAAAATGGCTGTACACAAACGTAAGAAAAGACTAAGAAAAAACAGACATAAGAAAAAGAACTAGTCTTTAGTAAGTTTATTTTAAACCTTCGAACACAAGAACAAACTTTAAAGAATAATATCTGCAAGTTTGTTCTTTGTGTATATACATTTTATCAAAACAGATTGTGTTCGTGAGAACACCGTTTTTTGTTCAGTGGAACAAAAACCTAAATTAATTATTAATTAAAACAAAACAAATTGTGGTAAGCGAACTTGTAGTTGATGTTCAACCTAAAGAGATAACTCTGGCTTTATTAGAGGATAAAAAACTCGTAGAGTACCAAAAAGAGAGCCAAGACGAATCGTTTTCGGTGGGTAACATCTATTTGGGCAAGGTCAAAAAATTGATGCCTGCCCTAAATGCTGCATTTGTAGATGTAGGACATAAAAAGGACGCTTTTCTTCACTATTTAGACTTAGGGGTAGAATTTAACTCTGTATGTAGCTATCAAAAACTGATAGCAGATAAGAAGAAAGTTCAGCAAATTCAAAAGATGAAGCTTGAGCCTGGAATAGAAAAAGAGGGTTCGATATCGGACATGCTCAAAACAGGACAAGAAGTGTTGGTTCAAATAGCAAAGGAACCAATTTCAACAAAGGGACCTCGCCTAACTTCCGAGATATCATTTGCTGGCAGATTTATGGTGCTAATTCCCTTCATGAATCGTGTTTCTGTATCTCAAAAAATCAGATCACGAGAAGAACGTGCCCGCTTAAGAGAACTTGTTCAAAGCATAAAGCCAAAAAACTTTGGAGTTATTATTCGCACAAATGCAAGGGACAAACGTGTTGCCGAATTAGATGCAGAGTTAAAAGTATTAGTGAAACGATGGGAAAAAACCGCTGAGAACCTTGTAAAGGCTAAGCCTAACCAATTGGTTTTCGAAGAAACCGGTAGAACGGTTGCTCTATTGAGAGATATTTTTGACCCTTCGTTTGAACATATTCATATCAATGATGAAAATGTAGCAAAACAAGTTGACGAGTATGTCAGTTTAATAGCTCCCGACAGAAAGAATGTTGTAAAACTTTACAAGGGGGGACTGCCTATTCTCGACAATTTTGGTGTGACCAAACAAGTGAAATCGCTTTTTGGCAAAACTGTTACATTCAAGAATGGTGCCTATCTCATCATTGAACATACGGAGGCACTACATGTGGTGGACGTAAATAGCGGAAATAGGAATAGAAAATCTTTAGGCCAAGAAGAGAATGCATTTGAAGTTAACATTGCAGCCGCCGAAGAGATTGCTCGCCAGCTCCGTCTACGCGACATGGGAGGAATTATTGTGGTAGATTTCATTGATATGGGCTCGGGTGAACATCGCAACAAACTATTCAATAAGATGAATGAGTTTTTGTCAACCGACAGAGCAAAACATAAAATACTACCACTAAGCAAATTCGGTTTGATGCAAATAACACGTCAACGTGTTCGTCCCGAAATTGAAATTGCCACTAGCGAGACATGCCCTACTTGCTTTGGTAAAGGAAAAATAAAGTCGTCGATTCTGTTTACAGATACCCTTGAGGGCAAAATCGACTATTTGGCTAATAAGCTAAAAGTGAAGAAATTCAGTCTGCACATACATCCATATGTAGCAGCATATGTTAAGCAAGGTTTCTTTTCGTTGAGTAGCAAATGGAAAAAGAGATATGGTGTTTCATTCAAAGTAATACCAAATCAAGATTTAGGATTTCTACAATATACCTTTCTAGACAAGAATAATAACGAAATAGACCTAAAAGAAGAAATTGAAATGAAATAACACTTCGAAGTTTTCGAAAGTGCAAAAATAAAAGCCGTCACATAAGAGAATACTCTTAATGTTGACGGCTTTTTGCATTATACCATGTCTTCGGGCTTAACCCACTCGTCAAACTGCTCGGCAGTAACATATCCTAACCGAATAGCTTCCTCACGCAAAGTGGTGCCATTTTTGTGGGCTGTTTGGGCTATTTCGGCAGATTTATAATATCCTATTCTCGTATTTAGTGCCGTAACTAACATCAGGGAGTTATCCACTAATTGTTTTATCCTGTCGTAGTTTGGTGTTATACCTTGTGCACAATTCACATCAAACGACAAGCATGCATCACCTATCAGCTCTGCCGACTGCAAAAAGTTTGAAGCCATCATTGGTTTATAAACATTGAGCTCGTAATGTCCCTGTGCACCACCAAATGCTATAGAAACATCATTGCCAATAACCTGAGCTGCAACCATCGTAAGTGCTTCACTTTGTGTAGGGTTAACCTTTCCAGGCATGATTGACGATCCAGGCTCATTTTCAGGAATAAAAATCTCACCTATACCAGATCGTGGACCTGAAGCAAGCATACGTATATCATTTCCTATTTTATGTAACGAAACAGCTACTTGCTTTAAAGCCGAATGGCTCTCCACAATGGCATCATGAGCCGCTAAGGCTTCAAACTTATTTGGTGCTGTAACAAACGGAAGCCCTGTAAACTCTGAAATATATTTTGCCACAAGCACGTCGTATCCTTCGGGAGTGTTTAGCCCCGTTCCCACAGCTGTTCCACCCAAAGCAACCTCACTAAGATGAGCCAAAGAGTTGTTAATAGCCTTTATTCCGTATTCAAGCTGAGCAGCATATCCCGACAATTCTTGACCCAAAGTAAGAGGAGTTGCATCCATAAGATGTGTACGCCCAATCTTCACCACATCCATATACATTTCTGCCTTGTCGCTTAGCGTAAGTTGCAACTGTCTGATTCCTGGGATTGTTTTTTCCACAAGCATTTGATATGCAGCAATATGCATTGCAGTAGGAAATGTATCATTAGATGATTGAGATTTATTTACGTCATCATTGGCCGCAACAAACATTTCGCCACCTAGTTTGCCATATTTATCTATCTGTGCTTTATTTGCTATTACCTCATTTACATTCATGTTGGACTGAGTGCCCGAGCCCGTTTGCCAAATCACTAATGGAAACTCATCATCAAGTTTTCCTTCAATTATTTCATCGCACACAGAAGCTATTGCATCTCTTTTTTCAGCTGCCAAAACTCCTAAATCATGATTAGCATAAGCAGCCGATTTTTTCAAAATTGCAAATGCCTTAATAATTGCTTTTGGCATCGATCCTTCGGGACCAATCTTAAAGTTTTCGAGTGAGCGCTCCGTTTGAGCAGCCCATAGCCTGTTTGCGGGGACCTTCACTTCACCCATCGTGTCTTTTTCAATTCTATAATCCATAATGTAATAGTTTTTAAAAAAATAAAGATACAATAAAAACATAACAATCCAGAGTACTAATAAAATAATATCTTGTGAGGTTTTAGACCTGAGATTAAAATTAAACCTTTCTCGTCTAAGCTTTAAAGGCATCAAAATAGATGCTTTTCTCATAATAATGATGCATAATTAATAGTTAAAATATATATTGCAAAAGCAGTCAGACTTCACATAAATTTACATTCGACAAACTTTCAGAAAGTTAACCAACCCTAAAATCAGCCAAAAATCGAGTTAATTTTTATTTATCGCACTATGTCACAATCTATTACGAAAAGTTCGTAGTTTTTTCCAAAAATGATATGGACTTAAAAGATTTTCTTTTTATACCATATCAAAAAATATGGACTCAAAAGGAGTTATTTTTTCATGGTATCATCTTTTCACGAAGCATGGTTTAACTTTGTTTAATCATAACATGACTACAAAACAGAGGTGATTGTTAATGAATTTAACTCGTTAACATTATTTTAACACTCTAAGGGTTGAATTTTGATACCATATTTGGCAATAATGTCAAGAAATGATTTCCAATTGATACCGTATGAGCAAATAAGAGCATAGAAAAAACGAGAATATACAACCAACGTTAAAAACTATAGTGGCCTTGGAATCTATTTATGGCTTTTGCTGCAAAACTATGTTAAACAAGGATGCTTTTATGCCCAAAACTGGGTGTGGTTGTGTTGGTAGAATCTCACTTTGACACCTTACCAAGAAATAGGGTATCAAAAGCATTTCATGTTGATATGCTACTAGGAAATAGGGTATCAAAAGGATTTCCTTTTTACTCCATATTATTCGCTTATCCCTAATTGTTTTAACAATTAACGTAGAGGCAAAGCATGCCTTGTATCTACTATTTTAGCATACTATAATGATAACTCAGATTTGTGGTTGTGCCTACTTGCGCCTCTAAACAAACATACTGGAAGTCAGAATAAATGTTTTCAAACCACTCTATGCTTTGGAGGAGTAGATATGAAGAAGATTTATTCGCTCTTGCTAACTGAATTCAGACTTGAAGCATATTTTTCACCCTCTGATACTCTGCTATTATGATAAAATAATTCTCTCTCACTATTCATTTATTTTATAATCATCATTATCTTTACGAGTCATGAAATATCTTGCTAGAAAAGAACAAATTATATATCAAAGTAAAACCATATAAAATTAAAAAACATGAATGCAGAAGAACTAAAGAAACAAAAAGACAAGGAAAATCAAAAGAGAATGACCACTGTAGCTGGGGCACCTGTTAGCAACAATCAGGACTCCATGACAGCAGGACAGCGTGGTCCGATGGTACTCCAAGATGTTTGGTTTTTAGAAAAACTAGCCCATTTTGATCGTGAAGTGATACCCGAGAGACGAATGCATGCCAAAGGGTCAGGTGCTTTCGGCACATTTACTGTAACGCATGATATCACCAAATTTACTAAAGCAAAGATATTTTCAGAAATTGGTAAGAAAACAGAGATGTTTGTTCGTTTCTCAACAGTTGCAGGTGAGCGTGGTGCAGCAGATGCCGAAAGAGATATTCGTGGATTTGCAATGAAATTTTATACCGAAGAGGGAAATTGGGACCTAGTTGGTAACAACACACCTGTATTTTTCTTCCGTGATCCACTAAAATTCCCCGATCTTAATCATGCTGTCAAACGCGACCCTCATACTAATCTCAGAAGCCCAAACAACAATTGGGACTTTTGGTCGAGCCTGCCAGAGGCACTACATCAAGTAACCATAACAATGAGCGACAGGGGAATACCACGTAGTTATAGACACATGCATGGGTTTGGAAGCCACACTTTTAGCTTTATAAATGCCGAAAACGTTAGACATTGGGTGAAGTTTCATTTTGAGACCCAACAAGGCATTGAGAATATCACTGATATGGAAGCTGAGAAATTAGTTGGGAAAGATAGAGAAAGTCATCAACGTGATCTTTTTGAGGCTATTGGCAATGGAAATTTCCCCAAGTGGAAAATGTATGTTCAAATTATGACCGAAGAAGAGGCTGAGAAAATGCCCTATAACCCATTTGATTTAACAAAAGTGTGGTATAAAAAGGATTTCCCATTAATACCTGTTGGAGAATTTGAATTGAATCGCAATCCTGAGAATTATTTTCAAGATGTTGAACAAGCTGCATTCAACCCTGCACATGTTGTGCCTGGCATAAGCTTCTCACCCGACAGAATGCTACAAGGAAGATTGTTTTCATATGGCGATGCACAACGCTATAGACTAGGTGTCAACCACCATCAAATCCCCGTTAATCAGCCAAAAGGAGTTACGCACAACTACAATAGCTACCACCGAGATGGTATGATGAGAGTAGACGGAAATCAAGGAGCAAATCTTCACTATGAGCCAAATAGCTACGGAGCTTGGAAAGAGCAACCTGAGCACCAAGAGCCACTTGAAAAAGGTGGAGATGTGATGCGATGGGATTTCCGCGAAGATGATAATAATTATTTTGAACAGCCTGGCAAACTATTCAGGTTGATGACACCTGAACAACAAAAGTGTCTATTCGAAAACACTGCACGCAACATGGGTTGCTCGGATGATATAATCAAAATAAGACATATCAACAATTGCTACAAAGCCGACCCAGACTATGGGCGAGGTGTTGCTGATGCATTAGAAATAAGCTATGAAAAGGCTGGTATAGAATAAATTAAATTATATTTGAAACAGAGATAAGGGTGACTGCAAAATTAATCAAGCTAGTCGCCCTTTTGTTTTAAAGCAATCTTTTTCTCTATTAGTAGTTGTATTTCATGTTCATCTAGAAGCTTGACATTTGTGAAAAGATATTTATTGTCAACAAAGTCACCGTATTGGTTCACCTCATCCAATATACTCATAATTATATTTTTAGCATCCACCTCAATAGGAAACAGCATCAAAATGGAGAAGTAATTGTCAACAATCTCAAAGCTCTCAACATCAATCTCATTTTGTCCAAACTGAAACCTGAACTCTCTATCGATAATCTCGCGCTGCAAATCAGTGAAGGGTGTAAAATCGCTGGATGTGAAAACACCAAAGAAACGCAACTTCTTTCCAATTCCGCCCAAACCCGACGAAATATATACCTGTTGCTGCCCCGACAGGCTAGAGCTAAGTATTATACGACTCCCAACCAATGCCATTGAGGACCAATTAAGGAGTTCAGCCTCTTGTGGACTGCTGTGGTATGTCTCAATTGCACGATAGGCGCTCACTTCAGGTACTGAAGAGAGACGTATCAGGCTTATTTTCTTCCTAGATATAGGTTGGTTAGATGAAAAGAGAATAACAATCTCTTCATCACGATCAAATGCAGATTTTTCTTTTCTAAACCTGTCTGATTCACGAAAAAACTCCATTTGCTCTTCAATTGGAACCAAATCCTCAAGCAAATGAAACGATTCGATACCCTGATCTTTGATCATTTGTCGCAAGTTCCTCAATAAGTCTTCATCTCTACTCATAGCATCACAAAGATATAAATTTTATCCCAAATCGGAGAATGAATGCAAACTTCAATTGCATATACAACTTGCTGTGAAGTCTCTTTTTATGATTAAAATTCTTCAATTTGATAAAATTCTAATCTTAAATGCTTAAATTCGCAGGTTATATAAGTCAAAATAATAACCCTGCTGTATAACTATTTCAATTAATTATGGACGTCAAAATAATCAACAAATCAAAACATAGTCTTCCGCAATATGAAACGTCATTTTCAGCTGGTATGGATTTGCGCGCAAATTTAAATCAGCCAGAAGTGCTTAAACCATTAGAAAGAAAACTAATCCCTACAGGTATATACATTGAACTACCTGCTGGATTTGAAGCACAGATAAGACCCAGAAGCGGTCTTGCATTCAAGCATGGCATTTCAGTATTAAACTCTCCTGGAACCATTGATGCTGATTATAGAGGTGAAATAAGAGTTATTTTAATAAATCTGTCAAATGAAAACTTCAACATTAATGATGGAGATAGGATTTGTCAAATGGTAATTGCCAAACACGAACGTATTGAGTGGGCTCAAGTTGAAACACTTGAACAAACCGATAGAGGTGACGGAGGATTTGGTCACACAGGGAATAAATAAATCACTGAATAATTAAATAATGAGTAATATAAAACGCGCTACTATAGTCACAATCTTCATCTTTATCATTCAGCTCATCTTTCCTCAATCTGAGACAAAGGTGCTTGATAATGATTTGAAAGATAAGTTTGACTTTTACTATTATTCCGCACTTAATGCAAAAGCCCAAAACAAATATGCCGAAGCTTTTGATTATCTTCAGCATTGCCTCGCCATTGACAACACAAACCCTAGTGTGTTAGTAGAAATGGGAGCCTTTTATGGTTCTCTTGGAGAAAATGAAAAGAGCTTAAGGCTGATAAACAAAGCCCTTGAGAATGACAAAAGCAACTATTATTATAATATGATTGCTGCAGGTTTGAACAAGCAATTTGGGAATAATGATACAGTCATCAATATCTATAAGCACTTACTAGAAGAATATCCCTCTAAGATTGAACTCTACCTTGATTTGGCAAATAGCTACTCTGACAACAAAGAGTATGACTTAGCCCTTAATGCGCTAGATTCTTTACAGAAATATTCGGGAGACAATCCTGCAATCACTATAAATAAGTTTAGGCTCTACAATATGATGAACAAAAAAGATGAAGCCTACTTGGAAATACAAAACATGATTGACAAAAACCCCGATAATATCAGATATAAACTCCTAATAGGGGATTTGTATTTACAGGATAATCAAAATGAAAAAGCCTTAGAGTATTATAATCAAGCTGAGAAAATAGATAGCGAAGACCCGAATCTTGTAATATCAATGATAAATTATTATGAGAAAGAGGGCAACAAAGAGGCTTCATCTCTTGAGATTGAAAAAGCAATATCAAATCCTAAAATGGATATTGATCAAAAACTACAGCTAATATCAAGATATATATCTGTTTTAAGACAAAACAAACAAGATATAACAAAAGTGAACCCACTTTTTGATCAACTTTTAATTCAGTTCCCTAATAACTACGAGATAAACATTTTGTTTGGAGATGTTTTGATGCTGCAAGAAAGCCGAGAAAAGGCAATTGAACAGTTTAAAGTATTTAGAGACAACAATCCAAAAGACCCTACAGGGTATGGGAAACTAATAGAAGCGATAATTTCGGATAATGATTTGAAAACAGAGGAACTTGCAAACCTCATCGAGATAACAGACGAAGGCATAAAAAACGTCCCAGGAGCGGCAGAGTTTTACTTCTATAACGCTATGGCATATTTGCAACAAGATAATTGGGATGCAGGCAAGAAAGTGCTAGAAGCTGGATTAGAAAACGCAGAGTTTCAAAACCCAATTATTGAATCCGATTTCTATGGTCAAATTGGAGACATTTATCACATGCAGAAAAATGACACAAAAGCTTTTAAGTACTACGAAGAAGCATTGGAAATAAACCCTCACAATCTACATGTTCTTAACAACTATAGTTATTATCTTTCATTGAAGAAGAGAGATTTAGACAAGGCAGAAAAAATGAGTAGTATTACAGTGAAAGCAGAGCCAACTAACGCAACATTCTTAGACACATATGCTTGGATATTATTTGAACAAGAGGCTTACGTTTTGTCAAAAATATATATCGAAAAAGCTATTGAATATTCTGATGATGACATCTCTGCAGAGGTATATGAACATTATGGAGATATTTTGGCTATGTCGGGTGATTTAGATAAAGCCATAGAACAGTGGAAAAAGGCTAGAGAACTTGGTGCAGACTCAAAGGTTTTAAAGAAAAAAATAAAGAGAAAAAAATATATTAGAAAATGACACGTAAGAGTATCATATTTATAGTAATTGTTTCTGTGGGCGCATTAGCAATTATGCAAGCATGTAAAACAAAGAAACAGATTCTGACAGCTTCTCCTATTGAAAGCAAAGTCAGCGAAGAGTTATTTGTTGATATCATTGACAATCAATTGGAATTTACCTCTTTTTCATCAAGGCTCAATCTTAGCCTTTCATCTGGAAAGAAATCTTTAAGCTCAAAGTCTAACCTTAGAATAATAAAAGATAGTGCAATTCAACTATCAGTGCAACCTTTATTTGGTGTAGAAATGCTCCGTCTGTATATGGACAAGGATAGCCTTGTTATATTAGATAGGATGAACAAAAGATATATAAAAGAGTCAATAACTGACATAAAAGAAGTATATCCAGTTGGTTTTGACTTTGTTACTCTTCAATCGTTATTGACCAATAGACTCTTTGTGTCGGGAAACAACAAACCATCATATAAAGACTTCAGTAACTTCACAACCAACATTGTCTCAGATCAATATTATTTATTAAAGTCAATAGACAAAAAATCAGGTATAGAGTATAGTTTTGCAATTGATGGAAACGACCATGTGGCAATAACCCAACTAAAAGAGCCCAAGCAAAAATATAACCTCGAGTGGGCTTATAATGAATTTATTAAAAACGAACAAAACACATTCCCTCACAAAATGAACATTTTATTAGACTCACCTAAGCGTCAAGCAAATGTAGGTCTTGAGTTCTCAGGGATTTTACTAAATGATGATTTCGAATTGAGCATTTCAATTCCCAACAATTATAGTAGAGCTTATATTTCTGATATTATTAAAATACTAAAAACTAATTAATGAAGAAACTCTTCTTTTTAATACTCGCCCTAATCTTATCAGTCTCAGTGTTTTCTCAATCCAGTCAAATAGAAAAATTGAGAGAGCAACAAAAGATAATTCTTGAAGACATCAAAAATACAAACAAATTGTATCTAGATGTAAGAAAACAAACTACTACTATTTTGCAAAGAATTAATCTTATAAACAAACAAATTGCATCGAGAAAAGAGATAATGAGACTCCAAAAACAAGAAATTGAAGAGTTATCTAAAGAGCTAAACAGAATAGAACTTGAAATAGACAGACTAAATAAAGAACTTAAAGAAAAGCAAGATAGCTATGCCAAAGCTGTGAGAACATTACAGCTAAACAGAAGCAGTCAAAATGAATTGTTTTTTATTCTTTCTGGTAAATCACTGGGCGAATCATTACGGAGAATGCAATATATCAAAGAGTATTCGAAATGGAGAAAGAGTCAGGCTAATGAAATAAAAGAGCGAAACAAAGAACTTACCAAGAAAAAGGAGGACTTCGAAAAGGCAAAAGATCAAAGACTAAGTACTTTGAAATCACTTGAAGAGGAGCAAAAGAAATTACAGTCAGAAGAATCTACTCGTCAAAACGAAATGAAAACAGCACAAGGCAAACAAAAAGAGCTCCAAAAAACACTACAAGACAAAGAGAAACAAGCAAAAAAGGTTGATGCCGAAATAGAGAGAATAATTAGAGAAGAGGTAGCAAGACAAGAAAGAGAGGCTGCAGCACGTAGAAAAGCAGAACAGGAACGAAGAAGAAGAGAGGAGAAAAAATCCGATACTCAACCTGAAAAAAAAGAAGCAAAAGAGTCTGAAAAGACAGCTCAGCCAGCCCCAAAAGTTGGAGCTTCAAAGGTAGATGTTGACGAAACTTTTAAACTATCAAAGGACTTCATCTCCAATAAAGGTATGCTCCCAATGCCTGTCACAGGCACTTCCACTATTACATCGCAATTTGGTGTTAACCGTCACAGTGAATGGAACATCTCTACCAACAGCAATGGCATTGATATTCAATCACAAAGGGGTGCTAATATCAGATCTGTATTTGAGGGAGAAGTGTCAAAAGTTGCTTACTTCCCTGGAATGAATACATGTGTAATTGTCCGTCATGGCGATTATTACACATTCTATGCGAATATCTACGATTTACACGTAAAAATGGGTGATAAAGTAAAAACAGGTCAGTCCTTAGGCTCGATTTATACAGATCCTGATACGGGAATTGCATCAATGCATTTTCAGTTGTGGCACAAAACCAACAAACTAAACCCTGCACCTTGGCTTAAACGATAAGATTGCGAGATTATTTATAACTTTACCATAAAAATTATATTATGAGTACAAAACTTAGACTAATTATTATGAACTTCTTCCAGTTCTTCGTGTGGGGAGCTTGGATGATGACCTTAGGGCACTACGGATTTGTGGAAAAGCAATGGAATGGAGCTCAATTTGGATTAGTATTCTCAACAATGGGCTTTGCATCATTAGTAATGCCAACACTATTTGGCATTATAGCTGACAAATGGAATGCAAAATACGTTTACGGATTGCTACACCTACTTTTTGGTGCCACAATGCTATTTCTTCCTACAATTGACTCGCCAATAACGTTCTTTTGGGTCCTTTTCGTGGCAATGAGTTTCTATATGCCCACAATTGGACTAACCAATTCTGTTGGATTTAATATACTTAAATCTGAAGGAAAAGACCCAATAACATATTTCCCCCCAATCAGAGTATGGGGAACTGTAGGCTTTATTGTTGCAATGTGGGTAACCAATATTTTCACAAAAGATTGGGGCTTTGGATATAGCATTAAAGTGTCGTTTATTATTTCGGCAATTTTCGCAATATTTTTAGCACTCTTCTCATTCATGTTTCTACCAACTGTAAAGACTAAAAGCAGAGTTAAAAAGGAAAACAAAACATGGGTGGAACAGTTGGGGCTTGAAGCCTTCGTACTATTCAAACAAAAGAAAATGGCTATATTTTTTATCTTCAGCTTGATGCTAGGTGCAGCCCTACAGCTCACTAATGCATATGGAGATAGTTTTTTGCAAGATGCAACTGTTTTCCCTAAGGGTAGCCTAATCAACAACTTCTCGACAATAATACTATCTGTTTCCCAAATTTCAGAAACACTTTTTATTCTTGCAATTCCATTTTTCATGAAACGTTTTGGCATTAAAAACGTTATGTTATTTAGTATGATTGCTTGGGTATTGAGATTTGCATTGTTTGGATTGGCAGGTAATACAGCACTAGGGCTTGGTTTAATTATTGCATCATGTGTTATATATGGAATGGCTTTTGACTTTTTCAATATTTCTGGGGCGCTATTCGTAGAAGAGAACACACACCCTTCAATTCAGTCATCAGCACAAGGAGTGTTTATGTTAATGACAAATGGCATTGGAGCAATTTTGGGCAATATAATTGCTGGACAAGTCATCATGAAATGGTTTGAAGATCCAGTAACTCATGTCAAAGACTGGCCAGGTATATGGATGGCTTTTGCAGGATACGCACTAGTTGTAGCTATCCTATTTGCATTTATATTTAGATACAAACATACACCACAGTCTCAAACTCGAGAACACTAATTCAGTAACTATTGAATATGAAGCTCTATATAAAAAATATGGTTTGTGATCGTTGCATCATGGTTGTTGAGAACGTGATGAGAGAGCTTAATATTGACTTTTCCGAAGTACTAATGGGCGAAGTAGTTCTAAACAAGAAAATTTCTGAGCATAAAAAACAAGATCTTAAAGAAGCATTAGAGGCATTAGGGTTTGAGCTTATTAGGGATAGAAATAGTATCACGATTGAGAAAATAAAGTCAATTATAATTGATCTTATACAAAACAAGAACAGCGAGCTTCATACCAATCTATCAGATTTATTAAGTTCTGAACTAAATCAGGATTACAGCTCATTATCAAATCTTTTCTCAGAAGTGGAGGGCACAACGATTGAGAAATATTTTATTGCTCAAAAAATTGAGAAGGTCAAAGAGCTTCTCGTGTATGATGAGCTGACACTTACCGAGATAGCTTTTAAACTTAATTATTCTAGTGTTGCCTACCTTAGCAATCAATTTAAAAGAGTCACAGGGCTAACCCCAGGAAATTTTAAAAAGATAAAGAAGTCGAAACGAAAGCCATTAGATAAGGTGTAAGCATAAAGATATAGAAACCCGCACAAGGCTGAGATATATTAATCCCACACTAGATTGACAACAAGTTCAATTTAATGTGGGATTAATGTTACAACTTAAATCCATAAATACATAACCCTATTTGATATTCAAAAGACTATATTTGCATGTAATAAAAGACAACATTATGAGTACAAAACAAGCAACAATAGATAGATATACAGTCCACAAAATGACTTGCATGGGATGTGCCTCGCGAGTGGAAGAAGCAATTAAAGAGCTTGATGGGGTTAATAGCGCAAACGTTATTTTAGAAGAGGAGTGTGTGGAAGTGAATTACAGTCCTGACAAAGTAAAACCTATAGACTTCTACAATGCAGTTACAAAAGCTGGGTATGAATTCATTTTAGATGAAGAGGATATTGAAAAAAACACTGAGTACAAAAAAGAAGTATTCACTGTTAAGGATATGACCTGCATGCATTGCGTTGGCAGAGTTGACAAAGCATTGAGGGAACTTGAAGGAGTTAAAAATGTAGAAGTGAATCTTGAAAAAGAAAATGCTGAAATTGAATATAACCCATCAAAGATTGGACCCAATGATTTCAAGAAAACAGTAACAGACGCTGGATACAAATTTATAATTGAAGAGAATGTTTCTGAAAAAGACTCTTCCTACATTAAAGAGACATTTACAGTTTTGCAGATGACTTGCATGCATTGTGTAGGCAGAGTTGATAAAGCACTAAGGGAGCTTAATGGTGTAAAGGAAGTTGAGGTAGATTTAGAGAGTGAGTCTGCACTGATAGAATATGACCCAAGCAAAATAGGACCAAACGACTTCGAGAAGGTAGTCACAAAGGCAGGATATGTTTTTGAGATAGACGATGTGTCAAAAAAAAAAGATAAGTCCAACTCCGAATTTGCAGAAAACACTATAGAAGAAACAAACATTAAGCAAAATTCAAGAAAAGATGTCTTCCCTGTTCTAGAAATGACATGTGCTGGGTGTGCAACAGCTGTTGAAAAGAAAATAAACTCACTAGAAGGCATTAAGCTAGCAGTAGTTAATTTCGCAAACGAGTCTGTTCAAATTGACTATGAGCCAGAAAAAATAACCCCTATCGATATCAAAAAGGCAGTTCAAGACATTGGTTATGACCTATATTTAGATGAGCAAAAGAGAGACAAAACATCATCAAAAGAGAACTTCCCGGTTCTGAACATGACTTGTGCAGCATGTGCAACAGGAGTTGAGAACAAGATTAAAACAATTCCTGGTGTTAAGTTTGCCTCAGTAAACTTTGCAACTCAAAGTCTTCAAGTAGATTATGAGTCCGACAAAGTGGATGCAAAGGATATGCAGAAAGCACTTAAAGATATTGGCTATGACTTAATGATTGAAGAGAATCAAAGCCACAAAGAGACGCTTGAAGAGATACACGAAAAGAGACATAAAGAACTAAAGAAAAGAACTACGTGGGCTATAATTCTTGCAACGCCAGTGATGATAATTGGTATGTTTATGATGAATATGCCCTATGCCAACTTAATTATGTGGATATTATCCACTCCTGTTGTATTGTGGCTGGGGCGTGACTTCTTTATAAACGCATGGAAACAAGCTAAATATCGCACTGCAAATATGGATACACTTGTTGCCTTAAGCACTGGAATCGCTTATCTTTTCAGTGTCTTCAACATGTTTTTCCCACAGTTTTGGGAGAGCAAAGGCTTAGAAGCACATGTGTATTTTGAAGCCGCTGCTGTAATTATTGCATTCATTTTAATAGGCAGGCTGCTAGAAGAAAAAGCTAAAGGAAATACTTCATCAGCCTTAAAAAAACTAATGGGGCTTCAACCTAATACAGTTGTTATAGTTGAAAATAACGAACACAAAGAGATAGCAATTGAAGACATTAAGGTTGGTGATATAGTTTTGGTGAAACCTGGTGAAAAAATAGCTGTTGATGGTACTGTTTTAACAGGAGATTCGTTTGTTGACGAAAGCATGCTTAGTGGTGAGCCAATGGCAGTAAGAAAACACAAAGGTGAAAAGGTTTTTGCGGGAACAATAAATCAAAAGGGTAGTTTCCAGTTTAAGGCAAACAAGATAGGCAAAGACACTATGCTTGCACAAATTATTAAAATGGTGCAAGATGCACAGGGCAGTAAAGCACCCGTTCAAAAATTGGTTGATAAAATTGCCGCAATATTCGTCCCTATTGTAATCGGCATAGCTGTCATAACGTTTATTGTGTGGATGATAGCAGGAGGTGACAATGCACTAACTCATGCTCTACTTGCATTTGTGACAGTATTGGTTATAGCTTGTCCATGTGCTCTAGGATTAGCCACACCTACCGCAATAATGGTGGGAATTGGAAAAGGGGCTGAAGAGGGAATACTTATTAAAGATGCCGAGAGCCTCGAAACCTCTAAGAATATTAACGCTGTGGTGCTTGACAAAACTGGTACAATTACAGAAGGAAGACCTCAGGTTACAGAAGAACTGTGGATAGACGAAACCACAAAACCAATACTTGCAAGCTTGGAAAAACAATCGGAACATCCACTGGCTGATGCTCTGGTTGAGCACCTAAATAGTGAAGATTATATAGAAATATCTAGCTTTGATAGCATCACAGGCAAGGGTATAGTGGGAACAGTAAATAGCAAGAGCTACATCGCAGGTAATAAGAAATTACTTCTCGAGAATAATATTTCCCTCCCAACACATCTAGAAGATAAGGCTGACATATGGAGTTCGCAAGGCAAAACCGTAATTTGGTTTGCAAACTCAAGTGATGTGCTTGCTATATTGGCAATTTCCGACCAAATAAAGGAGTCTTCAATCAGTGCCATAAATAAGCTTCACGAGATGGGTATAGAATTATATATGCTAACAGGTGACAATGCTGCAACATCAAAAGCCATAGCCAAGCAAGCTTGTATTGATCATTTTAAGGCAGAGGTATTACCAAACGAAAAAGCCGAGTTTGTGAAGTCCCTTCAGAACAAAGGAAAAATAGTTGCAATGGTTGGGGATGGCATCAACGATAGCGCAGCACTAGCCCAGGCAGATGTAAGTATTGCAATGGGACAAGGAAGCGACATTGCAATGGATGTTGCTAAGATGACAATTATTTCATCTGACTTAACGAAAATACCCAAAGCTATAAAACTATCAAAACATACTGTAGCCACTATTCGTCAAAACCTATTCTGGGCTTTCATCTATAATGTAATAGGTATTCCAATTGCCGCTGGGATACTATTCCCTATTAATGGTTTCTTGCTCAACCCAATGATTGCTGGTGCTGCAATGGCATTTAGTAGCGTAAGTGTTGTTAGCAATAGCTTAAGATTGAAGCTTAAGAAATTATCTTAATCGAGTAGGTAGGGGTTTACTCCCCTGCCCCTCACTCCATCATGCAGGAACTAGCATTGCGATTCTATCTCACACATTACCTCAGACAGAAACAAGGTTCTGAACACCGATTTGTTCAATCTTTTTAAACGACAAATTCATTAAGGTCAACGTTGAGTGATTAATTTGTGACATAATAATCCTACTTATACCCAAATCGTCAAGTGTTTTTTGACAGATATTATCGTGAATGTTGTAATAATCATTTGTTGATAAACGAAAAAGCATCAAAATCTGCATTTCGTCAAATGTTTTTTATCATATATCATCGTGATTGATGCATTTACCATTTGTAGATAGACAAAAAAGCATCAAAATCCGTGTACCGTCAAATGGTAATTGAACTAATCACATGTGAATAGCTCAATTACCATTTGTTTTTATGCACAAATGACAGGAAAGTGCGCAATATAATTTTGGTAATTGCATTAATCACGAGTGATTAACTCAATTACCATTTGTTTTTAAGCGCTTTTGATGCAAATTTCGGACATCTACAAATGGTAAATGCACCAATCACATCGTTTTTAGATAAAATTCAAAAGACTAAATGCGGATTATTGGCTGACTATAAGCACTATATCGTGTTTGCCAAGGCTTTTGCCAAAAAAAGGGACAATCAGCAACAGACTACTAAGCCATGTTTTTGATAATTGTTAGTTACTCCAAATATTTAGTAGTGATTAATATTGAAAACAGCTCAAATAATAAAGCAGTTTTGTTTATTTATTGGTTGCCACGTATTAAAGATGTAAAACATCTTGCAATTTTGGTATCGTTTTGTATGAAATATCTTATGGAGAACTCACGTTGGAACAAGCCTGAATAACTAAAATCAGCACTTGCTGCACAAAGAAAGGGCACAAACACTTGTACCCTGCTAGATATCACCATAACCTACAAAACAAAAAAGGATGCTCTTCCAAACAGAGCATCCTTTTTATATTATTTAATTTCTATATTTTATTCCTGAGGCACCATCACAATAACTGCCTCATTACCTTGCGATAAGAAATCTTTAGCAAAACCTTGAATATCTGATGCTGTAATAGATTTCACAATATCCAAATAGTTAGAGTACATATCTTCACCATAGAAATACTTAGTATCCAAAATACCTAGCCAATAGCCATTTTCTTTTAGATTTTCAGTATATTGTTTAATCATATACTCTTTAACTTTACTAAAATCTTCCATGCGTGGTCCATTCTCTGCAATTGAATTGAGTTCTCTATGTATTATAACATTAAGATCTTCCACTTTTTCGGGATCTGTATCATACATTATTTGCAATAGAGTCTGTCCTACAGGATATCTTCCTATCGAACCTTGAGATTGAACACCATAAGTTCCGCCTTCATCTTCACGCACTTTCTCTGTATAAACAATGTCTAACACTTGGTCAAACATACTCATTAAAAGTAGGTTCTTTTGAGTGCGCTCCATCTTTCCCGAGGTTGCTATAAATGCAGAAGCTTTGGGATTTTGCATTTGACGTTCAAATTTATTCACAGACTTGCCTCCTTTTATATCCATCGGTATTTTAGTGAAGTCGCCTTCAACAGCCTCACCAGGAATTGACGCTAGATATTGCTCAATCGCAGGTCTTACCTTATCTTCATCAATATTACCTACAAAAGTAAATACAAAACTACCAGGATTACTGAATTGCTGTTTATACATCTCCATAATCTTGTCATAATCTATCTTTTCCAAGTCTTCAACCTTCAACCTATTAGTCAACTCACGGTCTCCATATAGAGCATCAGTGATAGCATCACTAAATGCAACCATTGGTTCGGCTTCTTGATTTTTCAATTGACTTGCCAAGCGTTGTACAAATGATTCAAATGCGTCAGAATCGCTTCGTGGTGAAGTGAAATATAGATATACCAATTGAAGCATTACTTCAAAGTCTCTTATCGTAGATGTCCCTCTAAATCCTTGAGTTGTTAATGATATTGTTGGATTAGCTGACGCAGATTTCCCTGCTAGTGCTTTGGTTAATCCAGTAGTGCTGAAGTTGCCAACCCCACCTAGGGTCATCACACTTGACATTATCTTTGAATTAAGTGGATCATTTTCGGCAAAGGCTGAATATCCACCAAAGCTAGAAGCAGTCATCATGATTTGGTCATCTTTAAAATCTGTTGATTTCAGAACAACTTTCATTCCATTTTCTAAAGTCCACACAGTTGCACCCAATGCTTCATCACTCTCTACGTTTATAATTGTACCTGCCTTAGGCTCCTCTGATATCAAAGGCTCATCCGAAGCCTCCTCAACATATGCCTCAATCTCTTCTATCTTTACACCATTAATAACAGCTAATATATCGTCCGAAGTGGGCAAATTCAATCCCTCTTTCTCTGGTCCTGTAATTGCAACTACCATATTCTTGTCACCAATCAATTGAGCTGCAAGTTGATTAACAGCTTCAACAGGAACATTAGGAGCAATCATATTTATCATATTATACTCATATTCGATACCTGGGATTGGTTCATTCTCTGTAAAGTTTCTAACGTATTCTTGAGTATAACTATCAGTACGCTCTTTTTCTCTGTTATTATATGCATTTTCATAAGAAGTCAATAGATTGGTTCTAGCGCGATCATACTCTGAAGCAGTAAATCCAAATCTCTTCATTCTCTCCGACTCACGTACTAGAGCGGCAATGGCTTCTTCAACCTTATCTTCGGCAGCACCACCCACAACTGTCCATGCATCTTTTGTTTTGGCAACAAAGTAGTTTCCATCATACGCATATGCAGTAGTAAAGGGAGCATTAGGTTTTTGCACTATTTCTTGAAAGCGCTCATTAATCATTCTTGATGTAACAGACTTAATGTAATCAATAACAAGCCCAGCCTGCGACAACTTAATCTCATCAGGAGTAGGGTCGTGCTTATAGAAAACCATTAATTGAATGTTTGTTGATTCAGGGTCTGTAGCAACAGTTATAATGGGCTCATCATTGTCGGGAACAGGGTAATATTCGCGATGGGCGGGATTTTCATGTGCAGGAATTTTACTAAACAATTCTTTAACTTTTGCTTCCATCTCGTCCACATCAAAATCACCAACTACAATAATACCTTGTAAATCGGGGCGATACCATTTGTGATAGTAATCTCTTATCTCCTGATATTTAAAATTGTTGATAACATCAATATCACCAATTGGCATGCGATTAGCATATTTGCTCTCAGGATACATCACTGGCAACAGCTTTTCCCACAAACGTTGCTGTGCACCACCTCTTGTTCTCCACTCTTCGCGAATCACACCACGTTCGCTATCAATTTCTTCCTCCTCCAATGCAATACCGCAAGACCAATCATATAGAACCATGAGAACTGAATCTACTAGGTTTTGATTATCTGTAGGAACTTTCGAAACATAGTAAACCGTCTCATCAAAAGAAGTATAGGCATTAATGTTTGTTCCAAACTTTATTCCATTATCTTGAAGGTATTCAAGCATAGTTTTTCCTGGGAAGTTTGTCGTCCCATTAAAAGCCATATGCTCAAGAAAGTGAGCCAATCCTGCTTGACTATCCTCTTCCTGCATAGATCCCACTTTTTGAGCTATATAGAAATCGGCTCTATTTTCGGGCAAGTTATTGTGTCTAACATAATAAGTGAGACCGTTTTCTAAAACACCCTTCCTAACGTTTGGATCGATAGGTTGAGGTGGATTTTGCTGTGCCATGGCAGCAAACGTTACTAATACTAGTAACAGCGATAAAAGTTTTTTCATATTTGTCTGTTTTATTTATAAAAATATTCTTTGTACTCAAATTCTATCTAAAACTACTTTCAGTAAATCCTCTATCGAACCCTTATAGTCAGCATTTGAATCTAGAGCCACTCTATTTGCAATAATTGCACAAACAGTCATAGCCTTGTGTCCCATCATTCTACTTAAGCCAGCTATTGCCGAGCTCTCCATCTCGTAGTTAGTAATAGAATTATCATTATATCTAAAGGATTCTATTTTTGCATTCAAATTAGGATCGGCAAGCGGAAGTCTTACATGTCTGCCCTGAGGACCATAAAAACCAATGGCAGAGATAGTCACACCCTTAATCATATCATATCCAACTCTATCCACCAACTCCTCATCCGAATTAACAACGTAAGGAGAGCAATGATAAGGCGACCAATTCACATGTTTCTGAAATGCATCTTCAAAATCCACATCACACACATCCCTTGACCCAGCATAGTAATGCAAAACTCCATCAAAGCCGATGGACTTTTCTGAAACTACATACGAGCCAACTGGGCAATGAGGTTGCATTCCACCTGATGTGCCAACTCTAATCATCGTGAGTTGCTTAAAGTTCTCTTTAACCGTTCTAGTCTCAAAGTCGATATTAGCTAGTGCGTCGAGCTCCGTCAGAACAATATCAATATTATCTGTGCCTATTCCATGCGATATAACAGTTATCCTCTTTCCTTTATACATTCCAGTAATGGTATGAAATTCTCTACTTTGAATATCACACTCTATGCTATCAAAAAATGAGGCTGTAAGAGTCACGCGATCGGGATCACCCATCATAACTATTTTATCCGACAGCTGTTCGGGCTTAATATGTAAATGAAAAACACTCCCATCGGGATTAATAATAAATTCTGAATTGGGTATTATTCTCATAATGAATTCTTATTTAATTTATAGCCGCTACTATTTGTTTTCTGTTTTATTTCCGCCTTGTGGTCTCGAAATAGAATCACGCATATCAGTATCAGCTTTAATATTCTCCATGCGATAGTAGTCCATTATTCCTAAATTACCACTTCTAAATGCTTCTGCCATAGCAATTGGCACTTGAGCTTCTGCCTCAATTACTTTTGCACGAGCCTCTTGGGCTTTAGCCTTCATCTCCTGCTCTTGGGCTATTGCCATTGCACGACGTTCTTCAGCACGAGCTTGAGCAATGTTTTTGTCAGCCTGTGCCTGATCCATTTGCAGAACAGCTCCAATGTTCTTACCTATATCAATATCTGCAATATCAATTGATAGAATCTCGAATGCTGTACCAGCATCAAGTCCCTTTCTAAGAACCAGCTTTGAAATCGAGTCTGGGTTTTCGAGCACCGATTTGTGAGAAGATGCCGAGCCAATTGACGAAACAATACCCTCACCCACTCGAGCAAGAATTGTCTCTTCACCTGCACCACCCACAAGCTGTTTAATATTGGCTCTCACCGTAACACGAGCTTTTGCTATCAATTGAATACCATCAATTGCAACTGCAGAAACAGGAGGAGTATCTATCACCTTAGGGTTTACAGACATCCTAACAGCCTCCAACACGTCACGTCCAGCCAAGTCTATAGCTGTTGCCATTTGAAAAGGCAACTCAATGTTTGCTTTAGATGCAGACACAAGAGCGTGAACAACCTGTTCGACATGGCCACCCGCCAAATAGTGAGCCTCTAAGTTATCACGCGTAACATTTTTAAGTCCCGCTTTATGAGCTTCAATCATTGCATATACAATAGTGTGAGGTGGCACACGACGTAATCTCATCAAGAAAAGTTGAATCAATGAAATTCGAACATTTGCTGACAGTGCATTAATCCACAAAAAGAAGGGGACATAATGAAAAAAGATTAATAGAAATACCACAATCACTATAATTGTGATAATCAATGGTAAAGAAAATGGTGTCATAATATAATTTGTTTTTATAGTTATATTTCAATTAAAAAAGGAAAGTGATTGGATATTAAGCCTAAACAAAGAGTTGAAATCACTGTTTCTTATAGTACTATTGCATCTCGCTTTGGCTTCACCATCACATTGAAAGAATCAACTGAGACAACTTCAACCTCAGTATCCTCATCAATTAGTTCACCACTAAACGATTTACCTTCAACCATTGTTTCGCCAAACATCACTTTTCCTATAGGGTTCAAACGAGAAATAGTGATACCTATATCCCCTTTCAATATTGTTTTCAACTCACTTTTATCTACAATCTCAGAGATATCTGCCGTGAGTGCTATCCGCCTCAATGACTTGGATTTGACCAGCCATATAAGCCCTACAGTTAACAACAACAAAGATAATAGAAGCGTGACAGTTCCAGTTGTTGCGCTAATAAAAGTATAAGCATAATAAACGCCACCCCCCATCAGTGCAATTCCCCCAATGCCTGCAATGCCAAATCCTGGCAACAAAAAGATTTCTATCAGAAGAAGTAATACTCCCAACAAAACCAATGCGGCTACAATTACTAAATTAAAGGTCATAAGCTATATGTATTAAAATGTGTTTCTTATCTCTTCATTTCTTGCACGAAACTTAAGTGATTTAATTTCTCTTTCTATTCTTCTTGTGTTCTCTTCCAATGTGATGATAGACTCCTTTAGTGTTTCACTTCTAGTACCATTTGCATATTGTTCGCGCTTATGCTGCAAGTCTTCTTTCATTTGTTCCAACTTTGATTGCAACTCAACAGCTTGTGTAAACAAGGCTCTAGAACTACCATATTTAAAATCGGATAGGGAATAATATGTTGTTTCATCATTTATCACAAATTCAAAGTCAGACTTATCCTCTCTCGATTCTTTTGTCATTGTTTTTGCAGCCTCAATTAAATCTGAATAATCTATCCCCTCTTTCCAAGAGTCCCTTATTGATGATATTTTAGCTCTCTCAGCAAGATATTTCTCATCATCATTATCAATCAAAACAACTCTAGCAGATGGAATAAAGGTATATACACAAACATAGCCTTCGGGTTGATAACGATCACTTGCAAACCATCCGATACCTTTTTCCTCATCAATAGCCATCATATAATCATTGAAAGGCGAATTAAATGGCATATTCAATTGATTTGGAGCCAAGTAACTGTCTGTATTATAGTTGTATCTAGTTATATAAAGGTCATAACCCCCTAGAGTCTCATGTCCAGTTGAAGAAAAATATATCGTTACGCCATCATTCATCACAAACGGATAAGCTTGATTTCCCTCCTGGTTAACTGTTCCCGACAATGGCTTTTCATTTCCAAAATCATCCAACAGCCTTTCCATAGTAAATAGTTTGCTTGTCTGCTTATCATCTTCTTGTGAATAATATATCTTATCTTTACGCTCACTCATAAACAGAACTTTTCCGTTATCAGTTTGATTTTCAAAAAATTGACTCACCGGCTGAAGTGATCCAGCAGAAGCACTGAGTTTATAAGCCAACAGAAAGTCATCTTTTGGGACCACTATACTATCAATAATTTGAACATCCTCGGTTCGGCTCACCATTCTTTCAAGCCTATTTGCCTCTTCCCTCTTCTCCTCTAGCAGTGCTAAGGCTTGTTTGTTTCTTCTTTGAGCCTTCTCATATTTCTCAAACTCTTTCTCGGCATCATCAAATCTATACAATAAAGAATATAATTGTCCTAAATAAATATATGACTCCGTAATCCTTTTTTGTGAAGCAAACTCAAGATATTTCGCCGACTTCAAGTAGTCGCCCTCTTCAAAAGCAATCACTCCCAACCAGTGATTAATCTCAGCATTGGCAGGCGTTTTCTCAAACGCCTCTTCAAACACTGGTTTGGCACTCTCGTAGTCACCATCCTGATACCATTTTTTTGCATCATTAAGCGATTGACCAACCAAAAGTGTTGGAGCAATTAGCAATCCGAATATTAAAATTATATGCTGAAGTTTCATTCTAAAAATCGTAATATATAATTTTCAAAGATAGTTAAATTATTGTACTTTATAAGTAGCAACTATAAAAAAATCACTACAAACAAAGCAAAATATCCAAAAAAACAAAGAGTTTAGTATCTTTGCACTCATATAATATGAAATAATTCAATCATATGAACGAAAAAATTATCATTCTCGATTTCGGTTCGCAAACCACCCAACTATTAGGTCGTAGAATAAGAGAATTAAACACATTTTGCGAGATAGTTCCTTTCAACAAATTTCCTTATGAAGATGAAACTATAAAGGGAGTAATCCTTTCGGGTAGTCCTTATTCGGTTCATGACGAGGATGCATTTAAAATTAACATCGACAATATACGCAACAAATATCCTCTGTTAGCATTAGGATTTGGAGCTCAATTGATTGCAGATTTAGATGGAGGGGAGATTGAAAAAAGCAACGAAAGACAATATGCTACCAACGAAATAAATGTGATTGACTCAGATGATAATTTATTTACAAATATCCCACAAAGTTTCGATTCATGGCTCTCCGTTTCTGATAGTTTAAACAAGCTTCCAGAATCCTTCAAAATTATTGCAAAGGATAGCAGCAACAATATTGCCGCCTATAAAATTGAAGGAGAACCCACTTGGGGCTTTCAGTTTCATCCCGAAGCAGCCAACTCAGAAACGGGCAAGCAAATACTAGATAACTTCTTGACCCTCTGCAACTGCAAAAGAGATTGGAACCCCAAAACATTTGTGGAGAGCACTGTTCGTAATCTAAAAGAAGAGTTGAAAGATGACAAAGTTATTCTTGCTCTTTCTGGAGGTGTTGACTCCTCTGTTGTGGCTGTGTTGCTTAACAAAGCCATTGGCAAAAACCTCACCTGCATATTTGTGGATCATGGTCTGCTTCGTAAAAATGAGTTTGAAACAGTTCTCAAAGACTACGAGCACTTAGGCTTGAATGTTATAGGAGTGGATGCTAAAGAACAGTTTTATAAAGAACTTGCAGGAGTAAGAGATCCTGAAACAAAGCGCAAAATTATAGGAAAAGGATTTATCGACGTTTTCGACAAAGAAGCTCATAAACTACAAAACATCAAATGGTTGGCTCAGGGTACAATTTATCCAGATATAATTGAGTCAATCTCGGTTACTGGCGCAACCATCAAAAGCCATCACAATGTTGGAGGTCTTCCCGAGAAAATGAACTTGAAGCTATGCGAACCTTTAAGCTTACTCTTTAAGGATGAAGTTCGCAAGATAGGCTTAGAGCTTGGAATGAAACCACACCTCATCAATCGCCACCCATTTCCTGGTCCAGGTCTTGGGATAAGAATATTAGGAGACATCACACCCGAAAAGGTAAGAATCATACAAGATGCTGATGATATTTACATCAGAATGCTTCGTGAATATGATCTATATGATACAGTGTGGCAAGCAGGAGCAATACTTCTTCCTGTTCAATCAGTGGGAGTGACTAATGACGAGCGCACATATGAAAACACTGTTGCGCTTAGAGCAGTTACATCTATCGATGCACTAACTGCAGACTGGTCGCGTCTTCCCTACGATTTCCTAGCTAAAGTTTCAAATGAAATCATTTTAAACGTAAAAGGCGTAAATAGAGTTGTTTACGACATATCATCAAAACCACCAGCTACAATTGAGTGGGAATAATAATACGCAAAATCCCGATGCTGAAATAACAGCTCGGGATTTTTTTTATGCTTTCACACAAGGCTTACAGATACGATTATCCTTTGCTAAGGAGACAAGTTCGGAAACCATTAATCTAATTGTACCCTAAAGAGACTTCTTAATCGCCCTTTAAAGTTGGATATACAATTCGAGTGTGATAAATTATTTTCAATTTCTCTACAAACACATTCTTCACAGTCTCAATATCTTTAAATGTAATTGGTGCGAATTTAAAATACCCTTCCGAAACCTGAGTGTCGATAAGATTATCTACTAAGTTTCGGATACTCTCCTCAGTATATTCTTTCAAGCTCCGCGACGCAGCTTCCACAGTATCTGCCATCATCAATATGGCAGTCTCTTTCGAGAAAGGATTTGGACCAGGATATCTGAACAAATCCTCATCAATTTCCTTAGCAGGATTTGCATTCTTCCATGAAATATAGAAATACTTAGGCATACTTGTGCCGTGATGCGTCTCTATAAACTCCACAATTTGCTTAGGCAAGTTGTGTTTATGCGCAATCTTCACTCCGTCCCTAACATGATTAATTATTATTCGAGCACTCTCCTCAAAAGGCAACCCCTCATGAGGATTCATTCCTGGCGTTTGATTTTCAGTGAAGAATGCAGGGTTCACCATTTTTCCAATATCATGATACAGCGCACCCGTTCTGATTAAAGAGCTGTTTGCACCAATCTTTTCGGCAGCCTCCATTGCAAGATTAGACACCTGCATTGAGTGTTGAAAAGTTCCAGGGGCTTTCTCCGAAAGCTCTTTCAACAAAGGTTTATTAATATTTGAGAGCTCAACCAAACTCACCCCAGATATAAAGCCAAAAGATTTCTCAATCAGATACACCAATGAGTAGGAGAACATTATAAAAATAAAGTTGATTAGAAAATAGAGAAACATGTACCAATCAATACCATTCACACTCCCTTCCATGTGAAGCACAAGCCCCACATAAACAAGACTATATGTTAGAAGTATAAAGAATGAACTTCTGATAAGCTGCGAGCGCTCCGAAAGCTCTTTAAGCATAAAGATTGAAATCATTGCCACCGTCACCTGAATCACAATAAACTCAAACAAGAAAGGCAACATCAAACCACTCAATATTATTGTAATAAGACTTGCAAACAGTGCCGTTCGCGAGTCTATAAAAGTGCGAATAAGAATTGTCACAATTGCATACGGAATGATGTAAACATTAAATACATCAGAAACCCTAACACTAAGTGCAGTGAGCACAACAAAAGCGACTATCAACAGCAACATAAACATCACATGCTGACGGTTTCGATATTCTTGTGGGCGGAAAAGCAACAGATAAAAATAGAACGAACCCATCATTATTAATACAAGCAGCGTTTGCCCCACAATCAGCCACACCCTGCTCCCCGTGCGCCCGCTTCGCTCGTCAGTAACTCTCTTTAGCGAGTTTAACACCTCATACACCTGAGGCGAAACAATCTCACCACGGTCAATAATTCTTTGTCCAGCCTGCACCATTCCTCGAGATGGTGACACTTGTTGAATAAACTCATTTCGAGCCTTCTCAGTGGTGCTTGCATCAAACACAACGTTCTCTCTTATATATTTATTAATTCTTGCATCCCGTATTTGGTCTTGATCCAAATCGTCGGGTGTTTCATTAATAATTTGTTCATAAGAAGATTTACTTGTATTTAAGTCCTCTATATTTCTCGACTCAGCAACATTGCCCTCTTTTATTCGCAACGACTGCCCCTCAGTCCTAAAAACTCTATCATAATCTTCCGAGCTCATCACACCCGAGCTATAAATACTAAGCAAACTGTTTCGCAAATAGGTCTTATATTTTGTGGGTAGCTCGCTCAAATATGAATCTAAGTTTACATCGGCATCAAAATCTGCAACAGCATTTTTCTCTACCTCCGCATCAATCGTAAAGTACTCCTCGAAATAGCGCAACACACTGTCTTGCTGCTCCTTCAATTCATCCTTTGTTTTATAGATAGGGAAGTCAAACGAAGCTGTCAATAACTCATATTGCCAAGGTTTGCCCTCGGTAAAGGAGTATTTAAATCCAGACGATCTCGGAAAAATGAATAAGATTAGAGCCATTGAGAGAATAAACACCCCAGGCACAAAATACTTTGTTCTTATTCTAAACCTCTTCTTTTTAGATTTTGCTTTCATCTTACACCTCCTATTTATTATAAATTATCGAACAGCTATCTCAATATATTATATCACCTCCACAGCATGATTCAATCTAGAGATTGTTTCTGCTTTGCCAATCAGCGCTATTATGTCAAACATGTGAGGACCCTTGCTTTCACCCACAATTGCAAGCCTAAAAGCATTCATTATCCCCCCAAGTGGATAACCTTTCTCTTGTATCCATTGTTTAATAATTGTTTCAAGATTTTCTGACGAAAAGTCATCTACTCCCTCTATAACATCACTAAGCTCTGAAATTTGTGATGGAGTGTCAGCCTTCCAACGCTTTTTCACAGCCTTTTCGTCGTAGCTAGTGGGTGCTTCGAAGAAGAAAGATGAATGCTCCCACAAATCTTCTACAAATGTGGCGCGCTCTTTAACCATTTCAACAACCTTGGTTATCATTTCGTTGTCAGCGCTCACGTTCTTTTGCTTCAAAACATCTTCAAACATCTTCACCAGCATGTCATTAGGAATAGTTTGCAAGTACTGATGATTGAACCATTTAGCTTTTTCGATATCAAACTTTGCACCACTTTTGCTGCATCGCTCAAAAGAGAAGGCATTAATCAGCTCGTCCATCGAGAACATCTCTTGCTCGGTGCCTGGGTTCCATCCAAGCAAAGCCAAGAAGTTGACAACCGTTTGGGGCAAATAGCCCGTCTCGCGATAGCCCGACGAAATCTCACCCGATGTTGGGTCGTTCCACTCAAGTGGAAACACAGGGAAGCCCAATCTATCTCCATCACGCTTGCTAAGCTTTCCATTTCCCTCGGGCTTGAGCAACAATGGCAGGTGAGCAAATTGAGGCATAGTCTCCTCCCAGTTCAAACTCCTATATAGCCACACATGCAAAGGAGCCGATGGCAACCACTCCTCACCACGAATCACATGAGATATTTCCATCAAATGGTCATCCACAATGTTGGCAAGATGATATGTTGGCAACCCATCAGCCGATTTATATATAACTTTATCATCAAGAACAGAAGAATTGATAACAACCTTGCCACGAATCATATCCTCAACCGCAATATCAATATTGGGTTCAAGTTTTATTCTCACAACATATTGAGCACCACTCTCTATCAGTTTTTCAGTCTCTTCGGAAGTAAGCGTAAGCGAATTTTGCATCATCCCTCTGGTGGAGGCATCATACTGAAAGTTAGCAATCTCTTTTCGCTTGCTGTCAAGCTCGTCAGGCGTATCAAAAGCAATATAAGCCTTGTTTTCGCTCAATAGCTGATCAACATACTTCTTATATATCTCTTTTCGTTCCGATTGACGATATGGTCCATACTCTCCTCCTTGGCGTGGGCTTTCATCAAAGCTCATTCCCAACCAATCGAAAGTTTGCTGAATATATTCTTCGGCTCCTGGCACAAATCGTGTTGAGTCGGTGTCTTCAATTCTCAAAACAAAATCGCCACCCTTTTGCTTGGCAAATAAATAGTTGTATAATGCCGTGCGAACCCCACCAATATGCAGAGGTCCCGTAGGGCTTGGTGCAAAACGCACTCTCGTTCTTCTATTCATATGATTTTAATTATTTATTTTCAACTCGCTTCAATCATTCGCATGTGTGGTAATGATTATGATGCTCGTTTCATATTCTATATATTATTATTACTTACAAAGGTAAGAAAATTAAATCTTCCTAATATTATTCACAGAAACATCCTTGCCTCATTTCCTTTATTAAACAGCAAATCGATTATGCTTAAGTTGGGTGCAAAGCCATGTTTTTGATCAAAAACCTGCCAATACGGAGTTGCTTGATAGCCCGACTCTCGCTTTGGATGTATCGAGTTGCGCAAATCACAAAAGCCAGGTCCCATTTGCTTGATATAGCTGTTGGTGTATTCAACCTCGGTGTTTATATACAACAGCTTAAACACCAACTCCCTCAATCCTTCATTTAAATCGTGCAAAAAAGCAAACTTCTTTTCATAGAAATATCGAAAGTCATCTTCATAATATTCAAAAAAGGGAGACGAATTGTAAGCCGAGATAATAGCATTCCAGTGCAAATGCTGCCAGTTTCCATGATCCGAAATTCGCACATCACGCATCAGCACTTTCTTTTGCTCACTCTTTTCTATGGGAATGTTGAGTTGCATCACTCCATTTGCCCCCACTATGCTACACCTGTTTCTATATGTTTGCTTTTGAAAGTTGTCATTCACCTCTAGCAATATCTTTTTTGCACCATATACATGACTATAATATTCGATAGGAGCCAAATAAAAAGAGGAAAGGACAATTGTATCTTCATCACAATTGTCCATTATCTCTATATCTTCATATCTTTCAGGCTTGTTCATACCTTACTTCTTTGCACTAGTGAAGAGTCGCTTCCATCTTATTTTGCCACCTAGCCAACTCCTATCCTTGTCTAACGACAACCATATTAGCATCGGTTTGCCCACCACATGATCTTCGGGCACAAAGCCCCAAGCTCTAGAGTCGGCAGAGTTGTGACGATTGTCACCCATCATAAAATAATAATCTAGTTTAAAGGTATATGAATCTGCCTCTTGTCCGTTTATAAAAACACGTCCATTGTGATACTCAAAGTCGTTGCCCTCATAGTTTTTAATGCAACGCTCGTATGCAGCAACTTTATAATCGATATTGTCATCAAATATTATTGTTTCGCCCTTTTTGGGAATCCAAAGAGGTCCAAAATCAGCACGTGTCCAATTTGTTTTATAGCTTATGGGATAGTAATACGACTCGCCCGGTTGCTCCACCTCCTTAATCACATCCCACACAAAAGGCTTAGTGCCTAGCTTTGCCACCATATCTTGGGTGAGTGGGATACTAAAATAGGCACGACCATTATTACCGTCGCGCGCCCTCAATCCTGAGTTTGCCATGGTGAGGCTATCTATTCCTGCCAAGTCTTGAGATCGTTGCCCTGTTTGTCCATAGCTATTTGCAACCAAATAATCATCTTTGCTAACGCCCAACTCCGAAAACACATCTTCCGAAATGATTGTTCCATCTGTATGAATCATATATGTGAGCTGCGACAGCTTAGGGCTAGCAATGTGGTTGCCATCAATATACACCTCATCATCACGCAACTCAATGGTTTCGCCAGGCAAACCGATGCAACGCTTAACATAGTTTTCGCGTCTGTCAACGGGTCTATAAACCACCTCGCCATAAGTTCTCCTATCCGATTTGATGCCTTCACTTCCATTTGAGTTGTACTTCGATAGGGTGTAGAAATCAACCGCTTGCATATTTAGCGCCACTGTGTCGCCCGCAGGAAAGTTGAACACAACAATATCATCACGCTTAACCTCTCCAAATCCTTTCAATCTATGATATTTCCATTGAGGCTTTTCGATATAAGATTTGCCACCAACCACTGGCATGGTGTGCTGTGCTAGCGGAAACGACAATGGCGTCATTGGCGAGCGAGGACCATAGCTCATCTTGCTAACAGCAAGAAAATCACCAACAAGCAATGATTTTTCGAGCGATGAAGAGGGGATTTGATAGTTTTGAAAGAAAAAAGTGTTGATGAAATATACTGCTACCAATGCAAATAATATTGCATCCACCCACTCCATTGTTTTTTTAAAAGCTTTATTCTCAGATCGTTTCCAAAACAACCAAGGAACAAACTTCGATATATAAATATCAAAGAAAAGAGCTATAAGGAGGAGAATCCAATAATTTCCAGCCCAAATTGAGAAGAGAATTGTGAGCACTGTCCACACCGAAAACCAAAGTTTTTGATTTGCACTAGCTTCCGAAATTCTTTTGCTCAAGCTTTTCTTTTGCGAAGCATCCACTACATTATTTGATTTATTTGACATTCTTTTGTTTTTAATCTTATATGAATTTTGAACGTGTTGATTCGAGTAATTACAAATCTCCAAGCAAGTCTTGCATACCCAAAAAGCCCTTTTTACCATTTGTAAACTCGGCTGCAACAACTGCTCCCAATGCAAAGCCCTTTCGGCTTTTTGCATCGTGAGTGATGGTTATCGAATCCACCTCCGAATCGTATATAACGGTGTGAATACCTGGTACCTCTCCCTCACGAAATGAAGTTATCTGCAAGTCGGCATCTTTTTCTGCCTTATCAAGCATCCATCCTTCCTTGCGATCGAGATTCTCTATAACCCCCTCGGCAAGCGTGATAGCAGTTCCACTTGGTGCATCCAATTTGTGAATATGGTGTGTTTCTTCCATCGTCACATCATAATCATCATATTTATTCATCATCTTAGCCAACTTTTTGTTTAGTGCAAAAAATAGGTTCACACCCAAGCTAAAGTTTGATGCGTAGAAGAATGTTTTGCCATTATCGCTACACTCTTTTTTAATCTCATCAAGATGTTCGAGCCAACCTGTAGTGCCCGAAACCACGGCAACACCTGCAGCAAAAGCTCTTTTATAGTTATTGAAAGCACTTTCGGGCGATGTAAATTCAATTGCCACATCGGCACTTTTGAAATCATCTGATTCAAACTTATACTCTTCTCCTAAATCGATTGTGCACACTATTTGATGACCTCTGTCAAGGGCTATTTTTTCAATTTCGTGCCCCATTTTGCCATACCCTATTAAAGCTATTTTCATTATGTGATTGTTTATATTGACTTACAAAAATATAAAAAAAGAGTCAGTCATCTCTCTTTTTGCAATTAATTGTTCTTAATGTCAGTGAGTTTCATGTTTTTATAGCCAATCATTAGCCCTATACCACTCAATTGTTTTTGCAACTCCTTCATTTAGCAAATATTTGGGCACAAAGTCCATATCAGCCTCCAATGCCGAAATGTCGCACGTCCAATTGCGTTGTTTCATTATCCAATATTTGTCGCTATTGAAGGTGGTGGGTTTGTTAGTCAGCTTTGCAACTCTCTCATTTACAATTGCGGCAATCTTTGCAAGCCAAAGTGGCACTTTGAGCCTCAACAACCATCTTTTGCCAAGATGTTGCCTCACTATATTGTTGAATTCCTCATCGGTGTATCCACAACCATCCGACACGTTATATTCTTTTCTAACAATGCCTCTGTCGATGGCACTAAATATAATCTGCACCAAATCATCAACATAGATAAATGACAATAGCTGCTTCCGAAATCCTGCACCAACACTTAAGCCCGCCTTCACAGCCTTCATCAGTATTAAATAGTCCCGATCGCGAGGTCCATACACCCCCGTGGGGCGAAGAATGAGATAAGGAAACCCAGAGATGCTTTTCAAAAACTTTTCAGCCTCAAGTTTGCTCTTTCCATATTCGGTGTTGGGATTTGGAGTTGCCTCAAGCTTCAGTGGCGTATAATCAATCTCGTCGCCCAAGCCCATAACCCCCAATGTGCTCATAAAAACAAATAGCGAGGGCTGGAGATTGGCTTCAATTAGCGACTCCACAAAATTTTGCAGATATAGATAGTTGACATCATAGAAGTCTGATTTCGTAATCGCCTTGGTGAGCCCCGCTAGGTGAACTATATAGTCGAACCTACCATGCTCAGCAGCAAGCTCTTGCAATTGCAAAACGAGATTGTTTTTATTGGAATAGTCCAAATCGACAAACCTAATCCTTGCGTCTTGCAAATACTCCCTGTTGCTACTTCTCCTAACTCCCGCCCACACGTCAAAACCCATTGACAAGGCTTTGTCAACAACGGCGCTACCAATAAAACCTGTGGCACCCGTAACCAATATCTTTTTATTGCGTTGCATACCACAAAAATAGTAATTACAAAAGATTTAGAGCACTCAAAAACATGCAGAATGAAGTTCCAAATCTATTTTTTGCTCAAAAAAGCTCTGCGGAGCAAAAAAAGATGTGGTTTTGGCTGAAAATAACTCTGTTCCCAAAAACCAGATATTTTTTTGATCATATAAGTTTATTATATTGAAAACCAAATCTTTTTTCTATCATAAAACTTTATTTACACTAAAACCACAT
>CAYFSV010000003.1:0-49090 GCA_964345815.1 uncultured Proteiniphilum sp. | reverse complement strand
ATTAATTACTATCGGACAATTATGAGCCTGAGGTTCTTTTCTTCAAATCGCATCCCACACAACTTGCAACATTCAAAAGTATTTTGTTCTTTTACGATATAATCTATAAAGCAATTAGATATGGAAGCCCAAAAAAAGATATGGAAACAAATTGAAGCTGAGCAAGAGAAGTACAACAGCTTAAATTTGAATGATATAATAGATTATAATAAATATTATATCTATTCAATCATTGCCCATTCTACAGCTATTGAGGGCTCAACTCTTTCGGAAAAAGAAACCCAGTTGTTGTTTGACGAGGGTGCAACAAGAAAGGGAAACATTGTAGAATATCTAATGAATATAGATTTGAAAACAGCCTATACTCAAGCAATTAAAGATGCAGAAGTGAAAACACCTATCACACCCATATTCCTGAGAAACCTCAACGCTATGATTCTCAAAAATACAGGTAGTGTTATGAACACAGCTGTAGGCACATTTGACTCGGCAAAGGGAGAATATCGACTATGTGGGGTAAGCGCTGGTGTTGGCGGCAAATCTTATATGAACTTTCAAAAAGTGCCAACAAAGATTGAGCAAATGTGCGATGAGCTAAACAAAAAAATCTCAACTGCAAACAGCCTTAGCGAAATTTACAACCTATCGTTCGATGCACATTTCAATCTTGCAACCATTCATCCTTGGCTCGATGGAAATGGTAGAACCGCACGCTTGTTAATGAACTACATACAATTTTATCACAACGTTGTTCCCACAAAAATTTTCAAAGAAGATAGAACCGATTACATCAGCTCGTTACAAAAAAGTCAAGAACAGGAGTCACTTTCTCATTTTCGCAATTTTATGGCCAAACAGCACTTGAAAAATCTAAAAAACGAAATAAAAAACTATCAACAAAGCCAGAACAAGAGCAATGGATTTAAATTGCTTTTTTAGCAAATCAGTTCACATATCAATCTTTTTGAGCTCCCTAGCCGGTATCCCTCCTACGATACCACTCAACGTCTCAATAAAATTTGGGACAACAGCAACGTCTAGCAAACTAGAAGCATTAGCTGTTGGCTTCAAAATCCATTCGATTACAACTTTAGGCATGCACACATAATATGCTGCCCAAATAATTGCATTTCAAAAGTCAATTTTCACTACTCAGCTTCGATACTTTCAGAATCATTTGCCTCATACGTCAGCACATCATCAAGATACATCGACATGGTGGATGCATCAAATTTGTATTCTCCACTTTCATAAACATCGTCACTTGTTGCATCCAAAATAATACTATTTTCGGTATCTGACACAAAAAGCTCCACTTGCGATTTATCGTCGCTAAATAAAGCAAATGCACTAATGATGGCTTCATCCTCTTTGGGATTGGTGGGATTTAGTCGCACACCAATTTCAAAAAGACGCACACAATCTTGCTTTAATTGACTCCAAGTTTCGCCAGCAGCAGTGAGGCATCCATGCTCGTCCTTGTCACCACCTATAGCATGTGTGGTTTCGGTTTCATTTTGCGAGTTATCACTTTTTGGATTATTGCACGCCATCAGTGCAAAAACACTAAGTAGTAGAATTGTTACTTTTTTCATCATTGATTTATGTTTATTGAAATTAATAATATAGTTACATTTAAGTTCGATACACAAATATATATATCTTACCAAGAAGATATTGGCATAAATGAGAAAGGAAAATTCTCCACTCTATTCTCTAAAATACCTTAACACACAAAATCATTTTGGAGGCTTTGCACACGTAGGTGGGTCGTTTGTAGGCTTAGGAATAGCCATTTATTGCGTAGGTAGGAGTGTTTGAAGAAAATTTATGAGTATTGTACGCGTACAATGGGTATTTGCAAGCTGTTTTGGAGGCATTGTGTGGATTTTTTATGTGAAATTAACTGAAATACGAGTTGCGGTTGTGAATAAACACTTATTCGCAAGGGTTGGAGGGGGTGTTGCACGTGCAAAATAGCTATTTGCAAATTTTAGAATAGGTTGTGTAGACGAAGAACAGCTGTTCGCACATTTTTGAATAGGTGTTGTACACGTGCATAACATCCAAACTGAAATTTTCTTTAACATTGTAATCGTGATTCCTTAGAAATAATATGAATTATTGTTAAACGAGTGGTGCAAAGTGTGTTTTTGGGGTCGAAAAAAGGTGTTGTTTGCGTACTTGACCTATTAATTTTTTTATTTATATGTTATGCACGTGTACATGACCTATTAATTACTTTTTTCGGACGGTTTGTAATTTTCAGATTTATCTGATAATCAATCATGAAACACTATTTAACTACAAATATAGTGCTTTTATTTGAATTATTTAGCATTTAAGATTTTCTAGAATGTTAAATAATCACAACAATAAATTCAACATCAAAACCCATTCTATAATATACGTAAACAACATCCTTAGAGCACATATGTACATTTTTTGATTTATTGCGATTTGCTTATTAGGCGGAGTGATAATTTATATTATCTTTGTGGGTTGTAAAATTTAAACTACAAGATAAAAGCATGAATAAGAAGAAGATTTTTACATCAGTATTGTTTTTGTTTGCATTGCTTCAAGTATATTCTCAAAATGTGATAGAATGGAAGTTTAGCTTGCAAGACAAAGGTAATGGCGAAATAGAACTAGTGGCAGATGCTACCATCGAGAGTGGTTGGCATATGTATGACTCGGAAATTCCTGACGGAGGACCATTTCCCACATCAATTAGCATAGACAATATAGCAGGTGCAGAGCTGGTAGGTAAGTTTGAGGCATCAGGTCAAAAAGCTGTAGTAAAATATGACGAAATATTTCAAATGGACATTGGCACATTTGATAAATCTGCCAAATTTACACAACGAATTAAAGTTACCGATATAGATAAGTTTAGTATTGCTGGCGATGTTAGAGCACAAGCATGTGACGACAGCAGCTGTACGCCACCATTACCATCAGACTTTGAATTTAACTCATCTGATTTGCCCAAAACTGTGCAAGTAGTTAGCACAACAAAAACCATTGAGGCAACAAAGACATCAGAAGCTAGCAAAGAGGAAATAAAAACTGAACAAAAAGAAGAAGAGGTTGCAGCTGAAGAAGAGGAAGCAACCGAAGAGACAGTTGCATTGCTAACAGATAGCTCTTCATCAAATTCAACAAATATTAGTAGCAATCCATTATGGACACCCGTAATTAGCCAACTGCAAGAGTATGGCATGAAAGGAAGCGTAGCAGGAAAATCACTTTGGTGGATTTTAATAGCAGGATTTGTGGGTGGATTCATTGCACTTCTTACCCCATGTGTGTGGCCATTAATCCCAATGACTGTAAGTTTCTTTTTGAAGAGAAACAAATCTAATCGAGGCAAAGCAATTTCTGAAGCTGTGCTTTATGGCGTTGCTATCATTGTGATATATGTGCTACTAGGGTTAAGCGTAACCGCAGTTTTTGGTGCTAGCGCACTAAATGATTTATCAACAAGTGCGATATTTAATATAATATTCTTTGCACTGCTTGTGTTCTTTGCGATTTCATTCTTTGGAGCATTTGATTTGGTGTTGCCAGCTTCGTGGACAAACAAAATGGACGCAAAAGCCGACACAACTACGGGAATACTCAGCATATTCTTTATGGCATTCACCCTTGCACTTGTATCTTTCTCATGTACTGGACCAATTATAGGTACCCTACTTGTAGAAACTGCTACATCAGGTAGTATTATAGCCCCAGCAATTGGTATGTTTGGGTTTGCGTTGGCACTAGCAATACCATTTAGCTTCTTTGCAATATTCCCCTCGTGGCTCGAAAGCATGCCTAAATCGGGAGGATGGCTAAACTCGGTGAAAGTGGTGCTAGGATTTTTAGAGCTTGCACTTGCATTGAAGTTCTTATCAGTAGCAGACTTGGCTTACGGATGGAGAATACTTGACAGAGAAACATTCTTAGTACTTTGGATAGTTATATTTGCATTATTAGGACTATATCTACTTGGCAAACTTAAATTACCAAATGATAGCGATGTTAAGCACGTATCGGTGCCACGCCTATTTATGTCTATTATATCATTTGCCTTTGCGCTGTATATGGTGCCAGGATTGTGGGGAGCACCACTAAAAGCAGTAAGTGCTTTTGCCCCACCAATATACACACAAGACTTTAATCTGTATGAAGGAGCTGTAGAGGCAAAATCACTTGATTATGAGTCTGGAATGGCATACGCTAAGCAAGTAAACAAACCAGTATTGATAGACTTCTCGGGCTATGGATGCGTTAACTGTAGGAAAATGGAGGCTTCGGTGTGGACTGACGCAAGAGTTAAGAACATGCTTGATAACGATTTTGTCTTAATCACATTAATGGTTGACGACAAAGAGAGATTGCCTGAAATAATAGAAGTGGAAGAAAATGGCAAAATCACTAAACTAAAAACCATTGGCGATAAGTGGAGCTATTTGCAACGACACAAGTTTGGAGCTAATGCCCAACCTTATTACATTGCACTTGATACTGACGGCAATGTGATTAGCCCATCTTATGCATATGATGAAGATGTAAGCAAGTATATTCAATTCTTGAACACTGGTATTTCAAACTTCAAGAAATAATAGATTTAACTGATATATTTAGAGACACAATGCCATGGCTTGTGTCTCTATTTTTTATAATACAAATTAATATGAATAGCAGAGAGCAAAAACTGGAGGCATTTGGGCGACTATTGGATGTGATGGACGAGCTGCGAGAGAAATGCCCATGGGATCGTGAACAAACAAACGAGAGCCTGCGTGCTAACACCATTGAGGAGACTTATGAACTGGCTGAGGCGCTAATGAATGATGACAACGAAGAGATTAAAAAAGAACTTGGAGACCTGCTTCTTCATATAGTGTTCTACTCAAAAATTGGCGAAGAGAAGCAAGCTTTTGATATTGCAGATGTTAGCAACGCTATTTGCGACAAGCTAATATTTAGACATCCACACGTGTTTGGCAACAAAACAACCGACACCGCTGGCGAGGTTGAAAAATCGTGGGAGGAGATTAAATTGATGGAAAAGGGTGGCAACAAAACAGTGCTAGAGGGGGTACCCTCATCGCTACCATCGATGGTGAAGGCTTATCGTATTCAAGACAAGGCGCGCAACTCGGGCTTCGACTGGAACGAACGTCAAGATGTGTGGGACAAGGTGAAGGAGGAGATTGCCGAGCTAGAAACCGAAATAGCTAGCTTGAATGAGGACAAGATGGAGGCTGAATTTGGTGATATGCTTTTTAGCATCATTAATGCAGCTAGGCTATATGGAGTGAATCCTGATAATGCACTAGAGCGCACCAATCAAAAATTTATCTATCGTTTCAACTATATGGAACAAAAGATAAAAGATGCTGGCAAACAACTCAAACAGGTGGAGCTAGACGAGATGGAGGAGTATTGGCAGGAGGCAAAATCGAACGGTGTTTGAATACTATTTAAAGGCTATTAAAACACTGTTTTAGCGAACTTTAAACGCTGTATTGTTGTTTAAATTAGATATAAAAACGCATATATCTAATATATAAAAAAGAGAATACTACTATGAAGATGTATAGAAGAATAAAATACAGCATTATTGCATCAATTGTTGCCATTGTTATTGGTGGGGCTATTTATATCAATTCGTTGCTGCCAATCGTCACTGGCTATGCTGCCAAAAACTTGGCATCGGCAGTGTTTGTATCACACCGCAGTCAGGAGGATGTGGAGGCGCTCGACCTCAACTTTTCATTAATCAAATATGCTACAAACAAGATTGACTACGAAAAAAAGATAGTTACTAGCAAGTTTTTGTGGGACAAGTCTGTGGCGATTTATCGTGAGGGATATGGTTGCACATTGGTTGACGATTTGAACGACGTGAGATGGGATTTACCAAGGGTGGTGGCAGCCTACAATCCTGACACAGTGGCGTGGCCCCTAGGCAATCTGCTACCCGAATTGGAAACTGGAGCTGACATAGACAGGTTGACCGAGATAAAACACAAACTAATTGATAGAGGCGAATATGGTGGATATGCTTTTGCCTTTGTGGTGCTTCACAAGGGCGTGCCAGTGATGGAGGGCTACAACAAAGGTATTGATCGGGACACCAAACTACTCTCGTGGTCTATAGCAAAGAGCTTCACAAATGCACTTGCGGGCATCATGACTCACAAAGAAATGCTAGACATATATGCTCCTACCAATATTGAGGAATGGGAAGATGAAGATGATGCCAGGAAGCAAATAAGCGTTGATGACCTACTAAGGATGCAAAGTGGATTGAAATGGAATGAGGGCTATGGAAACCGATCGGATGTGACGGTGATGCTTCATTGCGAGGATGACTTTGGTGAATATGCCTCCGAAAAAAGATTGAGATACACACCAGGCAAAAGATGGGAGTATTCATCGGGTTCTACAAATATCGTAAACATGATTATGCGCAGCAAGTTTGATAATGATGATGACTATTATAGGTTTTCAAGCGAGCAGTTGTTCAGCAAAATTGGTATGGCAAATGCTGTGTTTGAGCTGGATGCATCGGGCACTCAAGTGGGCTCGTCATATATATACGCCACTGCACGCGACTACGCACGATTTGCTTTGTTATATCTAAATGATGGGTATTTTGATGGAGAGCAAATTTTGCCTAATGATTGGGTTGACTACACAACGCACATCACCTCAGATAGCAATGGTGAGTATGGCGCGTCGTTTTGGTTGAATTTATCTAAAACATTGCCATCGGTGCCCACTAGCATGTATTCATGTAATGGGCATGATGGGCAACGAATATTTATTCTTCCCGATGAAGATTTGGCAGTAGTGGTGTTGGGCTATTCACCCAAAGAAAGCAACAATATGGATTTTGATGCTCTGGTTGCAGATGTAGTTTCGGCTGTTAAGTAAGCCTTATTTGCCCGGTCGCCAGCGTGCAAGTATATTTTTGCGCTGAGGGAAAATTCCATTTTGCTTGGTGCGAACATCTTCCACTACATAAAATATATTCTTATCGAAATTGGTGAGAATAGCTTCTAGTTTCTTCATCTCTTTGCGAGCTATAACTGTTTCCACAATGTCTATGTCGTTTGTGGAACCTTTGCCATGAGTCATGGTGGCACCATAGTTGAGCAAATTGAGCTTTTGAATGAGCTCAAAGCCATTCTTGTGAGTGTAGATGCGACATAGAACAATGCCATAAGCAATGCGCTTTTCGAGTAATATACCCACATAATTGCCCGTGGCATAGCCACCTGCATAAGAAAGATAAGCTATCATATCATTGGCACGAGTGAGAATTTGAGAGATAACCACAACCCAAATAAACACCTCAAAAAAACCAATAATTGGGGCTTTATACTTTTCGCCCTTCGATACGAAGATGATGCGGAGGGTGCCCAACGAAACGTCGAATACACGCCCAAAGAAAATCATTACTGGCAAAAGCCATGGATAAACTTCTAAAAAATCAAACATAAAATTTATAGTGATTAAATGATTAATGATTCTGGATTTTGTCTAGATATTTAGCTAGTTCTTCTATATCATTATCGCTGGTGTCCCACGAGCAAACCATGCGTCGCTCGTTGCGCTGGACATCCCAATCATAGAAGTAGAATTGTTGCCGCAATTGTTCTGTCACCTCATCCGACATTTCGAAGAACACAGCATTTGATTGCACCTCTTGGGTGATTCTTATGTTAAAATCTTCAAGAGTAGAAGCTAGATTTTGAGCCATAAGATTGGCTTCTCTAGCATTTTTCCACCACACATTGCTCTCAAAATATGCTACAAATTGCGAAGATATATATCGCATTTTGGATAGCAGCTGTGTGGATTGTTTTCGAATATACTTCATATTCTTGGATAGTTCGGGACGTATCGAAACAACTGCTTCACCAAACATAAGTCCGTTTTTGGCTCCTCCCAATGTGAATATATCAACACCACACTGAGTGGTCATCTCTCTAATATCCACCTGCTCGTGAACGCATGCATTAGCAAGGCGTGCGCCATCCATAAAAAGATACATATCGTGATGATGAGCCAAATCGGCAAGGGCTTTTATTTCGTCAATAGTGTAGGTGGTGCCTAGCTCGGTACATTGCGAAATAGCTATCACCTTGGGTTGCGAGTGATGCTCGAACCCGAAGCCATTGAGGTGTGGCTCAACCAACTGGGGTGTGAGTTTGCCATCAGGCGTGGCTATCTCTTTGAGGGCACAGCCTGTGAATTTTGATGGTGCACCACACTCGTCAACCGCAATGTGAGCAGTGGTGGCACATATGATACTATTGAAAGACTGGGTGCATGCCTGAAGAGCTATCACATTAGCTCCAGTGCCATTGAGAGCAAAGAAAACTTCAGCATCACTGCTATCTGTAATTTGCTTAAACAATTTGCTGGCAAGTTCACTAAAATAATCATCGCCATAGGCAAGAGCATGATCTTTATTTGCATCAATCAATGCTTGCATAATAGCGGGATGAACACCCGAATTGTTGTCGCTTGCAAAACTTCTCATAACCTTTCTGATTTGTGTGAGCAAAGATACTAAACATTCTCTTGCCATTGCATAAAAAAAGAGCAAGTGAGATAGATAAATAACCACACTTGCTCTAATTATTTTAGCTATTGGCTAATGACTAATGGCTATTTGGGCTCATAAGCAATGGATTTGAAACATCCTCAAATAGTTCAATATCGAAATACTTAGCCGCTGCCGTGATATGATCGAAAACATCTGAAACGATGCTCTCATACTCTAGCCACGCTGTGGTGCTGGTGAAAAAATATAATTCCAATGGAAGCCCTTTAGATACGGGCTGCAACTGGCGCACCATGGAAATCATATCTTTGTGAACACCGGGGTGATTTTGAAGATAATTTTGAATATACATTCTATATAGCCCCATGTTTGTGAGGTTGCGACCATTGATTGCTAATGATTTGTCGGCACCCACTTCAGCATTATATTTGTCAATATCATTTGTTCGAGTATTGATATAATCAGCCACCATTTGAATCTTCATATATTTTGGGAGCTCCTCTTTTTCAATAAAATGTATAGAAGATTGTTTGATATAAACGGAGCGTTTCAAGCGCCTTCCACCCATATCTTGCATGCCTCGCCAATTTTGAAACGAATCGGACACTAAAGCATAGGGTGGAATTGTGGTAATGGTTTTGTCAAAATTCCTAATCTTAACCGTAGTAAGCGTTATCTGAATAACATCACCATCGGCATCATATTTGGGCATCGTAATCCAATCGCCAATGCGCACCATATCGTTTGCTGACACCTGAATGCTTGCCACAAAACCCATAATGGTATCTTTAAACACCAACATCAATATTGCAGAGGCAGCACCCATACCACCAATAAAGTACATTGGATTTTTGCCTGTTAGTATCGAAATCAGAATGATAAATCCAAAGAAATAGAAAAATATTCGAACTACTTGAATGTAGCTATCAATGGGCTTGTCTCGTAGCTGCTCCTTGGTTCGCAACGAATCGCCAAAAGCATTTATGACAGACATAATCAACCAAATAATATATAGCACGAGATACATATCGGCAAATTTATCTACCAACTTCATAAAGCTAGGAAATGCTTCGAACACTATGGGGATAGCCCCCTTTACCAAGCTAAATGGAATAATCATCGACAAATAGTGAGGAAATCTTCTATCATATAGATGCTTTAGAAAAGACATCTTGGGGATTGACGAAAACTTACGAAACACATTTCTAAGTATATATCGGGTGATGTGATATACAATTCCCACTAAAATAACCAACAGAATAATCATAAAAACAGCATTCATATAATTGATCCACTGCTCACCTATTCCTAAATTGGTTAAGATGCCTTTCGACCATTCACTTATCGCACTTGTTGATTGAGTTATTTGTTGGATTTTTTCTTCTTCCATATGATTTAAGTTTTTATTTATTATGTGATTAATGAATGGCACAAAGATACAACATATATAAAACAGAAAAAAGACATTATAATCAATAACCACACTCTATTATAAATTTGGGTGATACATTAAAAAAGAATTTCAAAAACTTTATTGTATATTTGTCGTGTTGATTGTCTGATATAGAAATAGAAGCAACTTAATTTCGAAACTATATCGTGATATACATTAGTAATATACATAAATCATAAACTTTTTAAAATGGGAAAAGTATTAATCATCGGCGCTGGTGGCGTTGGAACGGTTGTTGCAAATAAGGTTGCAAAAAACAACGATGTTTTTACTGAGATTATGTTGGCTAGCCGCACAAAAAGCAAATGCGATGCTATTGCAGAAGATGTGAAACGCCGCACAGGTGTGGAGATAAAAACCGCAAAAGTGGATGCTGATAGTGTACCAGAGCTAGTGGAGCTTTTTAATGAATTCAAACCCGAACTTGTTATCAATGTTGCACTTCCCTATCAAGACCTTACAATTATGGATGCTTGTCTTGAGTGTGGTGTAAACTATTTGGACACTGCCAACTACGAACCAAAAGATGAAGCAAAATTTGAATATAGCTGGCAATGGGCTTATCAAGATAGATTTAAGGAGGCAGGCTTAACGGCTATTTTGGGTTGTGGATTTGACCCAGGTGTAACAAGTATCTTCACGGCTCATGCTGCAAAGCATCACTTTGACGAGATTCACTATTTGGATATTGTGGATTGCAATGCTGGAGATCATGGAAAAGCTTTTGCTACCAACTTCAACCCCGAGATTAACATACGTGAGGTGACTCAAAAAGGAAAATATTGGGAGAATGGAGAATGGATTGAAACTGAGCCACACGAAATTCATAAGCCTTTGAACTATCCAAACATTGGGCCTAAGGAGTCATACTTGATTTATCACGAAGAGCTGGAGTCGCTAGTGAAAAACTTTCCTACCATCAAGCGTGCTCGTTTTTGGATGACATTTGGTCAGGAATATTTGACTCACCTGCGTGTTATTCAAAACATCGGAATGGCTCGTATTGACGAGGTGGAATATAATGGACAAAAGATTGTTCCTATCCAATTCTTAAAGGCTGTGTTGCCCGATCCAGGTGAACTGGGAGAGAACTACACTGGTGAAACATCTATTGGATGTAGAATCAGAGGGATTAAAGATGGCAAAGAGCGCACATATTATATATATAACAATTGTAGCCACCAAGCTGCATACGACGAAACTGGTGCACAAGGTGTGAGCTACACCACGGGAGTGCCCGCAACAATTGGTGCCAGAATGTTTATGCAAGGGCTATGGAAAAAGCCAGGCGTGTTTAACGTTGAGGAGTTTGATCCAGATCCATTTATGGAACAACTAAACAAACAGGGATTGCCATGGCACGAACTATTTGATATCGACTTAGAACTATAAACCAAATAATTAATCCAAAACCTTTACAGTGCTAGCATTGTAAAGGTTTTTTTATTACAAAATCAAATAATAGTTTAATGCTTTATGAGAAAAATTATTTTACTAGTAGCATTTACATTTGTTTGGATGGGAATGAATGCCGAAGAGGCACGCCTGTTGCGATTTCCCACAACAAATGGAAATGAAGTTGTATTCTCTTATGCTGGAGATTTATATAAAGTGTCAATTAATGGTGGTGAAGCTAAGCGACTAACCTCGCACGTGGGCTACGAAATGTTTCCAAAGTTTTCGCCCGATGGAAAGTCGATTGCATTCACAGGGCAATATGATGGTAACACCGAGGTTTACACTATTCCCACAGTAGGGGGCGAGCCACTGAGACTTACCTATACTGCAACCAACTCTCGAGATGACCTGGGCGATAGAATGGGACCCAACAATATTGTAATGGGCTGGACACCCGACGGCAAAGAGATTGTATATCGCAATCGTATTAGCGATGGCTTCACGGGCAAACTATATCGTGTGGCAAATCATGGAGGCTTGTCTCAGGTAATACCACTACCCGAGGGTGGCTTTTGTAGCTACTCACCCGACGGAAAAAAATTGGCTTACAACCGTGTGATGCGTGAGTTTAGGACCTGGAAATATTATGAAGGTGGAATGGCAGACGATGTGTGGATTTATGACGAAGCTGCACAGTCGGTTACCAACATAACCGAAAACAAGGCACAAGACATTATGCCTATGTGGATTGGTGATGAGATTTTTTATATCTCGGACCGCGACAGAACCATGAACCTATTTGTGTATAACACCAACACGAAGGAGACTGAAAAGGTTACCAACTTTACCGAATATGATATTAAGTTTCCGAGTGCAAATGGCAACACAATAGTGTTTGAGAATGGTGGCTACATCTACAAACTGGATGCTACTAGCAGAAAGGCAGAGAAGATTGATGTCACTCTTACATCTGACAACATATACGCCAGAAGTGAAATAAAAGATGGCAACAAATATTTGAGCAGTGCTAGCCTATCGCCCGATGGTGAGAGATTGGCAGTGACAGCTCGTGGCGAGGTGTTTAACGTGCCAGCAGACAAGGGCGTTACTAAGAACATAACCCTTACACCTGGTGCACACGAGCGTGGCGCAAAATGGTCGCCCGATGGAAAACATATTGCTTACATTTCGGACGCAACCGGCGAAACTGAAATATACATTCAGGATGCGAATAAGATTGAGCCAATACAACTTACAAAGAACAATGACACATATATCAGATCATTTGTGTGGAGCCCCGATTCTAAATCTATTGTTTATACAGATAGAAACAATAAGATGAACATTATAAATGTGTCATCGAAAAAGGTTACAACACTACTTCAAGATCCAGTGGGAGAACCATCGGGTGTGAGTTTCTCGCCCGACAGCAAGTGGCTGACCTACGTGAGAATGGAGAGCAACGACTTTAATGTAGTGTATGCAATGCATATTGATTCGAAAAAAGAGTATCCAATAACTGATAAGTGGTACGAGTCGCAAAGTCCTGCATTTAGTCAAGATGGAAAATACATTGTGTTCTCATCATCAAGAGACTTCAATCCCACATATGGATCTAAGGAGTGGAATCATGTTTATGGCAACTCAAGTGGAGTTTACTTGAGTCTATTAACAAAAGACACCCCATCTCCTTTCCTTGAAAAAGATGCTGAAGTGAACCAAAGCAAAAAGCCAGAGGCTAAAGACTCAGTAGTGACAGTGAAAATTGATGCTGATGGCATCACCGACAGAGTTGTGAAACTACCAGTGGGCGTAGGATTCTATCGTGGTTTTTATATGGCAAATGACAAAGTGTATTACAACAAGTTTGGCTCGGTTTCGATGTTTGATTTGAACAAGCAAAAAGAGGAAACCATTGCCGAAGGTGCATCTATGAGCATTGAACCAGGTGCTAAAAAGGCTCTATTTATGAAAGGCAGACAACTTTACGTTGAGAATATTCCAAACGGAAAAGTCAATTTGAACGAAGCTGTTAATCTTTCGCACATGAAGATTGCAACCGACTATCCACAAGAGTGGGCTCAGATTTATGATGAAGCATGGCGAGTGTATCGTGATGGTTTTTATCTAGAGAATATGCACGGCGTGGACTGGAAAGCTATGAAAGAAAAGTATGCTGTGATGCTACCATATGTGAAAACTCGCCTAGACCTCAACTACTTGATTGGAGAAATGATTGGTGAACTAAACATTGGTCACGCCTACGTTAATCCTGGCGAAATGCCAACGGCACAAACTGTTGATCTTGGTTTGCTAGGTGTAGAAATATCGAGAGATAAAAGTGGCTTCTTCAAGATAGAAAAGATACTTGAGGGTGCATCTTGGGACAAAAAGCTTCGTTCGCCACTTCGTGAACCTGGAATAGAAGCTAGCGTAGGCGACTATATTGTGGGTATTGATGGTATAGCCACCAACACGGTTAATGACATGTACTCGCTATTGGTGGGCAAGGCTGGTGTGCCAACCGAGCTGATGCTAAACAATAAAGCTAGCCTAGATGGAGCTCGCAAGATTGTTGTAAGCCCTATCAGCGAAGAGTATTCGCTATACCATTATGAGTGGGTACAAAACAATATCAAGAAAGTTGACGAAGCCTCGGGTGGTAAAATTGGATATATCTATATTCCCGACATGGGTGTGGATGGACTGAACGAGTTTGCACGCTACTTTTATCCTCAACTGGATAAGGAGGGATTGATTATTGATGACCGTGCAAACGGAGGAGGCAATGTGTCACCAATGATACTTGAAAGATTGGCTCGCGAACCCTACAGATTGACAATGCGCCGTGGCTCAACAAGAATTGGAACTGTTCCAGATGCGGTGCAAGTGGGACCTAAGGTGTGCTTGATAAATAAATACTCAGCATCGGATGGCGACCTATTCCCATGGGGATTCAGAGCACTAGGATTGGGTAAGCTTATTGGCACTCGCACATGGGGTGGTATTGTTGGCATTTCGGGTTCACTTCCATTTATTGATGGGACTGATATTCGTGTTCCATTCTTCACCAGCTACGATGCTAAAACAGGTGAGTGGATGATTGAAAACTACGGCGTAGCTCCCGACATTGAGATTGACAACGATCCAATAAAGGAGTGGAACGGAGAAGATCAGCAGCTTGAGCGCGCTATTGAAGAGGTGATGAAGGACTTGAAAAATAGAGAGCCCCTGAAACCTGTACCAGCACCAAGAGTGTGGAATAAATAAAAAAAGAAGATTTGACAAATTGAAACCTCTCCCAAATAAACAGTGGGAGAGGTTTTTTTATGTGCTAATGTTTTAATCGAAATATTAAATTGAGCATATTGTGCACAAAACTCATGAACTTTCTCTATTTTTGCATTAAGATTTATTGAATAATCATACAAAAAGACAGAGACCCATTATGAAACCAAAAAGTTTAGTTGACATAGGCGATTATAGTAAGGAGGACATATTAAGAATATTGAAGACCGCCAATGACTTCAAGAAAAATCCTAATCAGGACTGCTTGCAAGGCAAAGTGTGTGCAAGTCTTTTCTTTGAACCCTCTACCAGAACAAGACTAAGTTTTGAAACGGCTATCAATAGGCTAAGAGGTAGAATAATAGGCTTTTCGGACTCAGCCACAAGTAGCTCCACTAAGGGCGAGTCGCTACGAGACACAATAATGATGGTAGGTAACTATGCCGATTTAATTATTATGCGCCACCATTTAGAAGGCTCTGCTAGATATGCTTCCGAGGTTTCGCCAGTTCCGATTATTAATGCGGGTGATGGTTCGAACCAGCATCCAACGCAAACAATGCTAGACCTTTTTACCATATATGAAACGCAAGGAACGATTGAAGACCTAACTATCACAATAGTAGGTGACTTAAAATATGGAAGAGCTGTTCATTCACTAATTCAGGGTTTATCATATTTCAACCCCACATTCAACTTTGTGGCACCTAAAGAGATGCAGATACCTGAAAAGTATAAGCAATTTTGCGATAATAAGAACATAAAATATACTGAGTACGTAGACTTTAACGAAGAATCTATTAATTGTGCTGACATTCTATATATGACAAGGGTTCAGCGAGAGCGATTTACGGATTTGATGGAATACAAAAAGGTAAAGAACATATATGTGCTGCATAATAGCATGCTTAGCAACTCAAAAGACAACCTTAAAGTGCTCCATCCCCTACCCCGAGTGACAGAGATAAACCATGATGTGGATGGCAATCCAAAGGCATATTATTTTCAACAAGCAGAAAATGGCGTTTTTGCAAGACAAGCCATTATTTGCGACTTGATGGGTATTGAATTATAAGTGTAAAAACATCAAATATTCTCTTTTAAACATTCTATTGGAAATTTTGTTATAAAAGTGTAACAATGGTGTAGAAAGAGAAGCAAAAAAAAGAACAATGGGAAAAGAGTTACAAGTGGCAGCATTGAAGAGTGGGACAGCAATTGACCATATCCCCACTAATGTTGTTTTCAAAGTGGTTTCAATTTTGCAGCTACAAAAGCTAGACAATAGAATAACCATAGGGAACAACCTCAATAGCGGAAAGATGGACAAAAAGGGAATTATAAAAATCTCTGATAAATTCTTTGAGGAAGAAGAGATTAATAGAATTGCCCTAGTTGCACCAAACATCAATCTGAACATCATAAAAGACTATAATGTAATTGAAAAGAAAAAGGTAACTCTACCCGATGAAATTGTGGAGATTGTATCATGCAATAATCCTAAATGTATTACAAACAATGAACCAATGAGTACACGATTTCATGTAATAGACAAAGAGCGCGTAATTCTTCAATGTCACTATTGCGAGTTAAAGATGACAAAGGAGGAAATTGTATTGAAATAAAACATATTATTCCATCTCTAATTCTACACCAGGGCAAGATGAATGATTGTGGTATATAGTAGGCCACATCTGTAATACTGTGGTTTTTTAACCAAAACCCCTTCTATGATATTTGAATACTGTATCACTATATTGTATTCAAATGATTCATTGTTTAACAATTTGCAGCAAACATTTTAATTAGAGATATCAATGAAACATGATATGAAAGCTGGGGCAATGATTTACCCCCTACCTGTAGCAATAATTAGCTGTGGGAGTAATGAAGATGAATACAATATATTCACCACTTGTTGGATGGGAACACTCTCATCTGAGCCTCCAAGATGCTATATTTCAATAAAACCTAGTAGATATTCACATGCTATAATCAAACGAAATATGGAGTTTGTGATTAACCTTGCAACTCCTGAGTTGATGAATACGGTTGATTATTGTGGTATTACATCGGGAACAGACACCAACAAGTTTGAGGACTTGAACCTACCTCTTGAGTTTGCAAAAGCCATAAATACGCCAATAATCAGTGTATCACCTGTTAATATTGAATGTAAGGTGAGAACAATTATGAATATGGGTTCACATGACATGTTTATTGCTGACGTTTTGAACGTAAAGGTTGATTCGGCGCTATACGACGAGAAGTCTCATCGCATTACACTAGATAATGCGAATCTTCTAACCTTTAATTATGGCAAGTATCATTCATTAGGAGAATTAATCGGCACATATGGAACATCATTTAAAAATAAAAAATAGGAAATAACTATTAAACTTGGTGAGATATTGAAATATTTCTAATAAAATAGATAATTTTACAGGCTATAAAATATATTGAGAAAGATTATGCCTGTTAATTTACCAAATAAGCTACCATCGATAGGAATTTTAGAGAAAGAGAACATCTTTGTGATGGAAGACCTAAGGGCTTCGGCACAAGATATACGTCCACTAAAGCTATTGATACTAAACCTTATGCCTCTGAAGGTTACAACCGAGACCGATCTTATAAGATTGCTCTCCAACTCGCCTTTGCAGGTTGAGATTAGCTTTTTGGGTATAGCAAGTCACACCCCTAAGAATACCCCAATCGAGCACTTGATATCATTCTATACAACCTTTGAGAAGATTAAGGATAACTATTATGATGGAATGATAATTACGGGAGCCCCTGTTGAGATGTTGCCATTCGAACAGGTCAACTACTGGGACGAACTAACGTCCATATTTGATTGGGCTAAAACACACGTAACTTCCACATTTTATATATGCTGGGGCGCACAAGCAGCCCTTCACCATTTCTATGGTATCAACAAATTTCCATTAGACAAAAAGCTATTTGGGGTATTTAGTCACACCATTAATGACCACACCAACCCACTTTTCAGAGGATTTGATGATGAGTTTTATGCTCCCCACAGCCGACACACCACAATTGATACTGAAGAGGTTCGCAAACATCCCGACTTGGAGATACTATCCGAGTCAGACGAGGCAGGAATATATATCGTATCATCACGTGGTGGAAGAGAGTTTTATGTGACTGGACACTCCGAGTACTCACCCAATACGCTTCACGACGAATACACTAGAGATGTGAACAAAGGAATGGACAATGTGGAATTGCCCAAAAACTATTATAGAGACAACGACCCCAATCAACCCCCATTGGTGAGGTGGCGCTCGCATGCCAATCTTCTTTATATCAATTGGCTCAACTATTTCGTTTATCAGGCAACGCCTTATAACATCAATGAAATAAAGGATTTAAAAGAGCTTTAAAATAACGCATAGTGCTTATGCATGATATTTTTTATGTAAGTTTGTACTCAATGAAAGTAAAAATACTCATATTCACAGTTTTCTTAGCTTTGTCATCTGTTGCAATGTCTCAATCGCGCATCATTATGCCACCAGACTCAACAAATATGAACGAAATAGAACTACCAGAGACTGTTCCGAGCGTGACACCACAAACAAGGCAAAACCAAACATCAGCATCTACCGATACTATTAGTTTGGAGCTACCCGCAGCTATTGTGTGGCACATAGACCCCAGAAGTGGTGAAAGAAAAATAGTGGAGATGGACTCAGCAAAGTATAATTTCCAGCAAACAATGGTGCCAGATGGACACTCGGTTGCTTCGGGATATACGGGCACAGTGGGCTCGCCTATCATGTCGAAAATATTTTTTGATAATGATGAGGCAAATATTTTTCCATATATTGATGCTTATAATCCCTACACCTTTGGACCCACCAAACAGGTTTTCTACAACACACGAGTTCCATACGCAAAACTGGATTATCAAACCGCAGGAAGTCGCCCTATGAGGGAGCAGAGACTAAATGCGCTATTGACAACAAACTTCAACAAGAAAGCCAACATTGCATTCGAAGGAAACATCATAGATGCAAAAGGACTGTATAAAGCCCAAGGAAACAAACACAACAACTGGAGCCTGTTTGGCAACTATCTTTCAAACAGGTTTGAAACTCATCTTTATGCATCAACCTCATTGATTAAGCATTTCGAGAATGGAGGAATTACTGATGAAACATTCATCACAGACCCCGAATCTATTGGGCAATCGTTTCAATCAATAGATATTCCAATTAGATTTGATGAGACATGGAATAAGCTAAGCACAAAACAGATATTCTTTTCAGGGAAATACAACATGGGATATTATTCAACCCCTAAGGATACGCTCTCGGATCGTGAGTTTGTGCCAGTAGCTAGCGTTATCCTAACATCGCATTATTTGGATCAAGACCGTAGGTTTATCTCATTTGACACCACGCAAGTGAATGTGGATGGGAAAAACATGCAGTACATTGATCAGTTTTATCCCAACAAGTTCTATGACACGGCTGTGGACGATAGCACCACATTTAGATCAATAAAAAACACATTGGCACTATCACTTAATGAGGGATTTAAGCCATGGGTTAAATTTGGTCTAACAGGATTTATTGAACATGATTTAAGAAAATTCACCATGCTAGACAACATTGATGGCGTGATGGGCAGAAGAACGCACAACGAAAACTCGGTGTTTGTAGGAGGTATCCTAAACAAGCAACAGGGTGAGTATCTTCGCTTTAATTTGAAAGCCGACATAGGATTGCTAGGCGCAAACCTTGGAGAAATGAAGCTGCAAGGAGATGTGGAAACCAGCTACGAGATAGCAGGAAAAAGAACTACCCTGAGCGGTCATGCCTATTTGAAGAACCTGAAACCAACATATTTGCAAAACAATTATAGATCAAAATACTATTGGTGGAACAATGACTTTGGAGATATCAGAAGAGTATTTTTGGGAGGAAAACTAAACGTTCCCTTCACCCGAACAACACTTAGCGTGGGGGTTGAGAATATTCAAAACCATATCTATTTTGATAGCGACCGAAACATATCACAAAGCAGCGATAACGTGCAGGTGCTGATGGCACGAATTAATCAGCGATTGAAATTAGGAGTATTCAATTGGGACAACGATGTGGTGTATCAAACCTCATCCAATCAGGATGTTATTCCAGTTCCTCAATTGAGTGTATATTCAAACATGTATCTTAAGGCTCTTATCGTAAACGAGCTAACCTTTCAGTTTGGTGTAGATGCACACTATCACACCAGCTATCATGCTCCAGGCTATGAGCCAGCATTGCTACAGTTTTATAATCAAAAGGAGAAAGAGATAGGTAATTATCCTATTGCAACAGTATATGCGAATATGCATCTGAAACAGACACGTTTCTTTATTATGTACTACAATGCGGCATCAAGTTTTTTAAAGCCACGTGAGTACTTCTCATTACCCAACTATCCCGTAAACCCAGCAATGCTTAGACTGGGGCTTTCGGTGGATCTTCACAATTAGATATGAAAATAAAAGTTAGACTTATAATCTATTTCATATTATTGGCAATAGCCATATATTTGATGATTGTGTTGTTTAATTTGCAAAAGAAAACACCCATCAAACTACCTAGAGACTATACCGAAATTGTTGAAAGTGGTACCATTAACATAGTTACGGACTACAATTCATTTGGATATTATGTGTCGGGCGACACCATTGAGGGATTTCAGCACGACTTAATTACAAAGCTTGAAAGCGATTGGGACATAAAGGTTAATCTATTTCTCGAAAACAGTTTAGAAGATAACCTCTTAGGACTACAGGTAGGCAAATATGATATTGTGGCACGCAATATTCCTGTGAATACTGAGTTGAAAGAGCGATTTAAGTTTACTCAATCGATTAATAAAAACAAATATGTGTTGGTGCAGCGAAAAGCAGAATTTAATGACAGCATCAGTCCCATAAGGCAACAGTTGGATCTGGCACACAAAACAATATACGTACCAAAAGACTCGCCAGCCATTATGCGCCTCAACAATCTTGCAGATGAAATTGGAGACACAATATTTATACGCCAAAATGAGGTGTATGAAGAGGAACAGCTAGTAATGATGGTTGCCGGAGGCGATATCGACTTCACTATATGCAACCAAAAAGTGGCGCAAAACCTAGCAAATGAGCTGCCCGAGATAGACATAAACACCGATATCAGCTTCACTCAGCTAGAGTCGTGGGCAGTTAGGATAGATTCGCCCCTGCTCTTGGATAGCCTCAATGCTTGGTTGAACAACACTCTTAGATATTAAGGACGCCTTAGTCAATCCACATCAGATTACTCATTATACCATCAGAAATAAATATCCCTTCTTGAGAAAGATGTAGCATCTCGCCCTCATAAACCAAAAGCCCCTCGTGTATATACCTCTTTGCTATTTCGGAGAAGTAATAAAAGTATTTTTCGCCAAATTTATCACCAAGCTCTATCAAACTAATCCCTTTCATCATCCTTAGTTTTGTGAGCACAAACTCGTTATACTTATCCTTCACGGACAAAATTTCATACTCTTGCAATAGCTCGCCCTTATCAATAGCTCTAATATACTTACCTATGGAAGAGACATTCCACGATCTTTTATGTCCATCATAAGAATGAGCAGAGGGACCAAAACCAATATACTCCTCGTCTAACCAATAAGAGGTGTTGTGTTTTGAGTATAGTTTGTCTTTTGCAAAATTAGAAATTTCATACTGCTCAAATCCACCCTCAGCCAACTTATTAATAAGCATCGAGAACATCTCATTACTAATATCATCGGCAACAGGAGTCACTCGCCCCCTCTCAAGCAAAGTATATAGCTTTGTATTCTCTTCATATATCAAATGGTAAGCCGAAATATGCTGAACATTAAGCCCTATCGCTTGCTTAATAATATTCTCCCACAAATCCAAAGTTTGGTTTGGCAAACCATAAATCAAGTCAATACTTATATTATCAAATCCGCTTTGCTGACAAAGCCTAACCGCATCAATAGCCTCTTGAGCAGAGTGACGGCGACTAAGAAATTTAAGTTCCGAATCATCAAAGCTCTGAATTCCTATGCTAATTCTATTTATCGGGAGCTTTGTAATCAGCGATATATAATCCAAACTTAAGTCATCTGGATTTGCCTCTATCGTGATTTCTGCATCAGAGCCCACATCATAGTTAGTGTTGATGGAGTAGAAAATCTTTTCGAAATGCTCAAAAGTCAATCTCGTAGGAGTGCCACCACCAAAATAAATTGTCTTAATTGAGTCTTTAGCCTCATTCTTTCTCAAAGCAAATTCGGCACACAAAGCATTCACAAAAGCATCCATGTTGCTCTCGTCAACCTCTTTATAGAAATCACAATATATGCATCTAGTTTTGCAATAAGGAATATGTATATAAATGCCTGCCATTAAAGTCTAGTATCGTTTAAGCTGCTTATTATTGTTTTGTATGCTCTAAAATATTTTTTCAATCTTTGTATTGACTGATTATCAAGTTCACTAAGACGTCTGATATCCATATTATCAGTCAAATCGTTGAGCTTAACCCTCACAGCAATTCTATTTTTAATCACCCTATCTATATATTCGTCATAGGTTTCTGCCTCATCATAAAACGTGATTGCATCAACAGCATCCACAATTTCATCGTCAAAGCCATGTAGTCTCAAATCCTCGATAGTCATTGGGCTATCCTCCACCACATCGTGCAAAGCACCCACAATCTTTTCTTGCAATGTTTGACCCGCGTTCATAACCCTCACAACGTGCCCCAAATATGGCAATCCGTTTCTATCATATTGCCCCTTGTGCACCTCAATTGCTAAATCAAGAGCCTTAGATAACTGTTGTTCAAATATCATTTTCTATTGTTTATCAATTCTTTAGCCAAAATAGGCTCGTCAGTAGTAATAAAATCGACACCAAGATCAAGCATCTCATTAATATCATTACCACTATTCACAGTCCACACATTAACTTTTAGCCCCAAGTTGTGGCTCTCTTTCACCCATTCAGGATATCGTTTTAATATACTCAGGTTATAATCAATTCCGGCAGCACCCATAGATTTTATAACCTTGGGTGTCAGGTCGCCATTAAGATAATACACAGCTGATTTTGGAGCCAGTTCTCTAACAAGATTGATAAAGTTGATACCAAATGCAATATACTCTACCCTATCTTGTAGGCCTTTTTGATTAACCATATCGATAACTTTTGTAGCCAACTCTCTTTCTTGTTCTGATGTACGATGAGATTTAAACTCAAGAATAAGTTTAAGGTTTTCACTATTTGCAAAAGCATCTAAATACTCTTCCACAGTGGGAATAACTTCGCCATTGCTGAGCACAACCTTTCTAAGTCTTTCAAATTGGGTGCTCTCCACCACAAGCTTCTCATCATTAAGGCTTAGAGATGCATCATGATTTACTATGGGCACACCATCTGCAGTAAGCCACACATCCATTTCCGAGCCATATATATCTATAGAATCAGCTTTGTGGAGTGATGCAATAGAGTTTTGTGCAGCTCCATCCACTTTCCAATAACCTCGATGAGCAATAACCCTCGTTTGAGATAAAGCAGAGGAGAGTGATATTGCAATGGCAAGTAATAATAGAATACATTTCCGTTTCATACAACAAAGTTATCATTTTTAGCTAAACGACAACTCTAAAGTCAACAAATCAATCTCAATTCGTGATTATAAACGTCACTATATTTTCAATTTTTAATATTTAATCGCCTACTAAAGTCTAATTTATGTTTACATCATCGTTTCTTGATTATCTCACAATTCATAGAGGATATAAGGAGGATCTACGGAGGGTCTATGGAGGATTAGAACAAAAAAAGGCAAATCGAAGGAAGAAGAGTAATGTTAATTATTGTTTTCTCAATGCAACCTACTCACCCAAAGCATAAACTGGCTGTACCATTTATACCAAAAGGGTCGTGCCTACCCCTAAGGCATTGCTTGCAATAGGTTTGTTATATACATTTGTTTAAAACAAGAAATCAAAATAATCGAAAAGCAAAAACATTATGACAAATTTAAATCGCTTATTGATGTTCACTTTCATGATTTTGTTTTCATTTGCAATGATGGCACAACAAATTACCACGAATGGTATCATTGTAGATGAATTTAACGAACCACTTGTGGGAGTTACAATACAGGTGAAGGGAACAACACAAGGAACAGTTTCAGGCATTGATGGAAAGTTCGCAATTTCGACACCCAATAATGCAGTATTACAGTTTTCATTCATAGGATTCTTAACCCATGAAGCAATGGCTCAGGGCAAAATGATGCAGATTACTCTAAAAGAGGATGTAATTGCAATGGAGGAAGTGGTGGTGACGGCATTGGGGATGAAAAAAGAGAAAAAAGCTTTAGCCTACTCCGTTACAGAACTTAAAGAGGACGCCTTTATGGTGAAAGAATCAAACTTGATGGCGGGATTAGCAGGCAAGGTGGCGGGCATAAATGTGGTGAAACCAACCACGGGAGCAATGGGATCGAGCAGAGTTGTGATTAGGGGCAATGGCTCATTTGGCAACAATCAACCCTTATATATTGTGGACGGAATGCCCATAAGCAATAGCACCTATGGTCAACCAGGAACTTGGGGCGGATTTGATGGTGGCGATGGCATCTCATCTCTAAACAGCGACGACATTGAGAGCATGACTGTGCTGAAAGGAGGAACTGCTGCCGCACTATATGGCTCTAGGGCAGCCAATGGGGCAATAATTATAACTACAAAGAAAGGAAAAAAGGGCAAAACTTTAGTTGAGCTTACAAGTTCATATACCTTTGATAATCCTATTGTTAAGTATTCGGATTTTCAATATGAATATGGACAGGGGCTATCGGGAGCAACGCCACAAACGCTGGAGATGGCAAAGCTAAGCGGACCTAGCAGCTGGGGAGGACGACTTGATGGCTCGGATGTAATTCAGTTTGATGGTGTGAAACGACCATACAGTAACGTGGGGAGAAACAATGTGAAAAACTTCTACAATAATGCATGGGCATTAAACAACACACTGTCGGTAACGGGTGGAAGTGAAGATATACAATATAGAGTAGCAATTGGTGATCAAAGATATGATGACCTATATCCAAACTCGGGAATGGAGCGAAATAATGGCTCCTTAAATCTGTCAGCACAATTGAGCTCGAAGGTGAGCCTACAGACTCAGGTGATGTATATGAGAGAGCGAGTGAAAAACAGGCAGAATGTGAATGACTACTCTGCAAATGGCAATGTGCTTCTTTGGACATTACCTCCAAATATTGATGTGAGATCTATGTCGCCAGCTACAAATGCAAAGGGCGACGAACTACTTCTGTCGGATATATATGTTTACTTTTCCAACCCATACTTTATAGCCTACAACAGAAGCCAAGAAGATGCCAAAGATAGACTCTTTAGCACTGTTTCGCTGCAATATGATATTAATAAAAATTTATACCTAACAGGTCGCGCAGGTGGTGATATGGTATATCGTCGTTCGGAAACAGTGACACCAAAGGGAACAGGATTTGACAAAGATGGCTCCATCAGCGTGGGGTCGTCATTTGGAGGCGAAGCCAATTTGGAGGCTATATTTGGATACAAATCCAATACTGACACTGATTTGCAGGTTCATGCATTTGCAGGATGGAACAGCATGATGACATGGAGCGAATCAATAAGCGCATATGGAAGCAGATTTATTCAACCAGGACTGAATGTGGTGGGCAACACCCAAACCACAAGTGGTGGCAAAAGTGTTTCCGAAAACTATATTAACTCTATGTTTGCTCAGGCTGAAATAGACTATCGGAGCATGATATACCTGACATTATCGGGGCGCAATGACTGGTTCTCGGCATTGTCACTAAAGGGGAAAACAACTCCCAACAATATATTCTATCCATCGGCTGGGCTAGGCTTTATAGCAAGCGAGGCATTTAATTTGCCATCATTCATTTCGTTTTGGAAACTGAGAGGTGCTGGTTCGCAATCAGGCGGAGCAGTTGGTCCCTACAATTTAGCTCTTACTTATGGATATGGCGAGGCAATAAATGGCAATCCCACTGGATATATTAATAGCGGAACCATACCCAACCTAAACCTGAAGCCATTAACTTCTATATCGTATGAGGTGGGCACCGACTTACGCTTTTTGAACAACAGAATTGGTATCGATGCAACCTATTATGTGAGAAACACACGTGATGATATTGTAACTGCACAAATATCATCAGCTTCGGGATATGGAAATGTGTTGATTAATGCGGGGAAAATAGAAAACAAGGGGGTTGAATTTCTTTTGACTACCACACCCGTGAGAACAAATGCATTTGAATGGAACTCATCCCTAAACTTTTCATATAACGATAGCAAGATTATACGAATTACCGACCGAGTGAATAGCTTTATAATGGCTACTAGCCGCACTGGAGCGGCTGGCGACGAAGGTAGCCCTGCATTTATATATCAAGAGGTGGGACAACCATACGGAATTATTAAGGGCTACTCGTATCAACGAGATGAGAATGGCGAAATAGTATATGATAGAAATGGATTTCCTAGAAAAGGGGAGATTAAAAAACTTGGTCAAGGGGTGCATCCCTACACTGTGGGGCTCTACAACACTTTCAGTTATAAAGGAGTGCACCTTAATGTGCTGATAGACGGTAAGTTTGGTGGGCAGATGTTTTCGGGAACCAACGATATGGCTTATTTCTTGGGAACCCATAAAGCCACATTAGCTGGAAGAGAAGAGGGAGTGATTGGAAAAGGCGTAAAATCTGACGGATCGCCCAACGATGTATCTGTGCCTGCAATGGAATACTATATGTACTTGGCAAACAATATTTCGGAGGCATTCGTATATGATGCTTCATTTGTGAAACTAAGAGAGCTATCAGTAGGATATTCGCTACCTAAGAACATTGTGAGCAAAATTGGAATGTTGCAAATGACACTTTCAGTTGTGGGTCGCAATCTTGCCATATTGTATGACAAGGTGCCAATGATAGATCCAGAGTCATCATTTACCAATGGAAATGCCCAAGGATTGGAGCAATGGGGACTGCCCGCAACCAGAAGTTGGGGTTTTAATTTAAACATAAAGTTTTAAGTAAATGAAATCTACCTGATTAAAGATTCCATATACCAACAAGATAAAATAAACAAGATCATATGAAACCAATAAAATATATATTGATACTATTAGTCAGCATTCTATCATATGCATGCGACTTTGATGAGAAAAATATAGATCCAAACTATAGCAGCTCTATCGAGCCTGGTCCATTATTGACGCAAAGCCAATTATACACTAGCAACGAGGGGCTATCAAAACGCACGCAGGTGGGCTATTGCATGATGATGGTGCAACAAACAGCATCTTTAGAGAGGGATGAAATGGCTGGAGACAAATATCTGGAGACAGAAACTCTTGGTGTGTTTTTTAAAGACACCTACGGTGAGGGAATAAAGAATATTCAAGAGATGATAAACCTAACCCAAGATGATGAATCGCTTGCAAATACATACGCAGTTGGGCTGATTTGGAAGTCATTTCTGTTTCATAGAATCACAGATTTATATGGAGACATTCCATATTTGGAGGCAGGAAACGGATATGTAACTCAAAACTTTTATCCAAAATATGACGCTCAAGAGGATGTGTATGCTGGAATGATTTCAGATATAGAGGATGCACTATCTATACTTGATACTAGCAAGAACCCAATAGTTAAAGGTGACATAATATACAATGGCGACATTGATAAATGGAGGAAATTTGCAAACTCATTGCTATTGAGACTGGGAATGAGAATGGAGAAAGCAAACCTAGAGTTGGCAAAAAAAACAGTGTCGAAAGCTGTTGCAGGCGGTGTGATGCAAAGTGTGGATGATGTGTGCATGGTGCAACATGTTACTGGCAAATCGGCTATCGAAAACCCATTGAGCTCTGTTTTCAAAAGCCATGGATTGGTAAATAGTGGTGCTGTTAAAATCAGTAAAACATTCATGAATCATATGAAGAATAGCAACGACCCACGCCTTAGAGTTTATAGTGCATTGCCAAACGGAAGCACAGATTTGGAGCTACAAAAGGGATTACCAAATGGATATGATATCCTCACAATACACGCAGGCGACCCAAGTTTCAACTCTTTGGCCGACTATTCCACCTTTAATCCTGCCACTATTTTGCAAATGGATGCACCAATGATACATATGACTTATGCTGAAGTGGAACTTCTGAAGGCAGAAGCCATTTTGAAGAACTGGATAAGTGGTGATGCTAATGAAAGCTATAGAAATGCAGTGAGAGCATCGATGCAACAACAGGCTTTTTATGGAAAAGATGGCATTATTGAAGCAGATGAAATAGATAGCTATTTGGAACAAGACTTTTTTGAAAAGGCTACAACCTTAGAGTCGAAGCTAAACGTGTTGGGAACAGAGTTTTGGGTTGCCACATTTATTAATGGATATGAGAGCTATGCCAATTGGAGAAGAACGGGCTACCCAACTCTATTTCCTGTTTCATTTTCGAACAGTCCAAATAAGGGAAATATTCCGAGACGCTTTTCATATCCAACTGACGAATACAGTGTGAACAAAGAAAATGTGGAGGAGGCTAACCAACGACAAGGAGAAGACAAATTATCCACAAGAATTTGGTGGGACAAAAAATAATTTATTTTATATTTACAAGATATGTACAGATTGATAATTAGAAGTTTAGTTGCAATTTTAGTTTTGCTTCCTATTGTTTTATCATGTTCTAAAAACAGGTTGAATGTTGGATATGTATCAGTGCAAGGAGATAAATTTGTTGATGAATACAACAGAACTATTATTCTTAATGGCATAAACTATGTAACAAAGCACCCTGAGCAGTATTTCAAAAACGATAATGACGAGGAGATATTTAAGCAATTTAAGGAGTGGGGCTTCAATTGTATTCGTTTTGGAATGTCGTGGCGTGGCATCGAGCCCGAGCCTGGCAAAATAGATGAAGCCTACCTAAAGGAGATAGACAAGAGAGTGAAGATGGCAGAAGAGAATGGGATGTGGCTAATATTGGATATGCACCAAGACCTTTATGGAGGTAAATATGGAAATGGTGCACCCGACTGGGCAACTATTGACAACGACATGCCTCACGAAACAGGAGATGTGTGGAGTGATGCATATTTGGTGAGTCCTGCTATTCACACCGTGTTTGATAACTTTTGGAAAAACACACCCGCTTCGGACGGTGTGGGAATTCAGGATCACTACATCTTCGTTTGGAAAACCATTGCCAATCGCTATGCACAATCGCCTTCTGTAATTGGATTTGATATAATGAATGAGCCTTTTACTGGTTCGGAAAGCAATGTTATTCTTGAGAAACTTCTTTCAACGTATGGAGAAATTATTGCAGAAGAGACTGGCAATGTTTTAAATCTTGAAGATATGTTGGAGCTGTGGGGCAATGAAGACTCACGAACCGAAGCCTTGGAAACAATGAGCAACAAAGAGCATTATGCACGCATAACCGATAGCGCGTATGAGGTTTTAAGAAGCTTTGAACAGGGGTCTTTGAGCAACTTTTATCAAAAAACCAGAAATGCCATAAGAGAGGTAAACAAGAAGCATATTATATTTTTAGAGCACTCTTATTTTGCAAACTTAGGGGTTAAGAGTAGTTTTAATATGCCTGTGGACAAAGCAGGAAATCAAGACCCCTTGTGTGCTTATGCTCCTCACGGATATGATTTGGTGACTGATACCGATGCTGCCGACAAACCCGAGTTTAGCAGAGTGGAACATATCTTTGAACAAATATTTGAATCAGCTAAAGAAAAAAATGCACCTGTTGTTATTGGCGAATGGGGTGCCTATTATATGGGCAGAAACTATTTGGAGCCTGCTCAACATCTAATAAATATAATTGAGAAGGAGAAAGCGGGGCAAACATATTGGGCATATTGGAATAATATTGATACTCAGGATTATTTCTACAAAACGATATCACGAAATTACCCTATGAGAGTGAATGGTGATTTGATATCCTACTCGAACAGTTTTGATGATAAGCAATTTGTATGCAACTGGAAAGAGGACTCTGCATCGGATGCCAAAACAATAATTTATGTTTCAGACATCGACGCCATCAAGGAGAGTATCACTTTAGAGCCCCAGTCTGACATTGAGTTTCATTATCTGGGTGACAAGTCGGGATATATTGAGATTGAAGCTATTGGAGTGGAGCGAAAAATAGAGATTCCACATCAGAACTAAAAACAACATTATTATATATTGCAATTCTTTTTATCTTTGTGGATGATTAACAATTGATTAAATAAAGAATATGTCTCAATATTGTCCGTTGTGTGGTAGTAGCAAGTCCGAAGATGATCTATTTTGCGATAAGTGTAGTAGCAAAATAGAAAAAGAATATGAAGTTGAAGTTGATGCCAAAAAAGAGGAGCCCAAAGTGGATGTGGAACCCAACTTTGAAGAAAAGCCCAAGAAGCCAAGAGGGGCAAAAACTTTAATAACTATCATCTCGGTGGCAGTTGCGCTTGTGGTTGGTTTCTTTGTATTTAAAGAGACTGTTATAGAGGGCAATAAAGAGAAATCGCAATGGAATGAGGCGGTTAAAGAGAATACAATTTCTGCCTATCTAGAATATATGATAGCTTTTCCGAAGGGCAAGAACTACAACGAGGCTGAAACTATAATAATGAACTTGAAAAGAACGGAAAGTGATATCTGGCAAGGATTGCAAACATCGGACAATAGTGCTGAATTGAAAGATTTTCTTGAGCTGCATCCCCAAACGCCATACAAGCCTTTGATAAGAAAAAGATTGGACTCGCTTTCGTGGTGCGCATCAATTAGGGACAACACAAAAGAGAGTTATAGTAGATATTTAAATCAATCATCTGGCGGCGAATTTGATGGCTATTATATGAATAAGGCAAAGGAGAGGCTGTATATTCTTACACAAAGATATCCAGTTGACTCTAATGAGCTTGATAGCATTAAGCAAGCTGTTGATGGCTTTTTTGTGGGTTTATCAGATATTAATGCTGCAAGTTTGGAAAAACACCTTGCCCCTAGGGTTTTTCAGTTTTTCAATATTGGAGGTGGTAGTAGAGAAAAAATAGTTGGAGATTTGCTAATTTCGGGTTCGAAAAAGCAATCTCCAACTATTAAATTTATTCCTGACATAAGCAGTATTACTTATGAAAAGACAATCATTGATCACTATAAAGTGAATGTGCCTCTGCAAAAGATTAGCACAAACACAGATGGGACTGATGATAACAAATATGGATATATTGAAAAGATAGAATTAGATTCTAATTTTCAAATACTTACCATAGAAGAGATGCGTCCTAATTAAGGTTTTAGTCCCAACTTAGTATCACCTTACCACATTGACCGCTTTCCATAACATCAAATCCTTTTTGGAAGTCATCAATAGAATAGCGATGTGTGATAATTGGTGTAAGATCGATACCAGATATCAACATTTGTTCCATTTGATACCAAGTTTCCCACATCTCACGACCATAGATTCCTTTGATTGTTAGTGCTTTAAAAATTACTGCATCCCAGTCGATTACTGTATTATTGGGAAGAATGCCCAAAAGAGAAATCTTAGATCCGTTGTACATATTCTTCAACATATCATTGAAGGCATGTGGCGAACCCGACATCTCTAAACCAACGTCGAAACCACGCATGCCAAGCTTCTCCATAGCTTGCTCAATTGTTTCACCCTTTGAGGGGTTAACGGTGATTGTAGCACCCATCTTTTTAGCAATATCAAGACGATAGTCGCTCAAGTCTGTTACAACTGTGTATCTTGCCCCAGCAAATTTAGCAACCGCAGTTGCCATACTACCAATAAGACCCGCACCAGTGATTAGCACGTCTTCGGCAATTAGAGGGAAAGATAGGGCTGTGTGTACTGCATTACCAAATGGGTCCATAATAGAAGCAACCTCATCAGGAATACGATCGTCTAGCTTGATAACATTGGCTGCTGGCAATGCCATGTATTCAGCAAATGCACCATCAATGTTAACACCCACGCCAACAGTATTTTCGCACACATGAAGTTTGCCACGACGGCAGTTGCGACAATGACCACAAGCAAGATGTCCCTCACCCGTAACGCGATCACCAACCTTTAGGTTTGTAACGCCGCTTCCCATATCAACAATTTCGCCCACATATTCGTGACCAATTGTCATAGGAGTTTTGATTGTTTTTTTTGCCCAATCATCCCACATATATATATGTAGGTCGGTGCCACAGATTGATGTTTTTTTCATTTTAATCAAAACATCATTAACACCAATTTCTGGCATTGGAACGTCTTCCATCCAGATTCCCTTTTCGGGGCGTAATTTTACTAACGCTTTCATTTGTTCATATTTAAATAACGTTCAATTTCTTTCCAACTTTGATAAATGCTGCAATTGCTTTATCAAGATGTTCGCGACTATGTCCTGCCGACAATTGAACACGAATTCTTGCTTCATCTCTTGGAACTACGGGGAAATAGAAGCCAGTAACGTAGATACCCTCTTCTAGCAATTCAGCTGCAAACTCTTGAGATAGTTTTGCATCATATAGCATCACAGCACAAATAGCAGACTCGGTAGGCTTGATGTCGAACTTAGCTTCCTTCATCTTTTCAATAAAATAATCTACATTCTCATGCAATTTATCTTGAAGAGTGTTCTCTTTGTCAAGCAGTTCAAAAGCCTTAACTCCAGCACATGCCACTAATGGAGGTATAGAATTAGAGAACAGATATGGACGTGAGCGTTGACGCAACATATCCACTATTTCTTTGCGACCAGTGGTGAAACCACCAATAGCACCACCAAAGGCTTTGCCTAAAGTTCCTGTAATGATATCTATCTTACCAAAGCAGTCGTATAGTTCTGAAACACCACGTCCTGTTTTACCTACAACTCCAGCCGAGTGGCTTTCGTCAACAGCAACCAAAGCATCATATTTTTCAGCAAGCTCAATGATTTTGTCCATTGGGGCCACATTGCCATCCATAGAGAAAACACCATCAGTAATAATCATTCTGAAGCGTTGTTCTTGAGCTTCAATGAGGCATTTTTCTAGCTCTTCCATATTGGCGTTAGCGTAGCGGTAGCGTTTTGCTTTGCTCAATCTTACGCCATCAATAATAGAAGCATGATTTAGTGAGTCTGAAATAATTGCATCTTCTGCCGTCAACAATGGCTCAAATAATCCTCCGTTTGCATCAAAGCATGATGCATATAAAATGGTGTCTTCCATTTTGAAGAATTTGCTAATCGCATCCTCTAACTCCTTGTGTGTGTCTTGAGTTCCGCAAATGAAACGAACAGACGACATCCCATAACCTCTCTCGTCAAGAGTTTGTTTGGCAGCGGCAATTAATTCGGGATGGTTTGATAGTCCCAGATAGTTATTTGCACAAAAGTTTAAAACTTCATGCCCCGATTTCACCTTAATCTCTGCCATTTGAGGTGTTACAATAATTCTCTCATCTTTGTAAAGACCTGCTTCCTGAATAGATTTCAATTCAGCTTGCAAGTGCTCTTGCATTTTTCCGTACATTTTATAAATATTTTAGTGATTAGTTCTTCTTAAATTTGAAGTTTACATTGATAATACTACAATATAACAAATTATATCATCAAACCAAACATACTTATAAGCAATAACTTAGGGTCAATTATTATCGATAAAACATCCTTAGTTTGATGATACAAAGGTACAACTTTAGTTTTAAAATTTCGAATGAGTACATGTTTTTTGAATCCTTATGTGAAGATTACTTACATATATTTTTCAACTCCAACACTTTCGTTACTTAAATAATTTATAAACCTTGAAAATATATTTACACCTGGTCAAAGTTTTATTACAATCATAGCTTGTTACTTAAAGTCAATTAAGTTAAATTTGTAGCTCTACTATTAAAAACGAAATAAACAAGCTCTAAAATTATGAGAAAAATCTTTCTTCTGACTCTAATGTCAGTCGTGTTATCAATTTCGGCACACGACAACCCTTTATGGTTGCGAAATAGCACCATCTCTCCAGATGGATCAGAAGTTGCCTTTACCTATAAAGGAAATATCTATACTGTGGCAACCACGGGTGGCAAAGCAAAGCAAATTACTTCCCACTCGTCATATGATACACGTCCAATATGGTCGCCTGATGGTAGCAAATTGGCTTTTGCATCAAATCGTGATGGTGGATTTGATGTGTTTGTTGTGTCGCGTGATGGTGGTTCGGTAAAAAGATTGACGAGTCACTCTGCTAACGAGTATCCAGAAGCATTTCTAGATAACAATAAATTATTGTTTAGCTCCTTTATCATACCCGATGCCGCAAATCAGCAGTTTCCTTCTGCAATGTTCACTCAGCTTTACGAGGTGGACATGGATGGTAGTCGCCCCAAATTATTCTCTCCACTATATTTTGAATCTATTTCGATTAAAGGAGATAAGATGCTATATACAGACAAAAAGGGATATGAAGATACTTGGCGAAAGCACCACACATCCTCGGTAACTAGAGATGTTTGGCTTTATGATATTAATGATAAAAAGCACACAAAGCTTACAAACTTTAAAGGTGAGAATAGAAATGGAGTTTGGTCTGCTGATGGCAAATCATATTACTACTTGAGTGAGGAGAATGGCTCGTTTAATATTTACAAATCGAACATTGAAGGTGGCGGCTCAACACAAATAACTAACTTCAAAGAGCACCCCGTAAGGTTTTTGTCAATAGACAACAACGATAATCTTTGCTTCTCATTTGATGGAGAACTATACTATATGAAAAACGGAGCAGCAGCTAAAAAGATTGAGATAGAGATAGTTGCTGATGATTTTGAAAGAGAACTAAAACAGCAAACAATTAGCAGTGGGGCACGCTCAATATCAGTTTCACCAAACGGAAAAGAGATTGCATTCGTTGCTAGAGGAGATGTTTTTGTAACATCAATTGAGTTTGCTACCACCAAGCAAATAACAGATACTCCCGAACAAGAACGGGATGTACATTTCAGCCCTGATGGTCGTTCAATTGTTTATTCATCCGAAAGAGATGACACATGGAATATCTATAAAACTGACCTAGTACGTAAGGATGATAAATACTTCGTATATGCTCGCGAACTTAAGGAGACAAAATTAACGGACACCGAAGCTCCTTCGTTCCAACCACAATTCTCGCCCGATGGAAAAGAGATTGCTTATTTGGAAAATCGTTCTGAGATAAGAGTTCTAAATTTAAAATCAAAGAAGTGGAGAACTGTTATGGATAGCAAGTTCAACTATTCATATAGCGATGGAGACCAATGGTTTCAATGGTCGCCCGACAGCAAGTGGATATTGTCTGACTATATAGATGTGGGTGGCTGGAACAACAAAGATGTTGCACTAATAAAAGCAGATGGTGGTGATGATATTACAAACTTAACACTTAGCGGATATAATGACGTGAAAGCCAAATGGGTATTAGATGGAGGAGCCGTCCTTTTCTTTTCCGACAGAGCTGGATATCGCAGTCATGGAAGCTGGGGAGCCGAAAGTGATGCATATCTAATGTTTCTTGATCTAGAAGCTTATGATGACTTCAGATTGAATAAAGAAGAAAGAGAGTTGAAAAAGGAACTCGATAAAGAAGAGAAAAAGAAAGATGATGAAAAGTCTAAAAAGAAAAGTAAGAAAGACGAAAATAAGGATGATTCGACCAAAACAGTAAAAGACTTGAAACTAGAACTGAGCGATCGTCGCCACAGAGTTGTAAGACTTACAAGACACTCATCAAACATGTCAGATGCGCATCTAAATAAGGATGGAAGCAAACTATACTATTTAACTCGTTTTGAAAAAGGATACGACCTTTGGGAGCAAGACCTGCTTGATAATAGTACTAAACTAATAAGCAAAAACGTGGGTAGTGGCAGACTAATTCCTGATAAAGAGAACAAAAATCTGTATTTGGTTGCAAGCGGAACGATTAAGAAAATAGAGAACGGAAAAGTTAGCAATATATCTTTTTCGGCTCCCTACAACTATAGAAGTGCACAAGAGCGTGAGTATATTTTTAATCATGCATGGAAGCAGGTAAAAGACAAGTTTTATGATGAAAATATTCACAACATTGATTGGGAAATGTATAGAGAGGCTTATGCTAAATTTTTACCACATATAGATAACAACTTCGATTTCCAAGAGATGCTCTCTGAACTTCTAGGTGAGTTAAATGCATCTCATACGGGTGCTAGATATTCTGCAAATAGCGACAGGTGGCAAACTGCTACACTTGGTGTATTTTGGGATAACTCGCATGATGGTGATGGACTTAAAATAAAAGAGATAATGGCAGGAAGCCCACTTAAAAAGGCTGATGGCAAGTTTAAACCAGGGGTGGTGATTGAGAAAATTGATGGTAAGACAATTGAGGCTAACAAACCATACTGGCATTTATTAGACGGAATGGCTGGAAAGCAGGTTCTAATTAATGCGTATGACCCAGCAACCAACAAGCATTTTGAAGAGTTTGTGAAACCAATTTCGCAGGGAGCAGAAACGGCACTACTATATAGAAGATGGGTTGAACAACGTGAAGAATTGGTGGAAAAATATTCGGATGGAAAGCTAGGCTATATACACATTCAAGGGATGAATAGTGAGAGTTTCAGACAAGTATATATGAACCTATTGGGTAAATATCGTGACAAAGAGGCTGTGGTGATTGATACTAGGTTTAATGGTGGTGGCTGGTTGCACGATGATCTTGCAACTCTATTGAGTGGAAAAGAATATCAACAATTTAAACCACGCGGACAATATATTGGTAGCGATCCGTTTAACAAATGGAATAAACCTTCAATTCTAGTTATGGGTGAAGGCAACTACTCAAATGCACATGGCTTTCCATGGGTATATAAAGAGTTGGGAATTGGAAAACTTGTGGGAGCACCCGTTCCTGGCACCATGACTGCTGTGTGGTGGGAAACACAAGTGGACCCAACTATTGTGTTTGGAATTCCTCAGGTAACTGTTGTGGATATGGATGGCAACCCTATGGAAAACAACCAACTTGAACCTGACATTGAGGTTTACAACACACCCGAGTCGCTTTTGAGTGAAGATGACTTACAATTGAAACGTGCAGTAGAAGAGTTACTTAAAGAGCTTAAATAAACCCCTCTACTATATTTAACAAAAAACCTCTTAGCTTTTGCGCTAAGAGGTTTTTTGTTATTGTTATTTCTTCTATTCATTAAGAAGAGCATCAGGAATACTCTTTTTAGCTTTCACTCCAAGCTCTTTTAGTTTTTGAGTTTGCAACACTAAATTATCATTACCTGTAGATAGCTGCTTGTATGCATCATTGTATGCATTTTGAGCTAGGTCGATGTTGCGCCCTACTCTTTCGAGATTGGTAATGAAGCCAACAAATTTGTCATAGAGCTTAGCCCCTCTTTCAGCGATATCAATTGCATTTTGGTTTTGATATTCGCGCTTCCACAAATCAACAATAAGTTTTAGAGCTGCAATTAAATTTGTGGGGCTTATCAATAATATCTTCTTATCATAAGCATATTGCCAAAGATCGGGTTCATGCTGAAGTGCCAACATATATGCTGGCTCGTTAGGAACGAACATCATCACAAAGTCAAGCGATATGGCATAATCTTGATAGCTTTTTGAGCTTAAATCGTCTATATGTCTCTTTATCGATCTTAGATGATTATTGAGTTCCTCCTTTTGTTTCTGCACATCAGCCTCTTGAGTATATCTCAAATATGCATTGAGCGAAACTTTTGAGTCAATAATTACCTTACGTTCATCAGGATAGCTTATTATCACATCAGGTTGCATTCTTTTACCATGCTCGTTGGTCATAAAGCTACCGTCTGGATTTTTTAGATATTCTTGAACAAAATACTCTCTATCACGAACCAAGCCTGAGCGTTCTAGAATATTTTCAAGGATTATTTCGCCCCAATCACCTTGATTTTTGGAACTACCTTTTAAAGCATTTGTTAGATTTACAGCCTCTTCACTAATTTTCTGATTAAGTAGAGCCAATCGCTTAACCTCTTCTCCGAGCGAGAAACGCTCTTTTGCTTCGGTAACATACACCTCCTCCACTTTCTTTTTGAAGGACTCGATGTTTTCACCTAAGGGCTTTAAAATTGAGTCTAAATTTTGTTGATTAAGCTGAGTAAACTTATGGCTTTTTTCATCAATTATCTTTGAGGCAATGTTTTCGAACTCAATATTGAATTGTGCTCGAAGCTGTGTCATTTCCTCCTTTTGCAGTTCATGCTTTTCGTTTAAGGCTAATAAGTTTGCCTTTGCTGAGGCTAATAACGATATCTTATCATTTAAATTATCGTTTTTACTAGCTAGCTCTTTGCGCAATTCCGAAATCTCATGAATATGACCTTTGACAACTTCATTTTTCACATCAAGCTCGGCTGACAAAGAGGCAATATCTCTTTCCAATCCTTGTATATCGATAGTAAGCTCTTTCTCTTTTTCAACATATTTATCGGCTTGCAATTGCAACATACGGAGTGACTCTTGTAGAGCGTCACTCTTTTGCTGCTCAAGCTTATAGTTGATATTCAAAGAATTGTTACTATCTGCGAGTATGTCATATTCACTTTTAGATACTGACTTTGATTTGTTCATCAATGTGGCAACACTCCAGGCAATACCACCCCCTAATATAAAAGAAGCAATCAGATCTAAATACATATTATTAATCCTCTAAACTTTCAAGAGTGTGTCCCATTTTATTTTTCTTAGTCTCCATATAAAACTGATTATACTTATTAGGAGTGATTTCAATAGGGATATTTTCAACAACTTCAAGTCCATAAGACTCTAAGCCAATACGTTTAATAGGATTATTAGTCATTAGCTTCATTTTGGTTACTCCAAGATTGCGAAGAATTTGAGCTCCTACACCATAATCACGCTCATCAGCTTTGTAGCCAAGATGTAAGTTAGCATCTACAGTGTCCATTCCTTCCTCTTGCAATTTATATGCAGAAACTTTTGCCATCAATCCAATGCCACGACCTTCTTGATTAAGATAAACAAGAATACCCTTTCCCTCTTTTTCAATATTCATCATCGCTTGATGCAATTGTTCGCCACACTCGCACCTCATCGATCCAAAGATATCGCCTGTTACACATGATGAATGCACTCTAACCAAGACTGGTTCTTCATCTTTCCACTCACCTTTTATAAGTGCCACGTGCTCCATGCCATTTGATTTTTGCATGAATGGTATCATTCTGAAACTACCATATTGTGTAGGCAATGTTATCTCTTCACCTTTTTCTACAAGAGACTCTGTTTTTAGTCGATACTTAATTAAATCAGCAACAGAAATAATTTTCATATCAAACTCCTTAGCCATATCCATCAATTCGGGCAAACGAGCCATAGAGCCGTCCTCATTTTTGATTTCAGCTAAAGCTCCAGCAGGGTATAATCCAGCTAGGCGAGCTAAGTCGATAGCTGCTTCGGTGTGACCTGCGCGACGAATAACGCCACGGCTCATAGCTCGAAGTGGGAAAATATGACCAGGACGACCAAAATCTTCTGGCTTGGTTTCCTCACGCGTTAGCGCCAATATTGTTTGAGCTCTGTCATAAGCTGATATACCTGTTGTACAACCATGTGTTAGTAAATCAATCGACACAGTAAATGGTGTGGCATGAATAGATGTGTTGTTATCCACCATCATAGGCAGGTCTAGTTCTTCGGCACGTTCCTTTGTTATAGGTGTGCAAATAAGTCCACGAGCATGCGTCTCCATAAAATTCACCTTATCAGGTGTAATACACTCGGCAGCAATAATAAGGTCGCCTTCATTTTCACGATCTTCGTCGTCAACAACGATAACAAAGTTTCCTTTCTTAATCTCATCGATAGCTTCATCTATCGTGTTTAATTTAAATTCTCCCATTTTTACCTTTATATTCAGCTATTTTGTTTTTGCAGGAACTGCATTGTTTCATTCAGCTCTGCATTTAATTTTATTATTAACTTTAAATCTCTATTTATTCTCCTTTGAAAAGGAATTGATATAAGCTTTATAGCTATTCCTATCGGGAATAAATACATTAATGTTTTATCAAGAGTAGATCCTGCTTTAAAAGGGCGCACATAATTTATAAGAATTGGATATTCTTTTGCCTTCTCTATTATTGCAGACCTTCTTGTATTTGACAACTGATTTAGAATATTTTCCAATTCAGTCTTTATTTTATTCAAACTATTGTCATATCCAGAATCAAGCCAGTAGGTGGAATACCTCAACAACTGATATTTTTCTAGATGCAAGGTTATTTCTTCATCAAGCAACTGAGTTTTGGTGGTTATTTCATCATACTTTAACTCCTCAATCACAACATCTTTGATGGTATAACTTCTTTTTTCACGAATAAAGAATAGTTTTCTAAAGAAACCAACATACATATCAGTACTCATGATTACCGAGTCGGTCATCGCTTTATATGTTAGGAAAACACCCAATGGCAAAAGAATCATTGAGCTAAACCACATACCTACCCAATGAATCCAAACACCATCACGAGTCATTTTAAATCCAATATTATTAAGAATATAATATATAATAAAAAGTATTACTGATATAACAATTGGCATACCTAGCCCACCCTTACGAACAATGGAACCCAAGGGAGCACCAATAAAAAAGAAAATAAGACACGCAAACGATACCGTAAATTTTGAGTGCCACTCTACCCATTGTCTATTTATATTTCTCTGAGTGGATGTTTTGCTCATCGAGCGAAACATATAGTCGTTATTGTTATTATCTGCTTTGGTGTAGGCAGATCTAAGAATAGTATTTTTTGTTTGTAAATCTTTTGAATTAAATATGGAATCCATATTAACCATTTCAGCACCTTGAGAAGCAGCAACAATTATCGAATCTTTTGTGTCTTTTGGATAGCTATTTCTGAAGCTAAGGTAAGTGTATTGCTTCATTACCTTTCGATCCGATATATTTATGCTATCTATATGTCTCCCTAATGAATCTATTGATTGTTTTAGCTCTTTAGAGTTTTTAGAAACATAACTGCTCCCTGTATTTTCCTGCAATACGCTTGCTTCCATACGATTAAAATTATCATCATACGGAATTGTCATAGTTTTCATTTTGAAATTTTCGCGCGCATAAGGAATAAAGTCTGAAGATGATTTACTATTTGTGCCCTCGGTGAAATTATGGAACTGTTGACCATCATATACGGTAAAAAGTAGTGATAACTTATCTTCTGACATACTCATTTTTGCCGAATCACTAACAATCACCACCATATTTTGAAAACCGCTACTTAGGTCGTAAATAGTTACATCATATAGCATTCCAGTATCCCTGTTTTTTTTACCCACATAGAGGTTATAACCATCAATTTCCTTATAGAAAACACCTTCGGGGATATCTAGCTCGGGCGATTTTTGCCGAATTGAGATTAATAGGGAATAGAATTTTGGTTGTATCTTAGGCATTGCATCATTTTGAAAAAAATAGGCACCTATACTTATTGATACAACAAGAACAATAAGTGGCACCATAGATTTTAACAAAGAGATACCGGCAGACTTAATAGCCAATAGCTCAAGACTTTCACCCAGATTCCCAAACATCATCAACGATGCAAGCAGAATGGACAGAGGCAAAGCCATAGGTATTAGCTGCAGGGCGGCATACCAAAACATTTCAGCAATTACGTCAATGCCAAGTCCTTTACCAACCATATCTTCAACATACTTCCACAGAAACTGCATTACAACCAAGAAAAGGCTAATAATGAAAGTCATCAAGAAAAGTGGTATGAATGTCTTTAGAAGATAGCTATATAGTTTTTTGATATGGAAATTTTCTCTCATCTATTAAAAAGAAAAGCGCTTTTTTAATTTGATACAAAGATAATAAATAACCATCGGTAAATATATTATTAGGTTTAAGAAAACAAAAAATATCTTCAAGCCATATTTTTGTCTTGAAGATATCCTAAATTTATATCATTAATTGTTTTATGAAACTCCCAATTGTCGCATCATTTTTTCTATTTGAGCTTCCCAAAGCGAAATTGAGCCAGCCTTGTCATCAGGCTCTGCAAAATCGGTAACCTGCAAAGCTAATTCTCGCGAAAGTTCTAGCTTGTGAATGCGAAACTCGAAATAATACTCTTCTTCCTCATCTACCCACCTGTAGCGTATGTTTGATTTTGGTTTTCGATGAATAACCTCGGCTTGGTTTTCGGATTTTCCCCAGTAAAATGTGTACACAGTTTCGTCATCATTCACATCCACTTCGTCAGCAAACCATTGTGACAATCCATCTATTCGACTTATCATCCTCCACAAACTTGCCTGTGAGGCACTTCCCATCACAAACTCAATATGAAATTTTTCTTTTGGCATAATCCAAAAATTTGCAATTATTGCCCAATATACAATTATTTTCCCAGTTAATACACTTTTTGAACCACTTTCTGCCAATATTCCACACTATTCTCCCCACTTTTTGGTTAAAAATCACCTATCATAATATAATTGAGTAGGTAAGGGGATTGCTCCACCACCCTCTCGGAACATGGAAATAGGCTCAATCACCAAATTTAAGCCCTTGCTTCACTTGAAGAAAGGGCACAAAAAAAGAGAGAACGTCTGCTCTCTCTTTTTTGAATTATAAATTGGGTAGTGAAAAACTACTTAATTGGAATATACTCCACAAATGCTTCAATAGCTTCGTAAGAGGCTAATCCTAATTTATGATATACGTCTGCCGTTGCTCTATTTCGCTCTTCAGAACGTTGCCAGAACAAACGCTCATCATCACCTAGGAATGGAGCACTATCCATTTGTGATTGGTGACGAAGTATCGAGCTTCTCTTCGAACGCAATTCTTCTGGAGAGATAGGAACTGCCATCTCTATATTCTCAAGCTCCCACTCTGCCCAAGCTCCACGATACATCCACACACGACAATCTTGATACCACTCGTCATCCTTCATGATATCGATTGAGGCTAGAATAGCATCCAAGCAAACTTTGTGAGTTCCGTGTGGATCGGCAAGGTCGCCTGCCACATATATTTGGTGAGGCTTGATACTCTCGATATATTCTTTCACAATGTTTACATCTTTCTCTGAGATGGGGTCCTTCTTAACCTTTCCGGTTTCGTAGAAAGGTAAATCTAGAAAACGTACATTCTCGGCTGAAAGTCCAACATATCTATCAGCTGAAAGAGCTTCTTCGCGGCGAATGCGTCCTTTTAGAAAACGAACCTCTGGCGTATCGATATCTTCTTTAGTTTTTTCATTATGCAAGAAGTTTAGTATTTCGTCCACTTTGCTCATCATCTCTTGGTTTTTCGGATCAAGCTCACCAAGCAAGTGCTTAAATACTGATGTGTATCTGATAACCTCTTCATCACCTACTGCAATATTTCCTGATGTTTGATAGGCAACATGCACTTCGTGCCCTTGGTTTACCAATCGTTGGAAAGTACCACCCATCGAAATAACATCATCATCGGGGTGAGGGCTAAAAATAATCACACGCTTTGGATATGGATTAGCTCTCTCTGGACGATTTGTGTCATCTGCATTTGGCTTACCACCTGGCCATCCTGTGATGGTATGTTGTAGTTCGTTGAAGACTTTAATGTTAACATTATAAGCAGAACCATATAATGCAACCAACTCACTCAATCCATTTTTATTATAGTCTTCGTTGGTCAGTTTCAAAATTGGCTTATCAACCACTCCACATAGCCACACAATAGCACGACGAATAAGTTTATTGTTCCATTCGCAGTTTGTAACCAGCCATGGTTTGCTAATTCTTGTCAAATCGTGAGCAGCTTCTAGGTCAATATAAATATCAACGTTGGAGTGTGTCTGCAAAATTGATGCTGGAACAGATTCTGTAACAGATCCCTCAACCAGTTTTTTTATTGCATCAGCTTTTTGTTCTCCCCAAGCAATTAGAGATATTTTTTTAGCATCCATAATGCCAGCTAGACCTAATGTAATAGCACTTACGGGAACCTTGTCAAGAGACTCAAATCCCGAAGAAATATCACTACGCGAATCACCATCTAGCATCACCAAGCGAGTATAAGAATGAAGATTGCTTCCTGGCATATTGAATCCAATATTACCTTTACTACCCAATCCTAGCAAAAGATAGTCTAAACCACCTTGCTTTTCGATATTAGTATCAAACTCTTCGCACTTGCTTGCGATTAAGTCTTTTTCGATCGAAGGGTCGATTGAGTAGATATTTTCTGATTTAATGTCTATATGATCCAGAAGAGTCTCTCTGATAGTGTGAAGGCTTGTTAGTGAAGGCTCAACAACGGGATAGAACTCATATGTGTTAAAAACCACTAGGTTTTGAAAACTCACACCTTCCTCTTTGTGAAAACGAATCAACTCAGCATAAATCTTATGTGGTGAATTTCCACCTGACAACCCTAAAACAAGGTTTTTACCCTCAGCAGCTTTTGCTTTAAGTTGATTCACAATATCAGTAGCTACTTTGATCGAAGCAGTGTCTGACATTTCACTAATTTCGATTGGCATTTTCTCATAACGACTTAGTGTGTATTCTTCAAAGTCATTTTCGGGCTTGTAATACCTTTGAGGTATTGTCTCAAGCGTAATATAAGAGCCTAAATTTAAACGCATATAATTTTTTATTAAGTTATTACTTTTCTAACTGCAAATATAATAATTATTATAGTAATTATAACGATAATCCTTTATGTTTCAGTTATGCTAAGACCTGTTTTTCTTTATCTAATTTGCGCACAACCATTGAGTAGATAAGCAATGCCACAGCTGAAACAGCACCAATACCCACAAATACATACCAAATATAGTGTGCATTTTGAGTTGCTGCAGCATATGCCACCTTGTCTAGTGTGCCGCTAGCATCAGTAAACAAACGTGGATCGGGACAGTATTTTTCTAGCAAGAAACCCGAAACTCCAAACGCAAACAAATATGAGAAGAATGAATGAAGGTGGCTGAAGCCTAGATATAATCCCTCCTCTCCCTTGGGAGCTTGAAGCGAGAAATACTCAAGATAGCGAGGCGAAATAAAACACTCTGCTAGTGCTTGCATTCCAATACCTACAACCATCATAAAAGCTACGGGGTGAAGACCAAGAATGAAGTCTGCTCCAACTTGATTACCCAACGACATAACTAGTGCAGAAAGCGGGATGATAAACATACCCACCATCATGGATGATATTGCGCTTCTCTTTTTCATAAAAGAGGTAATAAAGTTGACACTTACAAACACCACAAGTGGATTTACGTTTGCATACCATCCTGGCGTGGCACCATCACCAATCATTCTCAAAACATATTTTGGCATTGTTGAATACATTTGACTTTGTATCATCCAAAATCCGCTAACAATAATCATAAGTATCATTAAGCGACCATTCATAGCCACTTTAGCCAAAGATTTGGCAAGTTCACTCATCTTTTTGCCCTGCCCCTCGGTGTGTGATGACTTGTAGAACAAGAACACCAGCACAAGAGCAAGAAGTGTCATTGCCGCCGCAAAATAGTTGAGATAAACCAATCCCTGATCGCCCATACTCTTACGAAGCGGGTCTACAACTGTTTTACCCAAGAAGGCACCAATATTTACCATCATATAGAAAATGGCATATCCTTTTGCTCTAGTCTCAGTGGCAGTTTCTCGTGCTATGGTACCCGAAATAACAGCTTTGATAAATGCGCCACCTATGGCTGCAATAACTAAAATTGGAATTATAGACCATTGTTGATAGCTACCTATTAATCCTGTAAAGGTGGTAGTCATTCCATAACTAACCAAACCCGCACCTTGCAACATTGTGGGCAATATAGCCAATCCTGAATACCCAATTGTCAGCAATAAAAAAGCCAATAAAATTGAGTTTCTAAAACCCATTTTATCGGCTAATGCTCCTGCAAATGTAGGAAGCAAATATAGTGATGCTGAATAAAATCCAGAAATTAATCCAGCCTGAATATCTGTAAAACCCCAAACATTGGAGAGATAAAGTGTAATTACAATAAAGACGGCATAAAATGCCAAACGTTCTAATAACTCCACCGAGTTGGCAACCCAAAATGCCTTGGAAAACTTGTTCATTTTTTAATTATAGTTTAGTTTGCTTTAATTTATTTTCTGCTTCATCATTTTAAGAAGTCGCAAAGATATAGTTTTTTTAATTGAAACTATTCAAAATCTATCACCGTTATGCCAGCTCCACCAAATTGAACATGCTCGTCCATAAATTTAGCAACCCCTGGAGTTACTCTCAGATAATCACGAATAATTTCACGAAGTGCACCTGTACCTGTTCCATGCAAAATTCTAACCCTAGATATTCCAAGCTGAATTGCATCATCAACATAATACATTACTGCCTGCAGAGCCTCATCACCTCGCATACCTCGCACATCAATTTCTTGCTTAAAATCTAGTTTTCGTCCTTGCATATAATCACGAGTATTTGATTGACGCGCTTCCTGCTTGATTTTATTGCTGCTTATCCATTCTAGCTTATCGATATCTAGAGTTGATTTTATCATTCCAAAGGCTACAGTTGCTTTTTTGCCCGTCATCTCCAATATTTCTCCAACGGCTGTTTGTCCCTTGAGCTTCACTGAGTCACCAACACTTAGAGCAACAACTTCACTATTACTGCCTTTGGCAATATTATCCCGTTTAGTTTTTCTCTTATTCTTACGTTTAAGCTGTGTGGTTTGCTTCGACTTTACACTATCTTTATATTCATCAAGAGATTTTCTCAACTCGCGAGTTTTTTCTTTATCTGCCTGCGCTTCTTTAATCTCACGTATTGTATTCTCAATCTTAGCATTACTCTCTTTAAGAAGCTTTTCAGCCTCCTGTTTTGCCTGGTTTATGATTTCACGCTTTTGTCGGTTTACATCTTCAATATCTTGTTCATATTTAGATGTGATACGTTCAAGATGATTTCTCTCACGTCTTATTTCATCGCGCTTTCTCTGCCAATATCGCTTGTCACGAGTGATATCTTGAAGATATTTATCCATATTGATATAATCACTACCTACAACTTCCGAAGCTTGGGCTATTACGTCTTCGGGAAGACCAATTTTTCGAGCTATTTCAACTGCAAACGAACTACCCGGATTGCCTATCGATAATTGGTATAACGGCTGCATATTGTGTCTATCATAAAGCATGGCACCGTTTATGATTCCAGCATTTTCATTTGCAAAGTGCTTCAAGTTTTGATAGTGCGTGGTGATTACACCAAATGACTTTCTTCCATTAAATCTATCTAATAGAGCCTCGGCAATGGCTGCCCCTATTTGTGGTTCGGTCCCACTTCCAAACTCATCTATTAATAAGAGAGAGCTTTGCGTACAGTTTTTCACAAAGTGCTTCATATTAATAAGATGAGAGCTATATGTAGATAAGTCATTCTCGATAGATTGCTCATCTCCTATGTCAATAAAAATATCTTCAAATAGTCCCATAGTTGAGTTCTCGCGCAAAGGCACCAGTAAACCACACTGAAACATATATTGAAGCAGGCCTACAGTTTTCAGACAAACTGACTTACCGCCTGCATTTGGACCTGAAATAACTAGGATTCTATTATCTTTCTCAAGAGTGATGTCAAGCGGCACAACCTTACGATTATGCTTTTTGAGAGCCAAAAACAACAAGGGATGAATGGCTTGAGCCCAATCTATAATTTGCTCCTCTTTAAATTCAGGTTTTATGGCTCCAACTTGTTGTGCAAACTTTGCCTTTGCTCTTACAAAATCAATAATTGCAAGAAAGTTATATGCAAAAAGCAGTTCGTCAAGATAGGGACGAATGTAATTAGTAAACTCTGTTAATATCTTTATAATCTCACGATGTTCATCATTTTCTAGTTCACGGATTCTATTATTTGCCTCCACCACCTCAGATGGCTCAATATAAACTGTTCGACCAGATGCAGACTCATCATGAACAATACCTTTTAGTTTTCGCTTAAATGAAGGGTTGACAGGCAAAACCAACCGCCCGTCTCGCATACTTGGAGATGCATCCTTATCAACAATACCCTCCGATTGAGCCTTACGCAATATTGAATTAAGAGTGCGTGAAATTCCACTCATTGCCGACGATATTTCACGTCTTATGGCACTAAGTTCTGGTGATGCATTGTTTCGTATTTGTCCATAATCATCTATGATTTGTTCTATCTTTCTTGAAATCTCTTTGGATACAAATATATTTTCGGACAATTCATACAAATATGGATATCGTTCTTGTTTTTCCTCGTCATCAGCAAAAAACTTAACAATTGCGGATATTGTCTTAAGTGACTTGTTTAGCTCCGACAAAGCAGACTGCTCAATCCATGATCCAACAACACGTATTCGTTTCAAAACAGGTCGCACATCATAAAAACTATCTGACGGGAAAGAGTCCTCATCTTGTAGGATATGCACAAACTCATCTGTTTGAGAAATATATTTGTTTACAATATCGTAGTCTGAAGAAAAGGCCATTTGATCAACCTTTTCTTTTCCTAAAGTGCTTAAGCAATGATTGCTCAACAAATTTCTAATTTTGTTGAACTCAATTTTTTGTTCGAAATTCTCGGGATATATCACAATCTTATTCTGTTAGTATGCAAAAGTAATTCATTTGCTCGTAATATGAAAAAAATACCCCTGATACCTATAAAGTAGATTGATTGGATAATCTTTTAGAGACTGTGTAAGCATTTTTCTGAACTAAAAGATACACTTGTGCTCTCAAATCATTTATTTAGGATTTAAATATATCCACATTCTTTGTACTGCCAATATAATAACGACCAGTCTTCTCACTCTCAAGTATATAAATATAATACATCGTATGATTTTGATTTAATTGGGATATAAAAAAGGTTACTACATAAATAATGTAATAACCTGAAATGTAGCGAGACCGGGGCATGATCCCGGGACCTCATGATTATGAATCATGCGCTCTAACCAACTGAGCTATCTCGCCTAATGCTATTTATTTCTCAAATCCGACGACAAAAGTAGTATATCTTTTTTAATTGTGCAACACTCTGACGAAATATTTACCAAGAACATATCTTTTATAAGACCACACATCAAAACATTCTTCTTAAAAGAAGAGGGTTACTAATTGATAAGCAACCCTCTAAAGCTGTAATTT
>CAYFSV010000002.1:43023-50378 GCA_964345815.1 uncultured Proteiniphilum sp. | reverse complement strand
GCCGTATAGGACTTACCCAACTGCAAAGGTACAACAATTATTGATAACTCCAAATAAAATGACTAAAATACATTTATTATTGTTTCTCTAATTAATAGTTTGAAGAAAATGGAAAGTACAAGTTTATGAGACAAAATATTGAGTAGTACGCTTATAAATCATTTCTGTATGAATACAGAAAGTAAGTATTAATATTATTTTATTTGTTTTCTAAGAGGATTTATATATGAATTCTCTATAACTTAATCGAGAAAAAACTATCTTTGTAGATAATATAAATAATTTAAAGCTATGAATATTGTCGATAGATTTTTTAAGTACGTGAAAATTGACACACAGTCAGACGAAAATAATTCACAAACACCGAGTACACAAAAACAATTTGATCTTGCAAAAATAGTAGAGCAGGAAATGATTGAAATGGGATTGAGCGATGTTTCGCTAGACGAAAACTGCTATTTAATGGCTACCCTACCCTCAAACATAGATAAAGAGGTGCCCACAATTGGATTTGTTGCGCATTTTGACACTAGCCCAGATATGAGTGGCAAGAATGTTAACCCTAGGATAGTTGAAAATTATGATGGCTCGGATATTGTTCTCAACGAAGAGTTCAACATAATTAATTCTCCTAAGGATTTTCCTGAACTCCTAAAGTTTGTGGGTGATGATATTATAGTAACAGATGGAACAACCCTTTTAGGAGCTGATGACAAAGCAGGCATCGCAGAAATAATGGACGCAATGCAGTATTTGATTAACAATCCACAAATCAAACATGGAAAAATCCGAATTGGTTTCACTCCTGACGAAGAGATAGGTAGAGGTGCCGACATGTTTGATGTTGAGAAATTTGGTGCCGAATGGGCTTACACAATGGATGGAAGTGAAATTGGCGAATTAGAGTATGAGAACTTTAATGCAGCATCTGCCAAGATTAATATTCAAGGAAGAAATGTGCATCCAGGATATGCAAAAAACAAGATGATTAACGCACTTCATGTTGCTAATGAATTGGTTCAGATGCTACCAGTTAGTGAGCGTCCTGAATACACAGAAAAATATGAAGGATTTTTCCACTTGATTGGTATAAACGGCACTGTTGATGAAGCATCTGTTACTTATATAATTAGAGATCACGATAGGGATTTGTTTGAATCAAGAAAGAAAGAGATGGAGCAAGCAGTTGCTTATCTAAATGCTAGATACAACAATGGTCTTACACTTGAAATTAGAGATCAATATTATAATATGAGAGAGAAGGTGGAGCCAGTTATGCATATAGTTGATTATGCAAGAAGAGCTATGGAGGAGCTTGATATTGAACCTATTATTAAGCCAATACGTGGAGGAACCGACGGAGCTAGACTTTCATTTATGGGCCTGCCATGTCCTAATATTTTTGCTGGTGGAATGAATTTCCATGGTAGATTTGAATTTATTCCTGTCAGAGCTCTTGAAAAAGCATCACAAGTAGTTGTGAAAATTGCTGAATTAGTAGCACAATAAAAACTTATACATAATTAAAATGAAAAAGACACCCTTTACAGAAACACACATTGCGCTGGGCGCAAAAATGCATGAATTTGCGGGCTACAATATGCCTATTGAATATTCAGGTATCACAGATGAACACCAAACAGTTGTAAATGCTGTTGGGGTTTTCGACGTATCTCATATGGGAGAGTTTTGGGTTAAAGGACCTAACGCAGCGTCCTTTATCCAGAAGATTACAAGCAACGACGTTACAAAGCTAGAAGTTGGAAAGATACAATACACTTGCTTTGTTAATGACAATGGAGGCATTATTGATGATTTTCTTTTGTATAGATATGAAGAAGATAAATATATGATGGTGGTTAATGCATCAAATATGCAAAAGGATTGGGAGTGGTGCCAAAAGAATAACACCGAAGGTGCAATTCTAGAGGATGCATCCGAGCATACTGCACTATTGGCAATACAGGGTCCTAAATCAATAGAAACACTACAAAAACTCACTGATGTTGATTTGTCTAAAATTCCATACTACTCTTTTGTCGAAGGAACAATTGCAGGAGTAGATAATGTAATAATCTCAAATACTGGATATACTGGAGCAGGTGGTTTTGAATTATACTTCTATCCTGAACATGGTAAAAAACTCTGGGATGCTATTTTTGAAGCAGGAGAAGAGTTTGGAATTAAACCCTCAGGATTGGGTGCACGTGATACTCTTCGTCTTGAAATGGGTTTCTGCTTATATGGAAATGAATTGAGCGACGAAATCACACCACTTGAAGCGGGACTTGGATGGATTACAAAATTTGTAGATGGAAATAATTTCACCGCAAGAGATATTCTTGAAAAGCAGAAAGCCGATGGAATTGAGCGTAAGCTATTTGGATTTACACTTGTGGACAGAGGTGTTCCTCGCTCAGGATATGAAATAGCAAATGCCGATGGAGAGATAATAGGCAATGTTACTTCGGGCACAATGTCTCCAATGCTAAAGGTGGGTATCGGAATGGGATATGCAAAGCCAGAATACACTAAACCTGGAACAGAGATATTTATAAAGGTAAGAAACAGAAATTTAAAAGCAACTGTTACAAAACTGCCTTTCCGAAAATAAAAGTTATAGTATAAATACAAAAGGTTCTTTTCGATATGAAAAGAACCTTTTTTGTTTTAAAACTTTGTATTTTTGTGTCTTTATCAGCTTTTGCAATTAAAATATGAATAAGACCAAGATAGCCACCAATATATTTCTCTTAATTGGTATTGTAATATTAGGCTTCATGATCCATAAAATTGGATTGAACGAAATATGGAAAAATATAAAACTCACCAAATGGTGGTTCTTGGCTATTGTTGGTACATGGGGAGTTGTATATTTTGTTAACACTATCTCATTTCACACAATAATAAGAGATGGAAGTGAGGAGTCTAAAACTGTTTCATTTATGCAGACTCTTCGGTTAACAATTAGTGGATATGCAATAAATCAGATAACCCCGCTTGGGCTTCTAGGTGGTGAGCCTTATAGAATTCTAAAACTTAAACCATTCATTGGAGTTCAGAAAGCTACCTCTTCCGTTTTGCTGTATATGATGATGCACATAGTATCTCACTTCATATTCTGGATGATTTCTATTCCTTTATTACTGCTAATAGTTCCCAATCTTTCATCTACGATAAGAATTATATTAGTTGTAGTTGCCATATCCTCTCTTCTTCTACTATATTGGTCTTTCACTGTTTATTCTAAAGGATTTATAGTAAGAGCCCTGACCATAACATCAAAACTTCCACTTCTTGGCAAACGTGTTAAAGCCTACTATCATCAACATAGTGACAAAATAGAACAAATGGACTTCCTAATTGCTGATTTATATCAAAACAGGAAAAAGGATTTCATAAAGTCTCTTTCTATTGAGTTGCTATCAAGATATATTCAGTGTATAGAAATTGTATTTATGATGTACGCTATTGGATTTCCAGTCACATTTTCCGAAAGTGTACTTATTGAATCAGTTCAATCACTAGTAGGCAACTTATTCTTTTTTATGCCAATGCAGCTAGGCGCAAGAGAGGGAGGATTTGTAATAGTTTTTGGTTTGTTGTCACTAGCCGCAGCTCATGGGGTTTACGTGAGTTTGTGCATGAGGATTAGAGAACTTGTGTGGTCGATTATAGGTTTAGGGTTAATTAGAACAGAACCCAACAATGAGAATATTGCATAAAAACACTGGTGAAACATAACTGTAACGAAATTATAATTATTACATCTGGCATCAAGAAAAAAGTCAATAGATGATTAGCTACTTGAAAGCACGCTATTTAATTTAGCATCAAAAATATACGTAAATCTTAAAAACCTAATTATCTTTGCATACATTAAAACAGATTATAATGAAATCAGCATATCTTTTGGGGATGACCCTAAACGAAATACAGGGAGCAGTAGAAGAATTAGGGCTTCCTAAATTTACTGCTAAGCAAATAGCCGATTGGATATACGTTAAGCGTGTAAAGACAATAGACGAAATGACTAATATTTCTATCAAAAATAGAGATATTCTCAAAGAGCACTATGAAGTGGGGAGAACCGAACCAATAGATATTAAGACCTCAACTGACGGAACTCAGAAGATGCTATTCAGTGTGAAAAACGGAAAGTTTATCGAATCTGTAAATATTCCCGAAGCAGATCGACTAACAATATGCGTATCATCACAAATTGGATGTAAAATGGATTGTAGTTTCTGTCTCACTGGCAAGATGGGTTTTCTGGGAAGCTTGACACCAAATGAGATTATAAATCAGGTGTATTCTGTACCCAATTCCGAAAATCTCACAAACTTGGTGTTTATGGGCATGGGCGAACCGCTAAACAACTTCGACAATGTTATGAAAACCATTGAGATACTCACTGCTGATTACGGATTGGCTTGGAGCCCCAAACGAATAACTCTTTCCACAATTGGCATTATCCCTTCTCTCAAGAGATTTCTAGATGAAAGTCAATGTCACTTAGCATTAAGCTTGCACAGCCCTTTCCCAGAACAACGATTGGAACTGATGCCCATCGAAAAAGTATATAATGCATTAGACATTATTGAGCTTCTCAAAGAGTATGATTGGAGCCGACAAAGAAGACTCTCATTTGAGTACATAATGTTTGACGGAATCAACGATTCTTTAATATATGCACGTGAAATGACAAAGATACTGTCGGGACTAGATTGTAGAGTCAACCTAATCAGATTTCACAAAATTCCTGGCAGCGACTTAGCCCCTTCAACCGAAGAAAACATGATTAGATTTCGCGATTTCTTAACATCCAAAGGAATAACCTGCACGATTAGAGCCTCTAGAGGTGAAGATATTTATGCAGCATGTGGCATGCTATCAACAAGCAAAACAAAAAAAGAACAATAATTAATTGTATTTTTATCTAAATCTCTTAACAAATAGTTTTTTTGAAAAATAAAAACTATTATCTTGTTCGAAACTATTATTTAAATAACAATATTATGAAAGTGTTTAATTATCTCATCGTAATGGCAATTAGTCTCCTAACGCTAACATCATGCGATGGAGCTACATTTCTAAGCGCTTCTTCGGCAGCCAACGAAGTATTGGTGCTAATGGATAAAGATGGATGGCAGGGAGAAACAGGTAGAGCTCTTTTTGATGTACTTAATTCACCTGTAAAGGGATTGCCTCAAAGAGAACCAAACTTTAAGATACTTCATATTACGCCCGACAATTTCACGAGTACATTTAAAATGGCTCGAAATATTGTTATCCCCGAAATATCGAATATATATAGTGAAGCTAAACTTTCATCCGAACTAGACAAATATGCCTATGGCCAGGTAATTCTATCTGTTAGAGCTCCTGACTCTGCTTCATTTATTAAGTTTATGGAAGACAACCAAGAAACAATAGTGAACTACATACTAAGCAAAGAGCTTGAAAGACAAGCCAAGTGGTTGATAAAAGACTCTGATGCACCTCAAACACGAATAAAACAATTATTTGGGATTAATTTATATTATCCTAAAGGTTTAAGTAACATTCAAGAGTTTGAAAATTTTTATTGGGCAACAAATAATGCACCACGTTCACGTAGAGATATAATTATTTATCAATTTCCCTACACCTCAGAGAGTATATTCGAGAAAGATTCACTTATTGCCATGCGCAATAAGGTTCTTGGAAATCACATTACAGGATCATTTGACTCTCACATGACAACTGCTGCAAAATCATATGATCCAATTTACAATAAAATGGAATACGATGGTCTTTTCCGTGCTGAAATTAGAGGACTGTGGGAAATGACAAATGACATGATGGGAGGACCATTTGTTATGCAAGCATTTGTGAACGAAAAAACAAATATGGTTGTTGTAGTGGAGGCTCTCGTTTATGCACCTGAAAAAGATAAACGCAACTTGATACGTGGTATGGAGGCATCTCTATATACAATTAGTATTCCAAATGAGGAATAGAAATATGAATAACATTCTAAAATTTTAAAAACGATAAATGTCGAATCAAATAAAAATAGGAATCACCCATGGCGATATTAACGGTGTGGGCTACGAATTATTACTTAAAACATTTGCTGACGATAGGCTTCTGGAACTATTCATTCCAATAATATATGGATCATCAAAAGCAGCATCATATCATCGCAAAGTTCTGAACATAAGCCCTGTGCAGTTCAACATCATCAATGATGCAAGTGAATATGTTGCAGGTAAGGTAAACTTTGTCAACAGCATTAAAGATGAAGCAAGAATAGACCTAGGCAAAGCCACCAAGGAGGCAGGAAATGCGGCTTTTGTTGCACTAGATGATGCAACTAAAGATCTTTTGGACAATAAGATTGATGTTTTGGTTACTCTTCCAATCACTAAAGAATCAATTCAGAGCGAAGATTTTAAATTCCCCGGACATACAGAGTTCTTACAAGATAGATTTAAAGGAGAAGATGATGCATTAATGATACTCACAAGTAATCAAATGCGAGTTGCATTGGTAACATCTCATACACCTATATCTAAGGTCTCAAGCATGCTATCAGAAGATATAATCTTCAATAAAATAAAAACTCTTGACCTTTCTCTTAAACGCGACTTTAGAGTAGAGCTGCCACGCATTGCAGTATTGGGGCTTAACCCTCACGCTGGTGAAAATGGTCTTTTGGGTGACGAAGAAAACAGTATAATAGCTCCTGCTGTAAAAAGAGCGCAAGATGCTGGATTTTTATGTGCTGGACCCTATGCTGCAGATGGTTTTTTTGGCAACGGCACCTATCGTAGGTTTGATGCAGTATTAGCAATGTATCACGACCAGGGGTTGATACCATTTAAAACCCTATCTATGGGTGAGGGAGTGAACTTCACTGCTGGTCTGCCAGTTGTGCGTACATCTCCCGACCATGGCACAGCATACGATATAACAGGAAAAGGTGAAGCATCTGAAAATTCATTTAGAGAAGCGCTTTATCTTGCAAAAGATATTTTCTATAATCGCTTAGCTTATGACGAAGCCAGAAAAAATCCATTAAAGAAATTATACTTTGATAGAGGCAAGGAAGACTTCACACTAGATTTAAGCAAAGAAGATACTGAAGACTAGTAATAGTATTCTTCAAATCGAGTAGGTATGGGGGGGGGGAACTCCCCCCCTCACACACCGCCGTGTATGCTCTCGCACACGGCGGTTTCTTTTTATCAGCAATTTTGAACCCTTATAGCACGTGCCGAGAGGCTAAATTACAAAATTCAACCCTTGTAGCACGTGCCGAGAGGCTAAATTATCAAATTCGACCCTTGTAGCACGTGCCGAGAGGCTAA
>CAYFSV010000002.1:2923-42923 GCA_964345815.1 uncultured Proteiniphilum sp. | reverse complement strand
GACCCTTGTAGCACGTGCCGAGAGGCTAAGTTAGCAAATTTGACACTTTAGAACAAAAAAGGCAAAGAGATTTCATTTTAAAATCTCTTTGCCTCTTTATAATTTAAAACTTAGATATACTACCGTAGATTATCAAATCCCTCACCATAAACACCAATAACCGACGATTGGCTAACAAAGGCATCAGGATCAACACCTTTAACTATCCTAAAGATTGACACCGACTCTGTGCGCTTTGCCATAACAATAAGCATCTTTTGTTGTTGCTTGGAGTACCATCCAAAACCATCTAAAACAGTGCAGCCACGGTGTAATTGATTATTAATCTCGGTGGCAATTTGCTCATATTTTTGTGAGAAAATAAAAAACTGAACAGACTGGCGGACACCATTTATTACATAATCGACCGAAGTAGTCATTATTGCAATAATTATAAATCCAAAAATAATTGTTTCAATACTCTGGAATATAGCGTATGATGTACCAACAATCATCAAGTCAATCAGCAGCATGGTTCTGCCAGGAGTAACGTTTCGATATTTATTTATTATCATAATAACAATATCAGTGCCCCCTGTGCTTCCATTAACTGAAAATACCAAACCAACACCCGAACCACAAAGTAGAGCACCAATCATACCCGCAATAAGCGGCTCACTCTCCATTATGGTTTGCAACTGTAATGCCTCGAAAATACCTAAGAATGCTGAAAGTGAAAGAACTCCAACAATAGTTTTAAGCAAAAATTGAGGTCCCAAGATACGCCATGCAATCAAAATAAGTGTGGCATTGATAACTAACACAGTTATTGATACTGGAAATGCAAAGGCATAGTTGAGCAATACCCCCACGCCTGCCAGTCCACCCGTCACAAATTTATGAGGCATGATAAACTGTGTTATTCCTAACGAATACATAAATGTTCCTAAGAAGATCATTAAATAATCTTTCCAATAGAACTTCTTCAACAAATAGCTTGGTGTTTTTGGTGTCATTTTATATTACAATATTCACTATTTTTTTCGGCACAATAATAACTTTCTTAGGTTCTTTGCCTCCTATCCATTTTTGAGAATCAGGATGCTCAAGAACAACCTTCTCTATTTCATCTTTTGATGCATCTGCTGAAAACTCTAGCACAAATCTCGCCTTACCATTAAAAGATATTGCGTATTTAAAAGCATCCTCTTTTAGGTAATCCTCATTAAGCTTAGGCCATGATGCATCAAACACTGTAGACTCATTACCTAGCGCATGCCACAACTCCTCGGCAATGTGTGGAGCAAATGGCGACAAGCACACAACTAGTTCGCTCAGGATTGATTTGTTATTGCATTTTAGTGAAGTTAGTTCGTTTACACAAATCATAAATGCTGAAATAGATGTGTTGAACGAGAAATGCTCGATATCAAATGTAACCTTCTTGATAAGCTTGTGCAATGCTTTCAATTCATCTTTAGTGGGCTCACCATCTGATAAAGATAAGTCATCTCCTTTATAAAACAGTCCCCATGTCTTTTTCAAGAATCGATTTACGCCATCTATTCCATTAGTATCCCAAGGTTTTGATTGCTCCAATGGTCCTAAAAACATTTCGTAGAGACGCAACGTATCGGCACCATAATTCTCAACGATTACATCAGGGTTCACCACATTAAACATTGATTTAGACATCTTCTCAACCGCCCAGCCACAAATATACTTTCCATCCTCTAGTACAAACTCAGCAGTTTTATACTCAGGATTCCAGTTTTTGAATGCTTCAATATCTAATATATCATTGTGAACTATATTTACATCAACATGGATTGGAGTTACCTCATACTGATCTTTAAGATTTAAAGACACAAAGGTGTTGGTATCTTTAATTCGATACACAAAGTTGCTCCTACCCTGAATCATTCCTTGGTTTACCAATTTCTTGAATGGCTCTGCAACACTTGAAAACCCAAGATCAAATAAAAACTTATTCCAAAAACGACTATAAATTAAATGACCAGTAGCATGTTCAGTTCCACCAATATATAGATCCACATTTTGCCAATAGCTGTTAGCCTCTTCCGAAACCAAAGCCTCATCGTTGTGTGGGTCCATATATCTCAAATAGTAGGCAGACGAACCTGCAAATCCTGGCATAGTGCTCAGCTCAAGCGGATATGTTTCGCCACCCTCAATTGGTGTGTATGTCCAATCCTTAGCTCGTCCTAAAGGAGGTTCTCCCGTTTCAGTTGGTAAAAATTTATCAACTTCAGGAAGTTCAAGAGGTAAGTCCTTTTCATCAATAGTATATGGCATACCATCTTTATAGTAAATTGGAAATGGTTCGCCCCAATATCTCTGTCTCGAGAATGTTGCATCACGCAATCTGTAATTCACTTTTCTGTATCCAAGTTTTCGCTCCTCAACCTCATCTATCCCCTTACGAATAGCTTGCTCAACAGTCATGCCATTCATAAAATCAGAGTTTATCATTATGCCCTCTTTAGCATCGAAACTCTCTTCAGATACATCACAACCTTCTATAAGTGGGACAATTGGCAAATTGAAATGTTTAGCAAAAGCATAGTCACGACTATCGTGTGCAGGAACCGCCATTATTGCACCTGTGCCATAACCAGCCAACACATAATCCGAAATCCATACAGGGATTGGTTCATTTGTGAAAGGATGAATAGCATATGATCCCGAGAATACTCCCGTTACCGACCTGTCAGCAATACGTTCGCGCTCGGTTCTCTTTTTGGTTCTCTCAATATATTGATCTACTGCAGCACGCTGTTCTTCAGTAGTTAATTGCTCAACAAGCTCACTCTCGGGCGCTAATACCATAAATGTAACACCAAATATTGTATCGGCACGAGTAGTAAAGACATCAAATGAGATATTGTTTCCCCCTGCCGTAAACCTGATTTCGGCACCTTCAGATCGTCCAATCCAATTGCGTTGCGACTCCTTCAGCGAGTCGGTCCAGTCTATTGTGTCCAATCCATCAAGCAACCGTTGTGCATATGCTGAAACTCTCAGAAGCCATTGACGCATCTTTTTTTGCTCAACAGGATATCCACCTCTCACCGAAACTCCATCACTCACCTCATCGTTTGCCAACACAGTTCCCAACTGAGCACACCAATTAACCATTGTTTCACCCAAATAGGCTATCCTATAGTTCATTAGAGTTTCCTGTTGTTCTTTTTCACTCATTCTTAACCACTCTTCGGGACTAAACTCTGTCACCTCACCACATGCAGCATCAATTCCAGCAGTGCCTTGTTTTTCAAAGTGAACGATTAGCTCGTCAATTGGTTTTGCCTTACCATCAATTTTACAATAATAAGAATGAAACATCTTAATGAAAGCCCATTGAGTCCACTTATAATACTTAGGATCACAAGTTTGCACTTCACGATCCCAATCATATGAAAAACCTATCTTATCTAGTTGTTCACGATATCTAGCTATATTTTGATGAGTAGTGACTGCTGGATGCTGTCCTGTTTGAATTGCATATTGTTCGGCTGGCAAACCATATGCGTCATATCCCATTGGATGCAAGACGTTGTAGCCTTGAAGGCGCTTGAATCTCGAAAAAATGTCAGAAGCTATATATCCAAGCGGATGCCCCACATGAAGTCCTGCTCCCGATGGATAAGGAAACATATCAAGTACATAATACTTTGGTTTCGATTTATCTTCTCTAACTTTATATATTTGATGTTCAACCCAATATTGTTGCCATCTTTTTTCTATTTCCCCGAAATTATATTCCATTTTATCTTTTTTTTAAATCCTTGCAAAGATAATAATTTATTGATAAACTCACAGTACTAATCCATCATGAGTTGGATAGCAAAGCAGTAATTATAATCAACTAAGGTTATGGATAATAGCGAAAAAATCTATTTATACATAGTATCTATTTGGCTGGCGTATTTTTCAAGTATCACTTTTCGTTTAAGTTTTAAGGTGTTTGTAAGCTCACCCTCTTCCATTGAGAAAGGACGAGGTAGCAGAACTATCTTCTTGATTTTCTCATAGTTAGTAAACTGTGCCTGTTTAAGTTCAATCCTTCCAAAGATGTAGTCATGAATCGCAGCATTTGACATCAATTCATCTACAGTCTCATATTTAATATTGTGTTCATCTGCATATTCGCGCAACTTTTCATAGTTTGGCACAATAAGTGCGCTCACAAACTTTCGATCGTCTCCAATTACTGCCACTTGATCGATATATTTATCCTCAGTCATTCGAGTCTCAATCATCTGAGGGGCAATATATTTACCGTTCGAAGTTTTATATAAATCCTTAATCCTCTCAGTCAAAACTATATCACCTCGCTCCGTTAGGCTGCCCGCATCTCCTGTTCTGAAAAATCTATCTTCGGTAAAAGCCTCTGCTGTAGCTTCAGGCTTGTTATAATATCCTCTCATCACAGCATCACCCTTAACAAGGATTTCATTATCATCCCCAATTTTCACCTCAATTCCTGGCAGTACGGTTCCTACCGTTCCAATCTCAAAGCCAGTTTTGGTAAAACAACTCACTGTTGCAGTCGTCTCAGTCAATCCATATCCATAGATAATGTGTACATCAATTGATTGCATAAACTCATTAATACTGTCAGACAATGGCGCACCAGCAACAGGAAAAAAGTTTCCTCTTTCGATACCAACTACTCTTTTAATGATATTGAAGATGGTATATTTATAAATCCAAAACTTTATCGAGTTACCAATTGGAGCTTTTTTTCCTATATTTTTAAAATCAAGATTGTGTCTCCTACCTGTTGCCACACTATCATGAAACAACCATTTGAGAATACCACTTGAAGTTTCTATTTTTTCTTGAATACCATCATACACTTTTTCCCAAAATCGTGGCACATTGCTCATCACCGTAGGTCGTATTTGCTTAATAGTTTCTTGAATTTTTGTTGGATCTTGATTAATGGCAACGGTTATTCCCTTCGCAAAGCAAAGATAGGTCCAAGCTTTTTCAAAAATATGAGTCAATGGCAAAAAGCACATAGATAAATCTTTGTCAGAAAGCTGAGTCAATCTTTCAGTGTTAAGCTTCAAAGCCTCTATATAGTTATCATGATCAAGCATCACACCCTTGGGTTCACCAGTAGTACCAGATGTATAAATAATTGTGGCAAGGTCAGACCCTTTCAATTGTCTCAATCGAGCATTAACCAACGCAAGAGATTCAGAGTTGTCGCCTGTAGTGATAAAATCATCAAAATAAACAGAAGTATTGTCCTCAGGCTTTAAAACAACATTTTTATCAAAAACAATTATCTTTTTAATTATCGAACTCTCAGATTGTACCTTATAAGCATTATTGTACTGAAACTGCTCGCCTACAAAAATTATTTTTATAGATGCATCCCTCACTATATATTCAACCTGCGAGGGTGACGAGGTGGCATACATCGGAACCATAACAGCCCTATTGGCATAGGCAGCAAAGTCTGTTATTAGATATCTAGCCATGTTTTGGGAATATATACCTATATTTTCCTGCGGCTTAATGTTTAATTCAGCCATTGCCTGAGCAGCCATCATAACCTTAACAGATAGCTCGTTCCACGACATATTCGTCCATTTACCCTTATGCGTTTGATATTTTAGAGCCGTTTTACTCTTATACTCCTGCGCCTGAACATGAACTAGTTCACCTAAATGATTGATTCTCATTATTACATTGATTTTGTAGTTCAAAGTTAATCTAATTTACAGATAATAAGACATAAAGACACAAGTATTTTCCAGCATAAATAAAGTGAATAGGTTCGCCACAGTAGAAGTTTCACTTAACAATCTATAAACTTGGATTTTAATTAACTAGACTTAACGCTAAAATATACACATCAAATAAACAATAATATTATTTTTGCTTCACAATATGGAAAAGATTTTCAAAATATTCATTCTTTTGAGCCTTGTTTTCGCAAGTCAAGCAGTTGCACAAGAATATTATGCTGACAACTCTGAGGCTGCATCACAAAGAAACTCTCTATACTTGATGCCAAATGTTTATCCAGCCGTAATTATTGATGGCGACACAGTGGCTTGTATGGGTTTGAGAGATTTTGTGAAGTATTCGCCTATGAGATTTGCTAGCAACAGACAGCAGGCAGAATATACAAGATTGATTAGAGACGTGAAGAAGACATTGCCATACGCTAAGGAAATTGCAATGATTATAACAGAAACATACGAATATATGGAAACCCTTCCGGACGAAAAGGCTAGGCAAAAGCACTTAAACAAGATGGAAAAGTATCTATTCGACGAATATAAACCCAAGATGAGCAAGCTAACACGCTCGCAGGGACAGTTATTAATAAAACTTGTTGATAGAGAAACCAACTCATCTTCATACCATATTGTTGATGCTTTTATGGGAACAGGAAAAGCAATAGCATATAATCTTTTTGCAAGTATTTTCGGTAATAGTCTCAAAAAAAGATACAACCCATTTGGCGATGACCGCCTTACAGAACGTGCATGTGTGCTCGTAGAGCAAGGGGTTATTTAACAGCATCAGTTGCCTCAGTATTTACCGTTTAAACACACTATTCTCTATCACCTCACTTGACTAATTCTCTTTTAATTAGTACCTTTGCAGACATTTATACAGAAAACTTCATGCAATTAAACTTTTTAAAAGACTTCACACCTGCATTATTTACTTCTCTAAAAAATTATAACAAAGAGAAGTTTATTGCCGACCTGATGGCGGGTCTTATTGTGGGTATCGTAGCACTTCCATTGGCTATTGCTTTTGGTATTTCATCTGGAGTAACTCCCGAAAAGGGTATAGTAACTGCAATCATTGCAGGATTCATAATTTCACTCCTTGGAGGCAGCAAGGTACAAATCGGAGGACCTACGGGAGCCTTCATCGTTATAGTATATGGCATTGTTGAGCAATATGGAGTCACGGGCTTAGCAATAGCTACAGTATTGGCAGGAATAATGTTGGTTTTGATGGGAGTACTCAAACTTGGTAGCGTCATCAAATTTATGCCCTACCCTATTATTGTGGGATTTACGAGCGGTATTGCTCTAACTATTTTCTCCACACAAATAAAAGATTTATTCGGATTGAGTATTGAAACTGTACCTTCTGACTTTTTTGCTAAGTGGGGTGTATATTTTCAGAACTTCAATTCTATTAATCTATGGGCATCAGCTATTGGAATTATAAGTGTGGTAATAATCTTTGCAACTCCCAAGATATCAAAAAAGATTCCAGGCTCGCTTGTTGCAATAATAGTTATGACTGTTGTTGCTTACTTCATGAAGCAATACATGGGAATACAAGGAATCGAAACAATCGGAGAGCGATTTGTTATCAATAGCCAACTACCACAAGTCACACCTATTAAATTCAATATTGAAAGCATCAGAATTTTATTTCCTTCAGCATTTACAATAGCAATGCTGGGGGCAATAGAGTCGCTTCTATCTGCTACAGTAGCTGACGGAATAATAGGTACTAAGCATAATTCGAACATGGAGTTAATAGCCCAAGGAGTTGCCAATATCATCACTCCCTTCTTCGGCGGAATTCCAGCAACTGGAGCTATAGCACGTACTGCCACAAATATCAATAATGGTGGACGCACCCCTGTTGCAGGCATAATTCATAGTTTTGTATTATTACTGATATTGTTATTCTTAGGCAATCTCACAAAACATATTCCTATGGCATGTCTTGCTGGGGTTTTGGTTGTAGTATCTTATAACATGAGCGAGTGGAGATCCTTCAAGCTACTGGCAAAACAATCAAGAGGGACGTTGGCAATATTATTAACTACATTTACACTTACTGTGGTGTTCGACTTGACAATAGCTATTGAAGTAGGACTGATATTAGCTGTATTTATTTTTATAAACAGAATATCGAAAAGCACACAAGTATCTGTAACTACTGATAAAGTTGATATCTCTAAAGAAATTGAATCGCACTCGGGCAATTTGGAAGATGAAGTTCTTCATCTTCCAAAAGATGTGGAAGTATATGAAATTGATGGACCATTCTTTTTTGGCGTTGCCAACAAGTTTGATGATATAATGAGAGAAGTGGGCACTAAGGCAAACTTTAGAATTATAAGAATGAGAAAGGTTCCTTTCATTGATGCAACAGGACTCAATAACTTGACCAATTTATGTAGAAAGTCTCAAAAGGAGAACATCCAAATTATTCTTTCGGGTGTGAGTGAACATGTGAAAGAGAAAATAACAAAAACAAATATACCTGTTATTATAGGCGAAGATAATATATGTGCCAATATTCACTCGGCGGTTGAGAAGGCCACTAAACTTAGTGAAGAGTTCGCAAATACTCAAAACAAATAAATTATGAGCAAACGAGTAACCCATCAATTGACAGACTGGCTCCCTACTACAAAAAAAGAGATGAACCTTCGAGGCTGGGATTATGTAGATGTTATCCTTTTCTCGGGAGATGCATACATCGATCATCCCTCTTTTGGCACAGCCGTGATTGGAAGATTGCTCGAAAGTGAAGGCTTGAGAGTAGCAATAATACCTCAACCAAACTGGAGGGATGACTTACGAGATTTCAAAAAACTGGGCGTCCCACGAATGTTTTTTGCCGTAACAGCTGGAGTGATGGACTCAATGATTAATCACTACACAGCCAACAAAAGACTAAGATCGAACGATGCCTACACCCCCGATGGCAGATCGGATATGCGACCCGATAGAGCAATGAGTGTCTATTCAAATATCATTAGAGATTTATATCCTAATTCGCCCATAGTAATTGGTGGAGTTGAAGCATCACTAAGACGTGTGAGCCATTATGATTATTGGAGCGACTCGCTCCACAAAACTATTCTTGCTGACACCAAAGCAGATTTATTATTATATGGTATGGGTGAGCAACCACTTCGTATGCTAGTTACAGAAATGAGAAAAGGACGAAAGATTGGTGAAATCCATGACATACCCCAAACAGCTTTTCTAGTTGACAAAAACAAAGTGCCCAAAAATATTTTTGAAGAAGAGGCTATATTATTTTCACACAATGAGTGCTTGAAAGACAAACTAAAACAGGCAAAAAATTTCAGAGTTGTGGAAGAACAATCAAATAGGCTAACTTCCGCAAGAATCCTTCAGGATGTTGACAATAAGACATTGGTAATAAATCCCGCATTTAAACCAATGACCGAGCAAGAAATTGACGCATCATTTGATTTACCCTATACTAGATTGCCCCACCCTAAATATAAAAACAAACACATACCCGCCTACGAGATGATAAAATTCTCAGTCAATCTACACCGTGGATGTTTTGGGGGTTGCTCTTTTTGCACAATTTCGGCACATCAAGGAAAGTTTATTGCCTCACGGTCTAAAAAATCAATCCTAAAGGAAGTTGAGAAGATTTCTCAAATGTCAGATTTCAAGGGATATATAAACGACCTAGGCGGACCCTCAGCCAATATGTATAAGATGCAAGGTAACAATCTGGATATTTGCGAAAAATGCAAACGCCCCTCATGCATATTTCCTAAAGTGTGTAGTAATCTAAATACAAATCATAGTCACCTTTTAGAGATATATAAATCTGTGGACGCACTACCAGGAATCAAAAAATCATTCATCAGTAGCGGAGTTAGATATGATATGCTATTGCATAACAGCAAAGATAAAGCAACGAACCAAGCTGCAGAAGAATATACAAAAGAACTGATAACAAATCATGTTTCGGGTAGACTTAAAGTTGCCCCCGAACACACCTCAGATACCACATTAAGTACAATGAGGAAACCCTCATTCAATCAATTCTATCAGTTTAAAAACAAATTTGACAATCTCAATAAAAGACACAATCTCAATCAACAACTTATACCCTACTTTATTTCATCACATCCTGGTTGCACGACTGAAGATATGGCAGAGCTTGCAGCAATAACCAAAAACCTAAACTTTAGGCTCGAACAAATTCAGGACTTCACCCCATCGCCAATGACACTAGCAACCGAAATATACTACACAGGATATCATCCCTATACACTAGAGAAAATGTATACAGCCAAAACTGATGCACAAAAAAGAAGTCAACACCAATTTTTCTTCTGGTACCAAAGGGAGAATAGAAAGAGAATTATCTCAGAGCTAAAGCGATTAAATCGTGAAGACCTGATAGAAAAACTATACCCTCCACGTAAATAATTGTTAATAATCAAACTTTTCTTGATAATAGTGCAACGTTTTTCATTTTGTTTCATCTTAAGTATATATGAAATGAAAAAAGTAAGACAAAATGAGAGCACGAATTATTGGCACAATAATTATTTTATCAACGCTAATTTCTTGTAACAAGAAAGATGAGTATTCACTAGGTGAGTTCAGAGTTGACATAGCAACAGTCAACAAAATAGGCGAAAACAACTACTCACTACAATTAGACAATGGCAAAAAACTTTGGCCAGCAGCATCCGACATTCGATACAATTCGAAAGATAATCAGCGAGTATTTATAAACTACACACTTCTTTCGGGAGAATATAATGGTTACGATCATTTGGTGAAGGTCAATGATATATGGAATATTCTAACAAAAGATATTGTTGAGCTCAATCATGAAAATGAATCGGAGATAGGAAACGACCCCATCAAAATAAACTATATATGGGTAGCCAATGATTTTTTGAATATAGACTTCATGTTCAATTATGGAGGTGTAAGACCTCATTATATCAATCTTGTAGATGTTATTTCAGATTCAAATCTAGAGGAAGAGGAAACAAAGACTCTAGAGTTTAGGCACAACTCCTACAATAGCGAATCCACAAGACTATCGGAAGGCTTAGTTAGTTTCAATCTAAAAAGTTTGCGACAAATTGATGTTGATTCGGTCAACCTAACCATAAAGGTAAAAGACTGGGATGAAGTGAAAACATATGATTTGACATATAAATACAACACCGACAATACTCAAATGCATTATATGGAAACCCCAATATTGGTGGTAGCCTCAGATGAATATGAATAAAGAATTAACTATTTTGAAAAAACCACAATAATTTATAGTTCTATTTCTTATATGACTTTTTGATTTTGTAGACTGGCAAAACACTGCGAAGTGCTTTGCCAGTCGATTTTTATAGACTTTAATAAACAGCAACATCTATGTTTTATAACATATATCGTTTTTTGCTAATCTATCAGTATCGAATTACTTTTGCCACACGTATCAGGACAGTACAGAACAGTATAGAACAGTAACAACACTATCATGGAATTGAAGTTTAATAATAGAGGAACAAAAGTACAACAGCTTACCGACTTTATAGAGGACGCTATATCAAGCGAGACCCTAAAAATTGGTGATAAGCTTCCATCTATAAATAAGCTTAGTGCTAAATACAACGTTTCGCGCGATACTATTTTCAAAGCTTTGATGAAGCTAAAAGAGAAGGGCTTGATTGACTCCATTCATGGGAAAAACTATTTTGTAGCCAATCAATCTTCAAATGTATTGCTACTATTAGACAGATACTCACCTTTCAAAGAGTCATTATACAATAACTTAATTGAAAACCTATCTGACGAATACAAAATAGATTTATGGTTTCATCAGTACAATAAGAATTTATTTGACACCATTTTAGACGAATCCTTTGGGAGATATAGCAAATATGTTGTAATGAATTATGACAATGAGGTAATATCAACCAAACTCTCAAGCATTCCAAAAGACAAGTTACTATTGATCGATTTTGGCAAATTTGATAAAAACGACTTCTCATATATTTGTCAAGATTTCGACAAACACTTCTACAATGCATTATTAGAAATAAAAGATGACCTTAGAAAATACAACAAACTAACATTTGTTCTCAACCCTAACCATCCACACCCACAAAGCAGTCGCAACTTTTTTGTTAAGTTCTGCACCGATCACAACTTTGATTATCATACCTGCGACAATGTCCCCATGGATATAGAAAAAGGAAACTGCTACATCATAATTAAACAAACCGATGTGGTAAAAATCATCAAGAGTGCAAAATCCAAAGGAATGGAAATGGGTAAAGATTACGGAATCATAGCATACAACGAAAATCCATTTTATGAGATTATTGGCAACGGAGTTTCAAGCATCGGAATAAATTGGAAAGAAATGGGCACACTAGCTGCTCAGTTTATCTCAACAGGAAATAAAATACAGAAATATCTAAATACAATAGTAAACAAAAGAGATTCATTTTAAATAAACAATAAAACACCTAAAACAAACAACAATGAATAAGTATCCTAAAATTGGTATCCGTCCCACAATAGATGGAAGACAAGGAGGCGTGAGAGAAAGCCTAGAAGAAAAAACAATGGCACTAGCCAATGCAGTATCTGAACTAATTAGCTCCAACCTCAAGAATGGAGATGGAAGTCCGGTAGAATGTGTAATTGCAGACTCAACCATCGGACGCGTAGCAGAATCAGCTGCATGTGCTGCAAAATTTGAAAGAGAAGGAGTAGGAAGCACCATCACCGTCACATCATGCTGGTGCTATGGCTCGGAAACAATGGATATGAACCCATATTACCCTAAAGCTGTTTGGGGATTTAACGGTACAGAGCGTCCGGGGGCAGTGTATCTTGCAGCAGTATTGGCAGGACATGCACAAAAAGGTCTCCCAGCATTTGGAATTTACGGACACGATGTTCAAGATTTGAGCGACAACACCATACCTAAAGATGTTGCCGACAAACTTCTTCGCTTCGCACGAGCGGCACAAGCCGTGGCCACTCTTCGTGGAAAATCTTACCTATCCATTGGAAGTGTTTCGATGGGAATTGCAGGTTCAATCGTTAACCCCGATTTTTTCCAAGAGTATTTGGGAATGAGGACAGAGTCGGTTGATATGACCGAGATATTGAGACGTGTTAATGAAGAGATTTATGACAAAGAAGAGTTTGCAAAAGCAATGGCATGGACCGAAAAGAACTGCAAACCAAATGAGGGCGAAGATATTAACTCAGAACAAAAAGCAAAAACCAGAGAAGAGAAAGATGCAGACTGGGAGTTTGTGGTTAAAATGACAATCATCATCCGCGACCTGATGACTGGAAATCCCAAACTAGAAGAACTTGGTTTCAAAGAAGAATCACTTGGTCACAATGCAATAATATCAGGATTTCAGGGACAAAGACAATGGACCGACTTTATGCCAAACGGAGATTTCTCGGAAGCAATACTCAATAGTTCATTCGATTGGAACGGAATAAGAGAAGCCTACACAGTGGCTACTGAAAACGATTCACTAAATGGTGTTTCAATGATTATGGGACACTTGATGACCAATACTGCCCAACTATTTTCGGACGTGAGAACATATTGGAGCCCCGAAGCAGTGAAGAGAGTGACCGGCAAAGAACTTACGGGCTTGGCAAAGGATGGAATAATTCATCTAATCAACTCAGGTTCCACAACACTTGACGGAACAGGACAACAACAGAAAGATGGCAAACCAGCCCTAAAACCATTTTGGGAAATAACCGAAGATGAGGTTGAAAAGTGTCTAGAAGCAACAACCTGGTATCCAGCCAATCGCGACTACTTCCGCGGAGGAGGCTATTCATCAAACTTCTTATCAGAAGGAGGAATGCCCGTTACAATGTGCAGAATAAACCTAGTGAAAGGCTTAGGACCAGTTTTGCAAATTGCCGAAGGATGGACTGTTGAAATAGACTCCGAAGTGCACACACTGCTTGATCAGCGCACCGACAGAACTTGGCCCACCACATGGTTTGTGCCTCGCCTCGACGAGAACAAGATTCCATTTAAAGATGTATATTCGGTAATGAATCATTGGGGAGCAAATCATGGAGCAATCAGCTATGGACACATCGGACAAGACCTGATAACCATGGCCTCTATGCTACGCATCCCAGTGAATATGCATAATGTAGAAGATAAAGATATCTTCCGCCCAGCAGCATGGAATGCATTTGGCATGGACAAAGAGGGAGCAGACTATAGAGCATGCCAAACCTTTGGTCCAATTTATAAATAATAAAACACTTCTGACATAAATAATGATTGCGGAGACGAAAATCTAAAAAGCGTCTCCGCTCTCTACAATCTCTCCACTTTTTAAAAGGACCTCAACTCACAAACACTCCTTATATACAATGAAACCAGTAGTAGAAAAGAAATATTTATTTCCCTTTATTCTCATCACAAGCCTTTTTGCGCTGTGGGGCTTTGCCAATGACATCACCAATCCACTAGTGGCAGCATTTCAAACAATAATGGAATTGCCAGCCAAAAAAGCATCCTTCGTGCAGCTTGCATTTTATGGAGGATATGGAACAATGGCAATACCAGCTGCACTATTTATCCGAAAGTTCAGCTACAAAAAAGGCATTTTACTAGGACTTGCCCTTTATGCAATTGGAGCATTTTTGTTTATTCCTGCCGCACAATTCGAAGAGTTCACCTATTTCTTATTATCTCTTTATATTCTAACGTTTGGATTAGCTTTTTTAGAAACAACAGCCAATCCATACATTATATCAATGGGAGATGAATCAACATCAACTCGACGATTAAATTTAGCACAATCATTCAATCCATTGGGATCACTGCTAGGAATGTTTGTGGCATCAAACTACGTTCTAACATCACTAAAATCAGAGACAAGAGATATAGATGGCAATCTACTGTTTTCGACTTTAAACGAAGTAGAAAAAGCTGGAATTAGAACACACGATTTAGCCATAATTCGCAATCCCTACGTTATTATAGGACTAATTGTGTTGCTTGTATTTATCATAATAGCAATAACAAAGATGCCCATCACACAAACAAAGACACACGAAAAAGATAGTGCTTGGGACTCTGCAAAGCGATTATTCAAAAATCACAACTATCGTGAGGGAGTTGTGACACAGTTCTTCTATGTTGCAGCACAAATAATGTGTTGGACATTCATCATTCAATATGCCGAAAATTTGGGAATACCCAAAGCCGTAGGACAACGCTACAACATACTAGCAATGGTGCTATTTCTTTCTAGTAGATTCATAGCCACATATTTAATGAAATATCTGAAGCCATCATTGATGCTAACAATTTTTGCAATTGGAGCAATATTCACAACCTCGGGAGTGATACTTATAGAAGGCATGGTGGGGCTCTACTGTTTGGTAGCAACATCTATTTTTATGTCGCTAATGTTTCCCACCATATATGGCATAGCGCTAAAAGGTCTTGGAGACGACTCCACACTTGGTGCTGCTGGCTTAGTTATGGCAATTGTTGGCGGAGCACTAATGCCACCACTTCAAGGCACCATTATTGATCTTGGCACAATTGGCTGGCTTCCCGCTGTTAATGTCTCTTTTATATTACCCTTCATTTGCTTTATAGCAATTATGATATATGGAATAAGAACAATGAAGAGAAAAACTATTGGTGAATAACCAATAGATGCTCATATAACTACAACATTATTAGACGAAAGTCTATATTTATCGACAATGTGTTTATAGCTTAAAAACACTTGACGATACAAAAATATTAATCATTATAAGCCTATCGTCAAATGACGATAGGCTTTTTTGTAACAAATCACGCCAAAAATGATTTGACGACAAACTATTTATTGTCATAAAGGCTTCAACAACAACATTAATTAACCATATTCGCAAGCATATCCACCAATTCTATTAGTTATTTTTAAACATTGGGACTAAAAAGACCCAATCATCACCTTTTGACATGTACAAAAGAGAGCCTTTTTGCCTATCGTCATTTGACGATAAGCACATTTTAAACAAAATCCGTCTATCGTCAAATGACGACAAACTTTTGAACTCCACATATGCTAACAACTTTAACACAATTAGCGCTTTTTCATAGTTATCTAAAGTTAAAACAGTGTTTTAGCCCAGATTTACAATAAAAATCCCACAAAAACAGCTCACAAACATCACTTTTTCATCCAAAAAAGCTTATCGTCAAATGACGAAATGCGGACAAAAAAATTTTCAAAAGAACAAAAACCCACCTATAAACCTATACATCAATAAAATACGAGAAATTAAGCAAATTCTAACTGATTTTTTAAACATAATTCACATACCAAAAAGCGCTCAATTGCAAATATATGCAAACACAAATTAAGCGATATATTTTGTCCATCAAATTTCAATATTGAACGAAATTCTCACCGATAGAATATTTTTTAAGAGCCATAAATCACAGAAACCAGATCTTTTATCAATTGTATTCTTTTTTGGCATAATAGTAACAAAATGTCTAACTTTGGCTAAAATAAGTAAGACATGATTTCAAGAAAACATAAACAACGAATACTCAACAACTTGCGCAATCTGCCTGTGGACAAGTGCCTAATAAACGAATCATGGCAAGAGGATAGATTTGCAAAAATATTGGTGTCACGTAGGCACACAAACGGAAAATTCAGCGTTTTATATGTAGAAGTTGACTTGGCATCAACGGGAGTTTCATACTCACAACTTAAATTGCAACTATCTCCAAGCGACTACGAATCACTCATATCATATTGGTCGCCACCAAATGCAATAGCCACCGATTATGCACTAATCAACAATATAGTAATCAAAGCAAGAGAATTTGCACTCTCCAACGGATTGCTAGCATATTATTATTTTGCTGAAGAGGGTCACTATATGCTCGAGGAGGATCTATCAAACCTACCATCAATAGATATAATATTTCGAGACAAAAACAATGAAATAAGCTACACCCAAACCGAAAATCAACCATATTTCATGGCAGTAGATATAGTGGAAGCACTGATGAAAAATATGGGAGAAGGCAACTTCACATATTCAATCAATGGCTTAGACCTAGATGAACATAGGCGGAAGCTAGACTACCTAAGTGAGCGTAATAAGACAATGGAGCTAGAGCATCTTCACTTGCTTTCGATGGCAGATCTTAGGGATATATATGAACACAAACATATTGATATTTTCTTTTATGACAACGAAATTTATGACGATATAGATCAATTGAGAATTGAATTTCTGAAAGAGCACCTTGAAGATTTGATTGAGAATCTTGAGGAACAAAAGGAAGAGTATTATGAAGAGAAATTTGTGGCGAAAGCCAATAATGTTGATTACCTGACACTAGTAGAAGCAATTATTGAAATTCTTAGCGACAGCAATGAGGTAGAACACTACCGTCAACTATGGCGAGACGATTATTTAATAAAAATAGTTGACAAAGGCAAGAAAAAGAAAAAGTCTACCCCCCTTATAATAGAAGAGACAAACCTAGAAGACATTACATTAAAAAAGATATTTGGAAATAGAAAACAAATAACTTTGCAGGAATATCAAGCATACTCAGAAGCAAAATCAAAAATAATAGCAGAAACGTTCAACACCTCAGCTTTCACAGCAATGAGAGGCATCTATTACAAAATGATGAATGTGAGAAAAGGCAATAAAATTTCATTCCAGTCAAACCAAGCTTTCGTAATGAATGAGGAACTAATAAAACAACTACCCACTATAAAGGAAGATATAGAGAAAAAACAAGAATTATAATAAAATGATTACTAGACATTTAAAAGCATTACTAGCATTTCTTGCTACAATAATTATTGGATGCACAAATGGACCCACTACAACCATATCTTTTGAAGACTATGGAACAGTGGCAAACAGTGGCGAAAACGCATCACCCGCAGTAGTGAAAATGATAGAAGAACTTTCAACCCGAAGTGACTCCAAACCCATTGTGGTGACATTCCAAAAGGGGAGATATGATTTCTATGAAGAAGGCTCGTTTGAACGCGAATACTATATTTCGAACCACGACCAAACGAACCCTAAAAGAGTAGGATTTGCAATAGAAGATTTAGAGAACATAACAATTGATGGCCAAGGCTCAGAGTTTATTTTTCATGGACGAATGGTACCTTTTGCATTACTCAACTCAAATAATGTGAAAATCAAAAATCTCTCGATAGATTTTGAACTACCCGCCCTACGTCAACTAGAGGTAACAGGCGTAGATATAGAAAATGGAAACGTTGAAGCCATTATTCATCCCCAGGGAAACTACCGAATTGATGACGGCAAACTAATTGTTGTGGGAGAGGGATATGAACTACAACCCATATCCTCAATGGGCTTTAATAGCGACAGAACCCTCACATATCAAAGAGGCGATATCGCTTTTAATCCTGAAAAAGTTGTAGAAATAGAACCCAACAAACTACTGCTTGAGGGCTGGCACCAAGCCAACTACACCACCCAAGGAGAACGATTTGCACTTAGGTCATATTACCGACCAACTCCAGGAATCTTAATAAGCGAATGCGTTGACACATATATTAATGACGTGACAGTACATTACGCCGAAGGAATGGCACTATTGGCACAAATGAGCGAAAACATCACCCTCGATGGGTTCTCGGTATGTCTGCGTGGCGATGACGACCCCAGATATTTTACAACCCAAGCCGATGCTACACACTTTTCGGCATGCAAAGGGGTTATCAAATCTATTAATGGACTCTATGAGGGCATGGCTGACGATGCCATCAATGTTCATGGAACCTATTTGCGCATAATCAAGCGAATTGATAATAAAACACTACAGGCTAGATATATGCATCCACAAGCATGGGGCTTTAAATGGGCTGACCAAGGTGATGAAGTGCAGTTTGTGGAATCATCAAAAATGGAATTAGTGGGCAATCACACCAATCGTGTTGCAACAATCAAAGCGATAGACAAACCCACAGAGTTTGGAGCCAAAGAATTTGAAATAACTTTTGAAGACGAACTCCCAATCGAAATATCTGAAGAGGGCAAATATGGAATTGAAAACCTCACCTGGACACCTGAAGTAATATTCTCGAACAATATTGTTAGAAACAATAGAGCACGAGGCTCACTATTTAGCACACCCAAAAAAGTGCTTTGCGAAAACAATGTTTTTGATCACACCCATGGCACTGCAATATTGCTTTGTGGCGATTGCAATGGCTGGTACGAAACGGGAGCTTGCAAAGATGTGACAATAAGAAACAACAAATTCATAAACTCGCTAACTGCAAATTATCAATTCACAAATGCTATCATCTCTATCTATCCCGAGATACCCAATCTTGAAGAACAAGAAAAGTTTTTCCATTCCGGAATCGTGATAGAGAATAATACATTCGAAACATTCGATCGTCCCCTACTCTATGCAAAATCAACAAATGGGCTTGTGTTTAGAAATAACACTATCATTCACAACAACGATTTCGAGCCATTTCATTGGAACAAGCACCCATTTTTATTTGAGAAGGTTGAAAATATTACGATTGAAAACAATCACTTCGACAATGGATTTGATGTGGAAAATGATGTGCAAGTTAGGCTTTCTAACGAAAATTCGGTACAAGCCAAATAATAAAACCCTATTTAAAAATTAATCATAAAAAACTTTTGCTCAAACAAAACTTTTTATTTTAATTTGGGGCAGCAATTTAGAAAACTAATGCAAGAGTGTATGTTTACCTCCATAACATTTCATCTCATTTTGCCTTAGTTTGATTTTTTTAAAGTTTTCATACCAACTAGGAACGGATGGCGACATTAGTTCCTAGTTTTTTTATGTACATTTGTATATCCTGTTAGCCCACAGAGGTTATCACCTATTTGAAACCAATTTAATAAATAAAGCATAAACAACAAGATGAACAGATTAATTCTCTTTCTATCAATTTTAAGCATTACGCTTGGCAGTGTACATGCACAGCAATCATTCTCGCAACGAGAAAACACCCAACGTCTTATGAGCTTCAATATCCAACATGGCGAGGGTATGGACAATAAAATAGATATAGAACGCATTGGCAATCTTATTATGGATATAAACCCCGAAGTAGTAGGACTTCAGGAGGTGGACAGCGTGGTAAACAGAAGCGGCAATATCGACATAATGGATCTGCTTGAAAAACAAACAGGCATGCATGCCACATTTGGCTACTCCATACTGCACGATGGTGGCAAATATGGAAACGGAATGCTCACTAAGGAGAAGCCTATCAAATCGCACAAGATTAGCCTACCTGGCGAAAGAGAAGCACGAACCGCACTAATTGTTGAATTAGAAAAATACGTTGTGGTCAACACCCACCTCTCTCTAACTAATGAAGAGCGATTAGAATCGATGAAAATAATAACTAATGCAATTAAGAACTACAGCAAACCTGTATTCTTGATGGGCGACTTGAATGCCGAACCCAAAGATGAACCAATAAAGTGGCTTGAAGAATCGGACTGGCAAATATTGTCGAACCCCAATGCAAAAACATTTCCATCCATAGATCCTAAAGTAACAATAGACTACGTATTGGGCTACAAAGGCAAAGGCGAGACTTATGGAAAATTTAGAGCACATGTGATTAATGATGAAATAGCATCAGACCATAGACCCATCTTTGTGGATGTAAGAATCAAAACACCTGCCGACCAAGTTATGCGAACTATTCCATACTTGCAGAATCCTGGAACAAACGAAATGACAGTGATGTGGCTAACCAACGTGCCTGCCAGAAGCTGGGTTGAATATGGCACCGACCCCAACAATATGAAAAGAGCAAGAACTTTTCTAGAGGGAGAAATGGTTGCAAACAATAAAATTAATCGAATAAGACTTGCCGATCTTAAGCCTGGCACAAAATACTACTACAGAGCAGTATCGCAAGAAATAACACGCTATTCTAGCTACTACAAAGAATTTGGCGACACCGTTAGAACTGATATTAAATCATTTACAACTTGGAGTGATGATATAAAAGACTTTAGAATAATCGTGTATAACGATATTCACAGCAACATGGCTATGTTCAAAAAACTTCACGCCCTTGTTGATACAAAACCATATGATATGGTAATCTTTAATGGTGACTGTTTTGACGACGTGGAAGTGGAAAATGACATTGTGGGCAGACTACAAACATACACACCTCTAATCAAAAGCGACGAGATTCCATCAATTTTTATCCGTGGTAATCATGAAACACGAGGAGAATACTCTCCACTGTTGTGGAACTACCTAGGAAGAATGAACGACCGCTCATACAGCGCATTTTCTGTTGGCGACACAAGATTTGTATTGCTCGACTGTGGCGAAGACAAACCAGACGATCATTGGGTATATTATGATATGAACGATTTCACACAGCACAGACTAGACCAAGCAGAGTTTTTGAAAACGGAACTAAAATCGAAAGCATTCAAGAAAGCAGACAAAAGAATATTGATACATCACATTCCTCTTTTTGGCAGAAATCTAGATTCATACACTCCATGCTCCGAATTGTGGATTCCAATCTTGGAGAAAGCCCCATTTAATGTTTCGCTAAATGCACACACCCACAGACATGAGGTGATTGAGAAGGGTGTTGAGAAAAACAACTTCCCAGTTATTATTGGCGGAGGCAACCGCGAACCAGGTGGCACAGTGATGGTATTAGAGAAAAAAGGAAAAGAATTAAAGCTTGAAGTTATAAACGCAGCGGGTGAGGTATTAGTGAACCGAGTGCTATAATTCTTAATAAATATAAGTGCAATTATTTTTTTAGAGCTGAAGGTTTTGATTAACAATATCAACACTTTCAGCTCTAATCTTATAATATAGCACAAACACATCCCAACCTTAACAATGATTAACCTGGAATCATTTTAATATCAAACTCATCACTACATTTACAAATAGTTAGAATATATAGCCACTACTTACATTTTCACCAATCAAGCACACTACAAATTACCATTTACTACTTTTGGATAAAACACTATTGAGATTAAAAAGTCCGAAAAGCGCAACCCTTTGAATATAAGTAAAACAAAGAAGAAAAACAATAGTAAAAAATACAATTAAAAGTATTACTTTTGTATTCAGAAAATCATAGACATGTTTTACAACATAAGAATCATAAAGGCAAAACAAATAATCAAACTTTAAAATATACATTCAAAAAACTTATGGCTAATTTTAATTCAGGAAACTGGCAAGAAAAGATTAACGTACGTGATTTTGTTTCAAAAAACATCACACCCTATGATGGTGATGCATCATTTTTGACAGAAGCTACACAACGCACAAAAAACATGTGGAAGCTTTGCATGGATGCAATCAAAGAAGAGCGCGACAACAACGGAGTTCGTGCAATCGACAACGAAACAGTATCAACTATCACATCTCATGCAGCTGGATACATAGATCGTGACAACGAGCTAATCGTAGGTCTTCAAACAGACATGCTCCTTAAGCGTGCAATGAAACCTTACGGCGGATATTCGGTTGTGAAAAGAGCTTGTGAAGAACAAGGAATCACAGTTGACCCAAAAGTAGAAGAGATTTTCACTAAATACGCCAAAACACACAATGACGGAGTATTTGATGTTTACACAAGTGAAATCAGAACCTTCCGCTCTCTTGGAGTTCTTACAGGACTACCTGACAACTATGCACGTGGACGTATTATTGGAGACTACCGCCGTTTGGCACTATATGGAACTACCAAACTTATAGAAGCTAAAGAGGCAGACAAAAGAACGCTTAAAGGTCCGATGACCGACGAGCGCATCCGTCTTCGTGAAGAAGTTTCAGAGCAAATTAAAGCATTAAAAGATATTGAAGAACTTGGAACAATCTATGGATTAGACCTATCTCGCCCTGCCGAAACAGCACAAGAGGCTGTTCAGTGGGTGTATATGGGATATTTGGCTGCCGTGAAAGAGCAAGATGGTGCAGCAATGTCTCTAGGAAACGTTTCTTCATTCCTTGATATTTATATTGAGCACGACATCAAAGCAGGTTTGATAACCGAAGAGTATGCTCAAGAGCTAATCGACCAATTCGTAATTAAATTGCGTATGGTGCGTCACCTAAGAATGAGTGCTTATGACCAAATTTTTGCTGGCGACCCAACTTGGGTAACCGAAGCAATTGGTGGAACAATGGCAGATGGACGTCACAAAGTGACTAGAACATCTTTCCGTTTCCTTCAAACACTATACAACTTAGGACCATCACCCGAACCAAACATGACGGTTCTGTGGTCACAACGCCTACCCGAAGGATTTAAAGAATTCTGCGCTAAGGTTTCAATCGACACATCATCAATTCAGTACGAAAATGACGACTTGATGCAAGAGAGCCGCTGCAGCGACGACTACGGAATTGCATGCTGCGTTTCGTATCAAGAAATTGGAAAACAAATCCAATTCTTCGGTGCTCGATGCAACCTAGCAAAAACACTTTTGCTGGCTGTTAACGAAGGTCGTTGCGAAATCTCGGGCAAACAAGTTATCACTGGAATTCCAGCACTAAAATCAGAGACACTTGACTTTGACGAAGTAATGGATAATTTCAAACTTGCAATGAAAGAGGTATCTCGTGTGTATGCAGACTCAATGAATATCATTCACTACATGCACGACAAGTACTATTACGAAAAATCGCAAATGGCACTTATCGATACCAATCCACATATCAACCTAGCATATGGTGTGGCTGGACTTAGCATTGTAGCCGATTCACTTTCAGCAATCAAATATGCAAAAGTGACACCAGTGCGTGACGAAAACGGAATTACAAAAGATTTCAGCATCGAAGGCGAATTCCCATTCTATGGAAATGATGATGACCGCGTTGATACATTTGCACGCGAAATTCCAATTTATTTCAACTCACTATTGCAAAAGCTACCTACATATAAGAATGCCGAACCAACATTGAGTATTTTGACAATCACATCAAATGTGGTTTATGGTCAAAAAACTGGTGCAACTCCTGACGGTCGTGCCGAAGGTGTTCCATTTGCTCCAGGTGCCAATCCAATGCACGGACGCGACTCACACGGTGCTTTAGCATCTCTAAGCTCGGTTGCAAAACTTGACTATGAGAACGCTATGGATGGAATTTCAAACACATTCTCAATTGTTCCAAAAACATTAGGACCAACAGACAATCAAAGAACTGAAAACCTAGTGAGCATTATGGATGGCTACTTCTCGAAAAATGCACATCACCTAAACGTAAACGTGCTAAATAGAGAAATGCTTGAAGATGCAATGGAAAATCCAGGAGAATATCCACAATTGACTATTCGTGTTTCGGGCTATGCAGTAAACTTCGTTCGCTTGACACGTGCTCAACAAATGGAAGTTATCTCACGTAGTTTCCACGAAACCATGTAATATATTCGAGAAAAAGAATAGATAAAACTACTACATACTAAAGAGGTAACCTAACTAACACAAGTTGTTGAAATGGTTACCTCTTTTATTTACTAGAATACAATAATCCAACATTTTATACATTTACAGCTATGATTAGACTTCATTCGGTTGAGTCATTAGGCACCTACGATGGTCCTGGAGTAAGAATGGTACTATTCACTCAAGGATGCAACTTCAAGTGCTTATATTGTGCCAATCCTGACACCATTGACAAAACGGGCGAATCTCGCCTATATGAATATGAGGAAATAATGAAAATGGCTAGAAGCCAACGCCCTTTCTTTGGAAAGCTTGGAGGCATCACGGTTTCGGGAGGCGAGCCATTGATGCAGGCAAAGGCGCTAATCCCTCTTTTCAAAATGCTAAAAGAAGAAGGTTTCAATACCTGTATTGATACAAATGGTAGCTACTTAACATCAGACGTGAAGGAATTACTTGAATATACCGATCTTGTGCTGCTCGACTTTAAAGGGATGGACGACGAGGCACACAAAAGAGTCACAGGTGCATCAAACAGAGCTTCACTCAAAATGGCAGAATATCTTCAACAAATAGGCAAACGAGTGTGGGCACGATATGTGCTACTACCTGGATATACAGATAAAGAAGAATATCTGCACTCGCTTGGTGAGTTTTTAAAACCACTTGACAATATTGAAAAGCTTGAGATACAACCTTATCACCGATTGGGTATTCACAAATGGGAATCTTTGGGATGGGATTACGAACTTAACGATGTTCCACAGAACACACCCGAACAATTGCAAAAAGCAAAAGAGATACTTGACACTTATCTCAATGAGGTCATAGTAAATTAACGCCTCATCACACACATATACACAAAGGACAAATAGTGCAATGCATGTTTGTCCTTTTTTTGTTAGCTTTTTATCGTGTTTCTACAACCCAGTACACCCATAATCTTTATTTTGTCTTATTTGCATATTTTTAAATATTCAAAGTGAATAAAAACTCAGTTTTCTGGTATAATAGGATATATAAGATTTAGCAAACAATAAAACATGTAGAAATGACAAACATCCTATATATACACGGATATGGTTCCGATAAGAACTCAAATACAGGAAAGGAGCTTTCCAAAGCACTAAATAATTCTTTCAACGTAGTGACACACAGTTTTAGTAACAACTATGGCTGTGCCTCAACAATGATTGAAAATATTGAACAAGCAAGAGAGATTATAAGAGCTAAAATATCAATCTCGTAGTCGCCTCTTCAATGGGCGCTTTTATTGCAATGGGCTGTAGTGGAATTACAAAAATATTAATCAACCCATGCATGAAACCATCAGAGCAATTGAGCAAGAGAATAATGCCAAATATTTCGGACAAAGAGTTGAATAAATATGAAGATATAGAAACCTCTATCAAGATAGACTCATTTGACTTCAATAACACCTATGGATTTTTTGCTACACGAGATGAGCTGTTTTCATATAAGGATTTATTTAAATCCCTCTACAATCCTAACAACTCATTTTCATTTGATGATGAACATCGAATATCAGCAACCAACATTCGTGAGGTGATAACTCCAATGATTCACGATATATTATTACAATAAAGTTGTGTCTGATACAAATCAATAAACAAAAACCACTCACCATATAATATGAGTGGTTTTTTATAATATAAAGCTTATGAAATGAGAAAACAAAAAGACCCTGAAAGAAAAAATATACTCATGGAGAATGAATGGGATTATGAATTATTCAAAAATATATTTGACAACCAAATCAATATTAATGAAGCATACAATAATTTTATATCATATATCCAACACAACTACAGTAGATTCACATTAGATGGCAAATATCTATGCGTAAGGTCAATTGACAACAATGAGTACAACAAACTATTTAATGATGACCACGAGAATGGAGAATATCTATTTGAAATGAGTCGCATTAATGCCTATGAGCGAATGAAATTGCTTAAAACTATGATGGACAACAACAATAGTAAGTTCAAATTTAATATTATAGATATGGAGCCTATATCTGACGAGGTGGTTGTAGATCAAGTACTACTACAATTATACGACAAGTCAAAACCAAAATTTATTAGAAAAGTGGAGAGTACTATAAAATCATCATACATGAAAATCAGATATTCAAAAATAATCAAACATCTTGATGGCATGATAACTAGAACCAGATATATTGACTAGAAAACCACAATACAAGATTACTATACCATCAAAATGAAATCACTCTTTCAATAAACCCAAACTATACGATATGAATAATTACTATATAATATATGAAGACATATACATATTTTGTGGATATCTATTTTATTCCTATTTTTGTGGCAACAAGAAGAACGTCAAGACAAAATAAATAACAAAACATATATCACAATTCATTAAGATGGAAAAAATCATTATCGTTGGCGGAGTTGCAGCAGGTGCAACGGCTGCGGCAAAAGTAAGAAGAATGTCTCCTGATGCACAAATAACAATGTTTGAAGCAGGACCAGATATCTCTTTTGCAAATTGCGGGTTACCCTATTATATAGGTGGAGATATTAAAAGTCGTTCAAAACTAATTCTTCAAAGTCCCGACAGCTTCTACAATCAATATCAGGTGAAAGTTCACACCAACACGCGTGTAACTACTATCAACCGTGAGCAGAAAGAGGTGAAAACACTTCACGTTCACACTGGACAAATCAAAACTTACGAATACGATAAGTTGATTCTGGCACAAGGTGGCAGACCAATAAAACCACAAATAGAAGGAGCAGATTCTGACCACGTATTCACACTGTGGACGCTCAACGATATGGATCGTATTCAAAACTTTATAACCGAAAAAAAACCCAAAGAGGCAGTTGTGATTGGTGGTGGATTCATTGGTTTAGAAATGGTTGAAGCATTAGCACACCGAGGAATCAAAGTAAATCTTATGGAGATGATGCCACATGTGATGTCGGTTATGGATGCTGAAATTGCAGGATTCATTGAGCAAGAAATGCAATCATATGGCGTTGATATTTACACAGGGAAAAGCGTTACAGATATAAAACCCAAGACAGTGAAGCTAAGCGATGGCACCGTTGTTAATGCCGACATGGTAATCATGTCAATCGGTGTTCGTCCAACTCTTCAATTGGCTAAAGAGGCAGGACTAGAGATAGGCGAATCAGGCGGTTTGCTTGTCGATGAATACTTGCAAACATCTGACGAAGACATATATGCAGCTGGCGACATGGTTGAAATTGAGCACCGTGTGTCGGGTAATAGAGTTAGAATTCCTCTTGCCGGACCTGCAAACAGACAAGGAAGAATTGCAGCCGAAAACATCTTTGGTGCAAAACACGCCTACAAAGGCTCAATGGGTACCTCAATATTAAGAGTATTTAAAGCCGTTGCAGGAGTAACAGGACTATCACTCAAACATGCACGTTCACTGGGATTGCCAGCCGATTCGGTGGTGGTTCACAAAGAGCACCACGTTACCTACTATCCTGGTTCGCAGCAAGTAACCGTTAAGTTGGTATATAACCGAGAGACAGGTGAAATACTTGGTGGACAAACAGCAGGATATGCAGGCGCAGACAGACGACTAGACGTTATAGCCACAGCAATAGCTGGAAAAATGAAGATTTATGATCTTTCGGATGCAGACTTTGCATACTCTCCCCCACTTGGAACAGCCAATGATGCAATTAACATGGCAGCCTTTACGGCCGAAAACAAAATTAGTGGCTACAGCCCCTCTGTAACTGTTGCCGAACTTGATGAACTTGTGGAAAAAGAGAACCCAATATTCATAGATGTTAGAGATATGTTCTCTTTCGAAAAGAGCCACATTCTTGAAGCACGCAATATTCCACTTGAGATATTAATTGACGAATTAAAAACAATCCCCAAAGGAAGAAGCATTCTTGTGTATGACGAAATTGGAAAGCAAGGACATCAAGCACTTAGAGTTTTGAAAGGCGCTGGCTTCGACAAAGTGTGGAACATCTCGGGAGGTATTATATCGATTCAAAGACAAGAATGGTCGGTAGGCTTTGAAACCATAAAGGTGAAAATGCCCGAATTGGAAAAGAAGACAATAGGCGATGAGAGAACTGAAGAAGATAGCAAATCCAAAGAGGCATCTAAAACAGAAACAGATGTTGACAGAACCTCTCCATTAATTGTAGATATTCGCACCCCAATGGAGTTCTTAGGCGGTCATCATCCAGATGCAATCAATATTTGCCTTGATGATATTGAAGCAAGAATCGAAGAATTTGGCGATAAAGACAGAGATATTACTCTCTATTGTGCATCAGGAGCTCGCTCGGCATATGCACAAGCCATCCTACGTCAATTGGGTTTCACCGATGTTAAAAATGGTGGAGGCTTAATGAATATGATGATGAGAAAATAAACGAAATCAGATAATAACTATTTTTTTAGCTCGTATTTCTATTTCAATCTTACTCTGCAACTTTGTTACATATTAGTTTGTGACACTTCATACATACTTCATCAGCAGATTAATATTGAAAATAGATTTACGAGCTTTTTATTATAAAATATTACCAATCTTCTTTTTCACAAATTGCTCAATCAGCTCCACACTATTTTCGATACCTATGGATGAGTTGAAGCAAAGGTGATATGAATCAGCCTTTCCCCACTTCTTGCTGGTGTAGTAGTTGTAGTAACTAGCCCGTCGTTTATCAGTTTTTTCAACTAGCTCCTTAGCCTTCTTTTCTGTAAGCTGATTGCGCTCGGCAATATGTTTGACTCTATCTTGCAAGTCGGCACTTACAAATATATTAATAGCAAGAGGATTATCTCTAAGGATATAATCGGCACATCTACCAACAAAAACACCAGGCTCTTTGTTATTCAGCTCACGAATAACATCACTTTGAATCCTAAAAAGCGATTCGTTGCCAAGATAATTGTCAATATATTCATCACCAATAAATGTTGATCGAAGCCCAAACAATGCACTTGTGAATGGGAAACCTGTTTTCTCGTCGGCTCTTTCAAAAAACTCCTTTGCGAGCCCACTCTCTTTAGAAGCAATGGTTATTAGCTCCTTATCATAGAACGGAATATCTAGGCACTCAGCCAATTTTTTCCCAATCTCACGACCTCCACTTCCTAGTTGTCGTCCAATGTTGATAGCATAATTTGTTTTCATAAGATTATAGTTATTTATTTTCACATCATTATATAGAGTCAATCAAAGCCGATTTCTTAAAAGTTTTGAGTTGACGAATAAGCAATATTGCTGCAATCACACTTGAAATTGTATCTGCAATTGGCATGCTATACCATATCCCATTTATTCCCCAATAGTATGGAAGAATAAGCAAGCAAGGCAATAGAAACAGTAGCTGCCTGCTCAGCGACATAAATATTGATTTCTTGACCATACCAATACTTTGGAAAAAATTGGCAGTAACCATCTGAAACCCAATGATTGGGAATGACATAAACACTATTCGCATTCCATTTGCCGATAGATTTATCAACTCAACATCATTAGTAAAGATTGATGCAACAGCTCGCGGAAAAAGTTCACCTATCAAAAAGCCCGTTGTAGTAACCAATGTGGCTCTGACGATGGTTTTTCTCAACACCTCGTCAACCCTCGAAAAAAGTTTGGCACCAAAATTATAGCCCGCAATAGGTTGCATACCCTGGTTGAAACCCATCACAATCATCACAAACAAAAAAGCTATCCGATTTATAATGCCATAGGCACCAACAGCTAAGTCGCCACCAGTGCGAATTAGCCCCTGATTTACAACAATCACAATAACGGTTGCCGCAGCATTCATAAAAAAGGGAGACACGCCAATAGAAATAGTCTCTTTCACTATCCTTTTTCGTAGCCTAAATGATTCCTTTTTGAAATATATAAAACTTCCTTTGTCGCTAAAGAATTTGAGTTGCCACATCAACATTATTATTTGCGAAATAACTGTTGCCAACGCACTGCCTTGAATACCCCACTTAAATCCAAAAATAAAAAGAGGATTTAATATTAAGTTTATCACAACCGTCATAATAGTTGCAAACATAGCCTTCTCAGGTCTTCCTATAGATCGCAATAAGGCGTTGAGCCCCATATAAATATGAGTGAAAACATTACCAATCAAAATAACGTGCATAAAAGCCTTTGCATATGGCAATGTCGTTTCGCTAGCACCAAAAAACAGCAATATTGAATCAAGAAAAAGCAATGACAATACCGAAAAGGTGACCCCAATTACAACATTTAGGGTAATCACATTGCCTAAAATAATATTTGCCGACTCATAATCCTTTTGCCCCATTCTGATAGAGAGCAACGTGGCTGCCCCTGCACCCACTAATGATCCAAAAGCAGCAGCTAGGTTCATGAAAGGGAAGGTAATTGCCAATCCCGAAATTGCCAAAGCACCCACACCATGACCAATAAATATGCTGTCAGTGATATGATATAGCGACGCAGCAGTCATTGCTATAATCGCAGGAAGAGAATATTGAAATAACAGCTTTCCTATTTTCTCAGTACCCAACTCAGTGGGTTTTCTTGTCTTACTCATACTTTAATACTTTTCATCTATTCAATTCCACTTAAGGAAATTGATAACCTATTTAAACAATCGAAATGTAAAGTTACAAAATATTTCAACCTTCAAGTTTGTTTTCATCAAAAAGGAGAAATGAAAAAGGCTCGATTTGGGGAATAGTGCCTCTCGGGCAGGTAAAATTGGTGCGGTTTTGTTATTTGTGCCTTATGTAACATGACATGAAGCTAAATTTCTAAATTTAAGCCTTATAGCACTTGCCGAGAGAATAAATCACAAAATCTAATACACAAAAATCATCCTACCTGAGCACTAAAAGTATAAGAATTCAAAAACAATTTGCAAATAAGAGACAAAAAACATCTTTTTGTCAACAATTATCACAGATTGTTGTTTAACAGTCACACAACTTAAAAGTTAAGGATTAATGAAAAGAGCGGTTTCAATATTTTTGCTGCACATAATGATGCTCGTTGCAATACACCCTGTTGTTGCAATGCATTTTTGTGGCGGCAAATTATTTTCGCTCAATCTAATTCAAGACAACAACGACCACTCGTGCTGCATGGTTGAGGAAAACCATTTCACACAACCATCAGAAACAGACATTGATATAAATCAGGCTAGTTGCTGCCATTTTGACACTCTAGAAATTTCTACTGACGAGTTTCAAAATCAAACAAATAGCACAATTCCAATCTCTCTGTTGAGTTCTATGGAGAACAATTGGTTCACTATTAATGATTTATTCTCACTAAACGAGCCCGAAAAAAACACAACATGCCCCCAGGATGAATTTCCCCCCAAGGGACTATTCATGGAAGATATATGCCTTCTTGCTTATATCTGCATTTATCGCATTTGATTTTTAATTCACTAATGATCAACTCATTAACCAACCTTTCTTCTGAATTATAACTTTCAGAAAGAAGAGTTATGTATAAGGTTCATAGCACCTTTGATTGTGCTGTTTGCGTTATATTTAACCCTTAGAAAATCAACAATTAAAAAATCAAACAAAACATAGCGATGATAAACAAAATCATTCATTATTTTTTAAAAAACAGACTAATAACAATCTTGGCACTGATATCCCTAATCATATGGGGCATATCTACAGCTCCATTTCAATGGAAAAGTGTTCTTCCAAAAGATCCCATTCCAGTGGATGCAATCCCCGATATTGGAGAAAACCAACAGATTGTTGCAACCGAGTGGATGGGCAGGTCGCCAAAGGATATTCAAGACCAAATCACCTATCCATTAACCACCTCATTGCTGGGCATCTCGGGAGTGAAAACAATACGAAGCTCTTCCATGTTTGGAATGTCGTTTATATATATCATTTTTGATGATGATGTGGAGTTTTATTGGAGTCGCTCCAGAATATTAGAGAAGCTCAATTCACTTCCTGCAGGCACCCTGCCCGATGGTGTGCAACCCGCTTTGGGACCCGATGCCACCGCCTTGGGGCAGATATATTGGTACACCCTTGAGGGCAGGAACCCCGAAACGGGTAAACCCACAGGTGGTTGGGACCCCGAAGAGCTTCGCTCCATTCAAGACTATCAAGTTAGATATGCACTATCAGCTTCGGAGGGCGTTTCCGAGGTGGCATCCGTTGGCGGATACGTCAAAGAGTATCAAATAGAAGTTGACCCCAACTCGATGAGGGCTTTCAATGTATCAATAAGCGATATTGTGCACGCAGTGCAAAGCAGCAACTTAGATATAGGTGCCGAAACGGTTGAGATAAACAAGGCAGAGTATTTGGTGCGAGGCTTGGGCTACGTCAAAAATGTGGCAGACCTTGAAGAGGCTGTCGTCACAGTACGCAATGGCTCACCAGTAAAAATCAAAGATGTAGCCTTTGTCAATCTTGGTCCTGCCACTCGCCGTGGTGGGCTAGACAAAGAGGGAGTGGAAGCCGTGGGAGGCGTGGTAGTAGCACGCTATGGCTCCAATCCATTGCATGTGATAGACAATGTTAAAGCCAAAATAGAAGAATTGGAGTCGGGGCTTCCTCAAAAAACTTTAGCCGACGGAACAGTATCGAAAGTAACTATCGTACCTTTTTACGATCGCACAGGATTGATTAATGAAACCATCGGCACGCTCGAATCTGCCCTCACTCTTGAGGTGCTTATTTCAATAATTGTGGTGATAGTGATAGTGCTCAACCTACGTGCATCAATAGTCATATCAAGCATCCTACCCATCGGCGTATTGATAACCTTCATCATCATGCGCTACATGAATATTGATGCCAATATCGTTGCCCTCTCGGGAATTGCCATTGCCATCGGAATTATGATTGACGTGGGGGTGGTGTTTGTCGAAAATATCATCAGGCATATGGGCTTGGAAGAAAACAAAGATATAAAACGAGGCAAACCATTGGTCAGCCTCATCTATAAAAGCATGGCAGAGGTGTCGGGAGCTGTTCTCACAGCTATGCTCACCACGGTTATCAGCTTTATCCCCGTGTTTATGATGGAAGCTCAGGAGGGAAAACTATTTAAACCCTTGGCATACACCAAAACATTTGCGCTAATATCGGCTTTTGTGCTGGGTATTGCAGTGTTGCCCACGTTGGCTTACTATATTTTCTCATGGAGAATCACCTCTAAGATGATCAAGAAAGTGGGAAATATTGTGCTGATAGTAGCGGGCATTGTTCTATCAATCATCACGGGTAGTATTGTGTATGTGGGGCTGTCATTATTCGGTCTCAACAACATGTTTGAAGATAGATGGAACAGCAAAAAGACAGCCAATTTGGTGAACATTGCCATTGCCACACTAATGGTAATATATTTCCTAACCTCCGAATGGCTCCCCATAGGTGCACACGCAGGCTTACCAGTCAACTACTTCTTTGTGATGTTGGTAATAGGAGTAATCCTTGGCATCCTTTGGATGATGGTGATTTACTACGAAAAGGTGTTGCGATGGGCATTAGACAATAGATGGGCATTTATGTCGGTCCCAATTATCACTATAATATTTGGTGTAACCATTTGGTTGGGCTTCAACACCACTTTTGGATTTGTAGCAAAAGGATTTGAAACAGTTGGTTGGAAATCATTCCGACAAACATCTTTATGGCAAGCATCGAGCGATAAGTTTCCAGGAATTGGGCAGGAGTTTATGCCAAGTTTGGACGAAGGTTCGTTCCTGCTTATGCCCACCACAATGCCACACACTGGAATTGAGGAGAATATAAGAATCATCGAGATGTTGGACAAACGAATAACCAACATTCCCGAAGTGGAAATGACCGTAGGAAAATGGGGACGTGTGAACTCGGCACTAGACCCCGCTCCCACTCAGATGTTTGAAAACGTTATCAACTATCGACCCGAGTATATCCTGGATGAGAGTGGACACAGAGTGAAGTTTAAAACCAATAGAAAGAGGGAGTTTATTCTTGCCGATGGCTCAACATACAATCCTAAAGATGGATTTAGATTGATACCTGCCGACAGCCTAATTCCTCACAAACGTGGCGAATATTTCCGCCAATGGCGACCAGAGATAAAAACTACTGATGATATATGGCAGGAGATTGTGAACGTGTCGCATTTGCCCGGGCTTACAGCTGCACCAAAACTACAGCCCATCGAGGCTCGATTGGTGATGCTATCAACAGGGATGAGAGCACCAATGGGGGTGAAGGTTGCAGGACCCGACTTGGAATCTATTGAAGAGGGAGGAAAAATATTGGAAGCGGCACTCAAAGATGTGCCATCAGTATTGCCCTCAACAGTGTTCTACGACCGCTCTGTTGGCGCACCCTATATTGAGATAAAACTGAACAGGCAAAATATGGCTCGATTTGGCATCACCGTATCCGATCTACAGGATGTTATCAGCACCGCCATTGGTGGCGAGCCGCTTACCACCACGGTGGAGGGAAGGGAGAGATATCCCGTGAGATTGCGCTATCCACGCGAGTTGCGCGAAAACCCCGATGAATTAGCACGCCTAATTATACCCACTGCCACTGGTGCACAAATTCCACTAAGCGATGTGGCTGATATAAGCTACACCAAAGGTGCACAGATGATTCAAAGTGAGAACACCTTCTTGGTTGGATATGTAATTTTTGACAAGAAAGATGGACATGCCGAAGTGGGAGTAGTGAAAGAGGCACAGAAAGTGCTAAAAGACAAATTGGATTCGGGCGAAATATCATTGCCTAATGGAGTTTCATACACCTTTGCGGGCAACTACGAACAGCAGGCTCACGCCACCAAACGATTGCTGATAGTGATTCCCATAAGTTTGATAGCCATTTTGATGATACTTTTCTTCCAGTTCAAAACTGTTACCGCATCATTAATTCATTTCTCGGGAGTATTCGTAGCCTTTGCAGGAGGTTTTATATTGCTGTGGCTATATGGCGAACCATGGTTTATGAACTTCTCGATAGCTGGCTCCAACCTGCGAGAGATGTTTCAGATATACCCAATTAATTTAAGTATCGCCGTTTGGGTGGGTTTCATTGCCCTGTTTGGTATCGCTACCGACGATGGGGTGCTTATGGGTACCTATATTCATGACACGTTCTTGGAAAGAGACCCTCAAACCAAAGATGAAATTAGAGAGGCGGTTGTGTATGCTGGACTAAAGAGAGTGCGCCCCGCAGTGATGACTACTGCTACCACACTCATCGCACTATTGCCCGTATTAACATCCACCGGAAAGGGCTCGGATATAATGATACCGATGGCAATTCCAACATTTGGAGGTATGTTAATTCAGTCGATGACAATGTTTGTTGTGCCCGTGATGCAAGCAATGTGGCGCGAATCGGTAATCAGCAAACAAGAAAGAAAACAAAAGCACAAAACTGTATGAATATGATAAATAGTAAAATAAAATATATCACCGCATTGTTTGCTTTCATATTGATGATAAGCATAAATGCTAATGCCCAAAGCGATTCTCTTTCGCACTATCTGAAGATTGCAGCTGAAAATAATCCTGGGCTGAAAGCCGACTTCCTGTCCTACAAGGCATCAATGGAAAGAGTTCCACAAGTGGGCACCCTACCCGATTTGCAATTGGACATGGGTTTCTATATACAACCAATGGATGTGATAGATGGGCGGCAAGTTGCCGATTTCACTCTAATGCAGATGTTCCCATGGTTTGGCACTCGAAAGGCGGCACAAAGCGAGATGGAGCACCAAGCAAAAGCAGCATTTGAACAGTTTAGAGAATCAAGAGACAATCTATTTTTGGAGGTTTACACGCAGTGGTACAAGTTGAGCAGCTTACAGCAAAAACTCACAAACATCGATGAGCAATATCAGCTCCTAGAGCAGTTGGAGGACTTAGCTATTTTGAAGTACTCTTCATCTTCTCCAAGCACATCTAGCGCTAACAATATGTCATCCACTCTGCGCATTCGTCTTGAGAAGGTTGAATTAGAAAACAGTAAAGAGTCTGTGCTTTCTGAGATTAAGTCAGAAAAAGCAAAGTTTAATTCACTTCTAAATCGTTCGTCTGGTAGCGAGGTAAACATTCCTAACACAATAGTTAAGAATCAGTATGTATTAAATATATCATCGGCGATGGACGACATATCAGCCCAAAGTCCAACATTGGGCATGATACGAGAAGAATCGCTATCATTTGCGGCAAAAGCCAAAGCAGACCAAAAAATGAGTATGCCAATGATAGGTTTAGGGGTTCAATATTCGTTGCTCAACAAGCGCTCACCATCAGCAATTCCCGTGAGCGAGATGAACGGAATGGATATGATTATGCCAATGGTATCAGTGTCAATTCCTATCTATAGAAACAAATATAGGGCTCAACAAAGAGAGAGCAAACTGATGCAGCAAGCAAGCACCGAGAGGTATAACAATACATTCAACTCGATGAAAGCCGAACTAGTAGGTATAAATCATCAATTGGATGACGCTTCAAGAACGGTGGCTCTGTTGGAAAAACAGACCGAGCTTGCAAATACGACTTACAATTTAGTAGTTCAAGAGTACTCAACAGGCAGAAGCGATTTGGCAGATGTCATTCAGGTACAGCGCCAATTGCTCGACTACAAAATAAGAAAAGCTGATGCAATTGCAGAATACAACACAATGGTGGCATCGGCACAACGACTAATTTCATTTAACGACATAACAAACAACAATAAATAAAAAAGGACCATGGCTAAAAAATTTAAAATAAACAGATATCTAAAATATAGCTTGATATTGCTTGCTGGACTATTATTGGGCTGGCTCTTCTTTGGCCAATCATCGGGCAGCGACCCACATGCAGGGCACAATCACGAACAAGAGGAAGACGTGGTGTGGACCTGCTCTATGCACCCACAAATCAGATCGGACAAACCCGGCTTGTGCCCCCTGTGCGCAATGGATTTGACACCACTAAGATCATCAGGAGGTGGAGATGCAGTGCATCCCGACGCTATCCAAATATCGGAAGAGGCGATTGCTTTGGCAAATATTCAAACCACAACAGTTAGTCGTCAAAATCCAGTTAAAGATGTTCATCTATATGGAACTGTTCAGGTAGATGAAAGACTATCACAATCACAAACATCGCACGTGAATGGTAGAATAGAGAAACTGCTGGTTAATTTTACAGGCGAAACCGTGAAAGAGGGACAGCCACTTGCATTGGTTTATTCGCCCGATTTGCTAAATGCACAACAAGAGCTAATTGAAGCAAGCAAAATGGAGGCGGTGCAACCTGCTTTATTGCAAGCTGCAAAAGAAAAACTGAGATTGTGGAAGGTGTCTGACAATCAAATCGAAGAGTTCATAAAGTCGGGCAAAACAAATCCATTGGTTGAAATAGGAGCAAACACCAACGGCGTTGTAATCAACAAAAACGTCAATCAGGGCGACTATATCACTCAGGGAAGTAGCCTAATGGACGTGGCAAACCTATCGCAAGTGTGGGTAATGTTTGATGCATACGAATCAGACCTTCCATTCCTAAAGGTTGGCGACAAACTTGAGTTTACACTTCAAGCCGTTCCTGGCAAGAAGTTCAATGGTCAGATTTCTTTTATTGACCCACTGCTCAACAAAGATACAAGGACAACAAAAGTGCGCGTTGTAACCCCCAACCAAGGAATGCAACTAAAACCCGAAATGTATGCATCAGCCACCGTAAGTGCTTCATTAAAACAGTTTGACAACGAAATAGTGATTCCAAAGTCTGCAGTGCTATGGACAGGGAAACGCTCGATAGTGTATGTAAAACAGCCCGACACAGAAACACCTGCATTTATGCTACGCGAGGTTGATTTGGGTCCCGCTCTAGGGGGTGCTTACGTGGTGCTATCAGGAATTGAAGATGGTGAGGAAATTGCCACCAACGGAACCTTCACAATTGATGCAACAGCACAACTTGAAGGCAAGCGAAGCATGATGAACTTGGGTGAAGACGAAAATAATTTCGACGAAACAAAAACAAAAGGAACTCACAAAATGTTAAAGGTAGGCGGAAGTTGCGAAATGTGTAAAGACAGAATCGAAAAGACAGCAAAGGGCATCAACGGAGTTCACTCCGCAATGTGGGATATTAAAACACATGAACTGCACCTTGACTTTGATGATAAGAAGACATCTTTAGACGACATTAGTAAGGCTATTGCTGCAGTGGGGCACGATACAGAGCTTCACAAGGCACCCGATGATGTTTATGAAGCACTTCCAGCATGCTGTTTATACAGAGAATAAAGAATATTAAGAACTATAAATTTCAAAATTTACAAAACAATGAGAAAAAATCTATTTTTAGCTTTAATTGCAGCCGCAGTTTCTTTCACTGCTTGCAATTCGGGTGGAACAAAACAGAGCAAAAACGAAACTCTAGCTCAAGAAAATATCGAAGCTCTTGAAGCACATGCTCACGATCACAACGACACACATGCCCTATTGGCTGTGGGTGGTAGCTGTGGAATGTGTACCGACCGCATCATAAATACAGTAAATGAGATTGAAGGAGTAACTCAAGCTTCATACGATCTTGAGAAGCAGGAGCTTCATATCCACTTTTTGGAAGAAAACACAAGTGTTGATGCAATAAGCAAAGCATTGGCAGACGTGGGTCACGATACCGAGCTTTATAAAGCAGACAATGATGTGTATGATGCACTACCTGGTTGCTGCAAATATAGAAAAGAGTAGCACATAAAGCACTGAAACAATTAGATTGAGCTCTATTTTATTGTAAAAAATAAAATAGAGCTTTTTTTATTAACATAAACGACATAATAATCATACATTTGCAATAAACAAATACACAATTAAACAAATCGATTATATGAAAAAGCTTTTTTTTATTCTTTTAGCACCAGCATTGTTAATAGCATTCACGCAATGCAAACAAGCAGAAACTGAAAAGGGTGGAGGCAAATGGAAACTAGTGTGGGAAGACGATTTTAAAGGAAAATCAATTGATGACTCAAAATGGTCGCGCATACCACGCGGAACTAGTGATTGGAACAACTACATGAGTAGCGACGATGCTCTCTACGAAGTGAAAGATGGAAATCTAATCCTAAGAGGTATGGTGAACACAAACTTAGAGAACGACACTGCCCCATTTATCACTGGTGGAGTCTACACCAAAGACAAAAAAACATTCGGATTTGGTCGCCTCGAAATCAGAGCAAAACTAAATCCTGCAAAAGGAGCATGGCCCGCATTTTGGATGTTGCCAGCTGAGTCTAAATGGCCCTCAGGAGGCGAAATAGACATTATGGAAAGATTGAGCCATGACAATTTTATCTATCAAACGGTACATTCGGATTATACACAAAAGGGATTCAAAGATAACCCTCCAGCAAGCTCGGTGGTGGGAATGAAGCCCGACAAATACAACGTGTATGCTATAGAGAAATATTCTGATAGTCTTGTTTTTTATATTAATGACCACAAAACAAAGAACTACCCTCGCATAGAAACAGAAGAGGAAGGACAATTCCCATTTGCTGACGAAGAATTTTATCTATTGCTCGACATGCAATTAGGTGGAAACTGGGTTGGTGCTGTAAATCCCGACGAGCTACCTGTGGAGATGGCTATTGATTGGGTTAGATTTTATGAACTAAATGAGGAATTTGAAGAGAAATAATTCAACTCACATTCTATATAAAAC
>CAYFSV010000002.1:0-2823 GCA_964345815.1 uncultured Proteiniphilum sp. | reverse complement strand
TAAAACTATAATGGAAACGAATGGCCAAACAATCTCTGTTCAGCTAGTTTCTCAAATTTTGTTCCTGGGCGACCATAATTAGCATATGGATAGATACTTATCCCTCCACGTGGAGTAAATATCCCAGTCACCTCTATATATTTAGGGTCCATCAGTTTAATCAAATCCTTCATAATTACATTTACACAATCTTCATGAAATGCACCATGATTACGGAAACTAAATAAGTATAGCTTTAACGACTTGCTCTCCACCATTTTCACATCAGGAATATAATCAATTCTTATCCTTGCAAAATCTGGTTGATTAGTCACTGGGCACAAGCTTGTAAACTCGGGAGCATCAAACGTTACCCAATAATCATTATCTTGACAGGTATTAGTAAATGCCTCCAAAACTTCAGGAGCATAGTCCTGTTTATATTCCGTTTGCTTGCCTAATAAACTTAAGTCTTCTGTTTGTTTATTTTCGCTCATCTCTGTTTAATTCTTAACTGTTTATCTATCAAAGGTTAGTGGCAACCCATTTCCTGACTCTATTATCTTATCATTATCGAAAACAAGTTTACCATTCACAAATGTTTTAGCAATGGTATGCGAAAATTGTTGCCCCCCGAAAGGAGACCAACCACACTTATATAAAATATTCTCTTTAGTTACATTATATTTTTTGTTAGGGTCAACCAAAACAAGGTCAGCATAATATCCCTCACGTACAAAGCCTCTTTTTTCAATTTGAAACAACTCCGCAGGTGCATGACACATCTTTTCTACTACAAGCTCTTTCGAAAACACTCCTTGTTGAGACATTTCCAACATCGACTGCAAAGAGTGTTGAACCAAAGGACCACCTGATGCAGCTGTCAAACAACCACCCTCTTTTTCCGACAGCAAGTGAGGCGCATGATCGGTAGCCACCACATCCAATCTACCATTTGTCAATCCCTTGCGCAAAGCATCACGGTCATCTATAGTTTTCACAGCGGGATTCCATTTTATCAGTGAGCCATATTGCTCATAATCCTCATCTGTAAACCACAAATGATGTACACACACCTCCGCGGTTATCTTTTTATCTTTCAATGGCGACTCACTAAATAGCGACAGCTCCCTACCCGTTGAAATATGTAATATATGCAACTTCGAACCATATTTATCAGCAAGCTCCGCAGCCATAGCCGACGATTGATAGCATGCCTCCTCGCTTCTAATCAGTGGATGATATTTGATTGGAATATCTTCGCCAAATTGTTTTTTATATTTTTCGATATTGTCTCTAATGATCTCCTCTTTCTCACAATGAGTGGCAATCAATGTGTCCACCTCTGCAAAAATTTGTTGCAGTGTTTTACTATCATCCACAAGCATATTGCCAGTTGACGAGCCCATAAACACCTTCACACCACACACATTCTTCTTATCCACCTTCACCAACTCTTTCACATTCTCGTTGGTAGCGCCAAAATAGAATGAGTAGTTTGCCAGCGACTTCTCTGCTGCAAGGTCAAACTTTTTTTGCAGCTCATCATAGGTTGTTGTTTGTGGATTGGTGTTTGGCATTTCCATATAGGTGGTTACACCACCAGCCACGGCTGCCCTACTTTCAGAAAATATATCACCTTTGTGAGTAAGTCCAGGTTCCCTGAAATGGACTTGATCATCAATAGCTCCAGGCATTAGGTACAATCCCCTAGCATCAATCACTTCACTTTTTTGCAATACGCTCTCAGGAACCTCATCCACAAATATTGAAGATATCCTATCCTGCTCTATTGCAACGGAACCAACAAATGTTTTTCCCTCATTTATTATTGTTGCCCTATGAATTAAAATCATTACTGTACGGGTTTAATTTTTCCTCTAATTTTTCTCAAACGCAAATCAATAACTCCAAAAAAGGCTTCGCCAAATATCGAAGTATTCATCTTTGATGTGCCCAACTGACGATTCACGAAAATAACCGACACCTCTTTTATCTTAAACCCTAACACTAGAGCCGAATATTTCATCTCTATCTGAAAAGCGTATCCCTTAAATTTCACCTCATCAAGATTGATTGTCTCCAGCACCTTGCGCCTATAACACACAAAGCCAGCAGTGGTATCTTTTATTTTTGCATTGGTTATCACTTGAACATATTTTGATGCAAAGTATGACATCAAAACTCTACCCATGGGCCAATTCACAACATTCACTCCAGTTACATATCTCGAACCAATCGAAACATCATATCCATCATCATGACAGGCTGAATACAAACGAGGCAAATCATTAGGATCGTGCGAAAAATCGGCATCCATCTCTATCACATATTCATACGAACGCTTAAGTGCCCACTTAAAACCATGAATATAGGCTGTGCCCAACCCTAGCTTTCCAGATCGCTCTTCAATAAATAAGCGATTCTCAAATTCAGTATTAATAAGATTATGTACAATTTTGGCTGTGCCATCAGGCGACCCATCATCCACAACAAGAATATCAAATCTTTTTTCAAGATTAAAAACCGTTCGAATTATATTCTCGATGTTCTCCTTCTCGTTGTACGTGGGAATAATTACTAGACTATCAGACATTTTAAAAATTTTATTTCAAAATTACAACATATAATTATAATACTAAAACAACAAACACAATTTAATTTCTTTCGGGCTATATATCTGTAATTGTGGCAACAAAAGGGCTTCACTAAATAATAATTGAAAAATAATCACTCATATATTTGGAAGCTATCATCAAAACCCCTATCTTTGCACTCGTAATAAAGAAAACATATCGCGGAGTGGAGCAGTTGGTAGCTCGTTGGGCTCATAACCCAAAGGTC
>CAYFSV010000001.1:22246-51516 GCA_964345815.1 uncultured Proteiniphilum sp. | reverse complement strand
GCTACATGTAGGAAGGCGGCTGAGAAGAGAATTGGGGTGGAAGTGCCTTCGACGGTCTTAGGGGGCGATGAGGATGTGCCTTCGACGGGCTTAGGCACCGAGGATGAGGCTGCGTAACTTCGACAGGCTCAGTTACCGGGGGTAGTGTGCCTTCGGCAGGCTCAGGCACCGGGGAATCGGTGGCTGAGCTTGTCGAAGCCAAAAAAGACTGCAAGAGTTGTGAAATAGTTCACTTCTTGCAGTCTTTTTTGTATGTATAAGTTTTATACCTCTTTCCTGCTATATTTGGTCGTAGGGAAGGCTTGCTATCATGTCAGATATTTTGTCGATGCCCTCTTGTAGGGGTTTTGATACCATTCCTTTCATTAGTGCATTGATTTTTGAGCGGATGGTTATCTTCATCTTGGTGTCCTTTTCGGCTTTTTGAACTAGCTGTATCCACAGGAAGGTGTCGAAGGGTAGGTTTTCGGATTGAAACTTTACCGTTTTGTTGGGCTCGCGCTCTACAATTCGGAATGTGACTTCGCCTACGGGACTGATGCTAAATGTGCATGAGTCGGTGTCGAACCTGAAATCTTTGATTTTGTCTTGTGGCACTTTGTCTTTCACTAGCTCTAGCTTGCTTAGATCGGACAGTACGCGAAAGATGTCCTCATCGTTGTGAGGGATTGTTTTTATATCGCTTACAAATTCTGTCATATTGTTGTTTGATGTGTGTAAATTAAATCTACTCGCCTGTCCATTTGTCGGGTGCCTTGCGCCAGTTTTGTAGCGTGCTAAGGTCTGACTCTTCGATGTAGTCGATGTTTAGGGCTTCGTCTAGGATGGCATCGTAGTTGGTGAGGGTGGTGAGGTTTACTCTTGCCTCGCGCATGCTTTCTTCGGCCACAGGGAAGTTGTAGGAGAATATTGCCATCATGCCCAATACATCTGAACCCGATTTGCGAATTGCTTCAACTGCTTTGAGGCTGCTCATGCCGGTTGAAACTAAATCTTCGATAACAACCACTTTTTGCTTTGGCTTTAGGTCGCCTTCGATTAGGTTTTCGAGACCATGTCCTTTGGGTGCCGAGCGCACATATACAAATGGAAGTCCTAGCACATCTGCAACGATTGCGCCTGGTGCTATTGCTCCTGTGGCTACGCCAGCAATGGCTTCTACGTTGGGGTGTTTCTCAAGGATGAGTCGTGCAAATTCTACTTTTATGAAGTTGCGCACTTCGGGGTATGACATTATTTTTCTGTTGTCGCAGTAGATTGGTGATTTCCATCCTGATGCCCATGTGAATGGATTGGAGGGTTGTAACTTTACGGCTTTAATTTTTAAAAGTTTGTCAGCGGTTAGCTTTTCTACACTGTTCATAATATCAATTTGTCTTAATAGTTTTCAGATGAGTTGCAAAAATAGTGGTTTTTATTGTGAAGTGGGTGCTTTTGTCCAAATTAATTTTGAATTGCCTCTCCTATTGTTGCTACACTTATTTTTATTTCGGGAGATTGAAGAAGGGCGTGTGCACATGCTTCGATGGTGGAGCCGGTGGTGATGATGTCGTCGAGCAAGAGGATGTGTTTGTGTGAATATTGTGTGGGGTTGAGGAGGTTGAAAATGCCATCTACGTTTTCCCATCGTTGGTTTTTGCTAAGTTTTGTTTGTGATGGGTTGTGTATTGATCGCACTAGGTTGTTGGCAGACATGGGGATGGAGGTTGCCATGGAGATACCTTGGGCTATGATTTCGGATTGGTTGTAGGTGCGGCTTTCAAGTTTTTTGGGGTGCAGGGGGATAGGCACGATGTAGTCTATGCTTTTGATGAGATTGCTTTTGAGAAGCTCGTTGCCAAACTGCATTCCGATTTTGAGTCCGATATCTATATTTTTGCGATACTTCAATTGGTGTATCATGGGTTGTAGAACTCCGCCTTTGGTGAAGTAGCAAAATGTGACCACTCGATGAAATGGAAATCTGCCCATGAGAAGGGCTTCGGCTGAGTTGTTGGGGGTGTCGAAGTTGTTGGTGCGGGGCAATAGTTTGTCGCACTTGGTGCAGAAGCATGATTCGGTGTTGATTAGCTTGCGGGCACATGCTGCACATTGGTTTGTGAATACAGCGGGGGATTGTTTGGGGTGCTGGTTTACCATGGCAAAAAGTCGTCGTCGGAAGGGTTTGATATTTTGTCCAAGCATTTTAATATTTCATTCATATTGAATCCGCGTGATAGTGCAAAGCGAATGACTTTGGTGCGTTTGTCGTATTCTGTTTCTGCCTTCACGCTTTCATATTTTTTCTTGATGATTGACATTAGGTGTTCGGTTAGCTCGTGGGGGTTGAGTTCGCTCAGTACGTTGTCGATAATTGCGTTGGGTATCTGTTTTTGTGCGAGGGTGTATCTTATCTTTTTCTCGCCCCATTTCGAGAATTTAATTTTGTCGCTTACATAGCTTCGTGTGTAGCGCTCGTCGTCAATAAATTTATTTTTTTTGAGTTCTGCTATTATATTGTCGATTGTTTCGGTGGGTTGTTGCAGTCGATACAGTTTTTGTTTTATGTCGAAAGTGCAATACTCTTTTCTTGCGCATATTCGCATCATACGAGATAGTGCATTTTTTTCGGATATTGGTTTTTTCTCTTTTTGTTCCATCGTTTTATGGTTTTATTGCTTTTATCATTCTTGGGTTGCCTGCTAGGTCGTTTCGAAGTTCCACCTGGGTGAATCCTTTTTGGGTTAGCATCTGTTTGGTCTCTTCGGCAAAATATTGGTTGATTTCGAGATATAGTCTGCCTTGTGGTGTGAGGGTGTTTGTGGCAAAGTGGGCTATCTGTTTGTAGAAGAGTAGGGGGTTGTTGTTGGGCACAAATAGTGCTATCGAGGGTTCGAACTTAGTGACTGTATTGTGCATTATCTCTTGCTCGGCATGGGTGATGTAGGGTGGGTTGCTCACTATAACGTTGTAGGGTTGGTTGGAGCTGTTGGTTTGTAGAATATCCATTTGGCTGAATGATATGTCAACTCCATTTGTGGTAGCGTTGGTTTGTGCCACTTCGAGTGCAGAATGCGATATGTCGCAAGCGCTTACTTTGGCTTGGGGCATCTGCTTTGCGAGTGATATGGCGATGCAGCCACTTCCTGTTCCTATATCGAGAATTGTGATGTTATGATTTTTCTCATCTTCAATTATCCACTCTATTAGCTCTTCGGTTTCGGGGCGTGGGATTAGCACATCTTTGTTTACTGCAAATTTGAGGTTGTAGAACTCTGTTTCTCCCAAAATGTATTGTATTGGTTCCAATTGTTTTAGTCGTCCAATTATTTCGCTAACTATATGGCGTTGTGCGTCGGATAAATTGTTAAATTTGCAGGTCATTGAGTCCACCAATGAGATGTTGAGTTTGTTGCCCAAAATCATTTGCGTGATTGTGCTTATTTCGCTTGATGAATAGATGGTTTTGAGTTCATCTCGTATATAATCTCTTATGCTGGACATTATGTATAAATTGTTTATGTAATATTTTTGATTTACAAAGATAGATAAAATGAAGATTGACGAAAAATATATGTGGCGTTGTTTGCAGCTTGCGGCTAAGGGTGTTGGCTCTGTTGGGTGCAACCCAATGGTGGGGGCTGTGATTGTGGAGGGTGGTGAGATTATTGGTGAGGGGTTTCATCGCAAGTATGGTGAGGCGCATGCTGAGGTAAATGCTATTGATGCTGTGAAGGAGCCCGACAGATTGGCAAATGCCACAATGTATGTTTCGCTGGAGCCGTGTGCTCATTATGGAAAAACGCCTCCTTGTGCTGAGCTTATTGTGGAGAAAAAAATTCCAAGGGTGGTAGTGGCTACTACCGATCCCAATCCTGCCGTGACGGGCAAGGGTATTGAGATTATGCGTCGAGCTGGTGTTGAGGTGGCAATAGATGTGCTAAAAACTGAGGCTGATGAATTGAATAGGGTTTTTATGACAAATCAGGTTTATGGAAGGCCATATGTTGTGTTGAAGTGGGCTCAAAGTGGGGATGGATATGTGGACGCCAATCGTGTGGAGGGTGATGGGCAATCGGCTGTTGTGTTTTCGAATGATGTGTCGTCTGTTTTTGTGCATAAATTACGCACTCAAATTCAGGGGATAATGGTTGGTACCAATACTGCTGCTCTTGATAATCCTAAGTTGACATCACGCAATTGGTTTGGACCAAACCCGGTGCGCATTGTTGTGGATAGAGGTGGTAGATTGAAGCCTGACTTGTGGCTGTTTGATGGCGAGGTGCGAACGATTGTTATAACTGAGTTGAGGGATTACCCAATTTCAGGGGATGGTATTGAGCATGTGGTTGTGGATTTTTCGAAAAATATAAATGAGAATATTTTAAAGGCTTTATATGCCAAAGGCATTTGCTCGTTGATGATTGAGGGAGGGACGAGGTTGTTGAATGGATTTATTGAGGATGGACTTTGGGATGAGGCTTTTGTGGAGGTTGCTTCTAAAAATATTGGGGATGGGGTGAGGGCACCGTATATTGATTTGGGCAAGGGAACTGTAAGAGTTTTTGGGAACTCGAGAAGGCACCATTTAAAGAATGAAAGAACTCAAAATATTATTTAAATGTGTGCTTTATTATGGTTAAAGCAGAAAATCTTTTTACTTTTGCAGAGCTTATAAGTATTGTACAATATATATTGAAACAAATGATTATTAAATATCTCTACCGCATAGCTGGTGTTTTCTTGTGGATTTTGGTGTTAACTTCGTGCCTTGGCTCCAACTCGACTGAGTATGAGCAATCTAAGGATGCCCAGATATATTCATTTAGCATTACCTCTAGAACTGATACTAGCAACTTTTTTGATGAAACAAGGTTTAGCATTGATCAGATAAAAGGGGAAATCTTTAATCGAGACTCTTTGCCTTATCTTTTTGATGTGGATAGTGTTATGCTTAATATTCAACCAAGTAACTCGGCTAGATTTAGCAGTATTGTAATCAAGTTGGAGGAGGGTGATAGCACTTACACATGGAACTCGAAAGACTCGGTGGCATTGCATAGGTTGAGATCTGTTGAAACTACGGCTGAGGATGGTAAAACTACTATTGCATATAAAATTGCTGTGAATGTTCATCAGCAGGACCCTTATATCATAAATTGGGATGATGTTGTGAAGAACTATCTTGACGGTGCTGTGGAAAACCAAAAGACGGTATTGTTCCAAGATAAATTTATTACATACTACAAAACTGCGGGTGAGGTGAGAGCCTCGGTTGCTTCTGTTTCAGATGCTAAGTCGTGGCAGCCTATTGTGGTGGCGGGATTGCCTGCTAACCTGAATTTGGCATCGGTGTTGCCAGTTGTAAATTCGGAAACTCCCATTTTGTATGTGGCTGACAATGCTAAAAATGTGTATGTATCAGCTGATGGTGCTTCGTGGGAGAAGATAGACTCTGACTACAAGGTGGCGGCTGTTTATGGTGAGCTTCCTTTTATTACTGGTGAGTTTGCCATTTTAACTGCTGTTGAGGTGGAGGGTGCTTTGAAATTTGCTACTACCAATGACTTTGTGTCATATGATATATTGAATAACCTGCCTTCGGGATTGCCTATTGATAATTTTTCGTCGGTGAGCTTAAATAATCCTACTGTTTATTCTGCGAAATACATTATATTATATAGTGATAATAAAATCTGGATTGTTCAGAAAAATGAAGACGTTATAACAACGATTGCTGAGGATATATCAATAGATATTGATGATGCTCAGCTATTTTTGTATGATGACAAAGTGTATATGTTGGCTAGTGAGGGGGATAAAAACAAACTTTATTTCTCGAGAAACTATGGGCTTGATTGGACTTGGGGAGGCGAAAATCAGATTGTGTCTGAGGATATGGCTTTCAGAAGTGGCTCATCGGTGATTGCTGACGAAGATAATTTTATATGGATTTTCGGCGGAAAGTCTTTTAGTCAGACTCAAATAGTAGATGTTTGGCGTGGCAGATTGAACAAACTGGCTAAAAATTAACAAGATAAAAAATACTTTATAAGGCAAGATTACGTTATTGAAAGATAAGCAAGCTATTTTGACAATGAGAAAAATAAGGTCGGTTTCTTTCATATTTATTATTTGTGGTCTTGGTTTATTTGTAAATCCTGTTAGTGCTCAAGAGTTTAAATATGAGATTGGTGGGGCAATTGGTTCCTCTTTTTATATGGGGGATGCCAATAGAACTAAGATGTTTAAAGATATTGGTCCGGCAGTAGGATTTATGCATCGTTACAACATTAGCCTCAACTTGTCGGTGAAGTCTAACTTGGTGGCGGGTTCTGTTTCGGGTGATACGAGAAATGCATCAAATGTGTTTCCACACTCTAACGAGGCTGCATTTAAGAGAACTTTCTTTGAACTGGGTAGTCAGATAGAGTATAATCTGTTTAAATATAGCGATAAATTCTCTTACTTGAATACAAAAAACCACACTCCGTATTTGTTTACTGGTGTTGGCGTTACTTTGGCAACAGGAGAGAATGTGTTTTTTAATGCAAACATTCCCATAGGGATTGGCTATAAATATAAAATTAGAGAGAGGATTAATATTGGTGTTGAGTTTTCGATGCGTAAGTTGTTTGGAGATGACTTTGACGTGACGAACAAGACTGACGACTGGAGCTTAAATTCTCCTTTTGGTATTAGAAGCAGCTTTTTAAAAAACAAGGATTGGTATTCTCTGACTTTGTTTTTTGTTACATGGGAGTTTGGTGCTAAGAACGACCCTTGCTGTGGAAATAATTAATAGTGATTTCGATAAAAGATATGCCGTTAATTGACAAAATAAATACAAATAATGTTCCCAACCATGTGGCTATCATCATGGATGGCAACGGGAGGTGGGCTAAACAAAGAGGGCTTGATCGAAGCGAAGGACATAGAAAGGGAGTTGACTCGGTGAGGGAGGTGGTTGAGGCTGCTGCAAAAGTTGGGGTGAAATGGCTTACTATTTATGCTTTTTCTACTGAAAATTGGTTGAGGCCAAATGATGAGGTGGATGCGCTGATGGAGTTGATGGTGTTGGCTGTGGCTAATGAAACTCCAAGCTTGAAGAAGAATGGAGTGGCTCTGAGGATTATTGGTGACGTGAGTCGTTTGCCTGAGAAGACTCAAAACTCTATAAATAGTTGTATGGAAGCAACTAAGGATGGACAAAACTTGAATCTTGTGGTTGCAATTAGCTATTCGTCGCGTTGGGAATTGACGGAGATTACGAAGGCTATGTGCAATGATGTGAAGAGTGGTAGTTTGTCTATTGATAGCATTAGTGATGAAACTATCGATAATTATATAACAAAGATGAGTGTGCCAGATGTTGACTTGTTGATACGAACTGGGGGCGAACTGAGAATAAGCAACTTTTTGCTTTGGCAGGCTGCTTATGCGGAGCTATATTTTACAAGTTGTTTTTGGCCTGACTTTGGACAAAATGATTTTTTTGAGTCAATAATTGATTATCAAAAGAAAGAGCGACGCTTTGGTAAAACAAGCGATCAGCTAAAAATAGAAACAGAATTAGAATAGAAATGTACCTCTACATGTGTGGGGTGCTATAAATAGATAACAATGTTAAAGAAGAGACTTCAATTAGTATTTATATTTGCTACTTTTATTAGTATGTTTTCGTTTGCGCAAGTTGCGGTAAATGATACAATATCGGAGAGCAAATCAAATGATGTGCCAGTAGTTAATTATACTGCTACACCAAAGAAGTATATTATTGCGGATATTGATGTTACGGGAGTAGAGGGTACGATGTATGAAGATCAACACTTTGTGCTGTTTGGATACTCGGGTCTGGAGATTGGACAGGAGATTCAAATACCTGGTGAGGATATTACAAATGCCGTTAAGCGCTTTTGGAGACTAGGGCTATTCTCGGATACAAAAATATTGCAGACTAAGATTGAAGGCGACAGTGTTTGGCTTGAGATTAGACTAAAGGATAGACCAAGGGTTTCGGATATTAGATACTCGGGAATGAAAAAGAGCGAGCGCGAGGATATCGAGAAGAAGGTTTCGATGGTGAAGGGTAATCAGATTACGCCTAACCAAATTAATAGTGCTAAGACTATAATTGAGAGATACTTTGACGAGAAAGGTTTTGGTGATGCGAAGGTTTCAATCATGGAGCGTCCTGATGTGAGCGGCAAGAACATGGTTATCTTGGACATTGATGTTGACAAGAAGGAGAAAATTAAGGTTCGAAAGATTGATATTGTTGGTAACGAGTCGATTAAAACAAGCAAGTTGAAATGGGCAATGAAGAAGACCAATGAAAAAGGAAACTTGAGACACTTGTTTAGAACAAAAAAATATGTTGAGAGTCTTTATAAAGAGGATAAGAGAAATCTAATTAATAAGTATCATGAATTTGGATATCGTGATGCTGAAATTGTTAGAGATACTGTTTATAAGGCGGATGAAAAGACTGTGAAGATTGAGATTGAGGTGGATGAAGGTCCACAATACCATATTAGATCTATTAACTGGGTGGGCAACACTCAGTATAACTCATACGACTTGGACAGAACTTTGAATATGAATGCAGGTGATGTCTATAACCAGAAAAAGCTTGCAAACCGCTTGATGAATGATGACGATGCAGCTATAAACTTGTATCAAAATCAGGGATATCTGTTTTCGAATATTGACCCAATTGAGATTAATATTGTTAACGACTCGGTTGACTTGGAGCTTAGAGTGACAGAGGGTCCTAAGGCTACAATTAAGAGAGTGGTTATTCAGGGTAACGATCGCTTGTATGAGGATGTGATTAGAAGGGAGCTTCAGACTAAGCCAGGTGAGGTGTTTAGCAAGGAGGATTTGATTAGGTCTATGAGAGAGATTGCTCAAACAGGTCACTTTGATCCTGAGAACTTGCAGCCTGGAGTGGTGCCAAACCAAGAAGATGGTACTGTGGATTTGACATATCCGCTTACATCTAAGGGTAACGACCAGATTGAGTTTTCGGCTGGATGGGGTGTTACCGGATTGGTTGGTAAGCTGAGTTTGAAGCTGAACAACTTCTCGGTTAAAAACTTAATTGACAGACAGAATTATAGAGGTATTATTCCTCAAGGGGAGGGACAAACATTGATACTTAGTGCTCAAACAAATGGTCAGTACTATCAATCGTATCAGTTTTCGTTTATTGAGCCTTGGTTTGGTGGAAAGAGACCGAATAACTTCTCACTAAATGGTTACTACTCGAGATATACGGGTATGAATACCGATTTCTATTCGCAAAACAATCCATATATGTATGGTGGTTATGATCCATATAACCCCTATTATGGTGGTGGATATGGCTATGGAGGGTATGGCGGTTATGGTGGTTACGGAGGCTATGGTGGTGGCTATTATCAGGATATGATGGAGTATTCGTATGACCCAAATCAGGTGTTTGAGATGATTGGTGCCTCAATTGGTTATGGAAAGCGTTTGGAATGGCCAGATGATTATTTTCAATTGATGGGTGAGTTTGGCTACCAAAGATATAATCTTAAAAACTGGTCGTGGAACCAATTCCCATTTAGCACTGGAAATAGTAATAGTATTACGTTAGGGCTTACATTGGCGCGTCGTTCTACTGACAGTCCAATTTATACTCGAATTGGTTCGGAGTTTACTTTGAGTGTTCAGGCTACTCCTCCATTCTCTCTATTTGACAATAAAGACTATTCGAAAATAGGATATAGAGACCCTGCAAAATATGCTTGGAACGAATATCATAAATGGAAGTTAAAAGTGAGAACCTATACGCCACTAGCTTCGCCAGTGAACGTGAAGCGCACTCCTGTGTTGGCTACGCGTGTTGAATATGGATTCTTAGGACACTATAATAAAAATAAGCTTACTCCTTTTGAAACTTTTGATATGGGGGGTGACGGTATGACTGGGTATTCATCGTCGTTTGCTACCGAGAATATTGCGCTGAGAGGTTATGACAACAACTCAATAGCTCAACAGGGTAGGGCTTACACAAGGCTTGGTGTGGAATTGAGGTATCCTCTTATTCTTGAGCCTAACTCAACAATTTATGCATTGACTTTCCTTGAGGCAGGTAATGCATGGTATGATTTGAAAGACTTCAATCCATTTGATTTGAAACGATCGGCTGGGGTTGGTGCTCGTATCTTCCTTCCTATGATTGGTTTGATGGGTATAGACTGGGCTTATGGATTTGACCCAGTGAGGGGTAGTAGAAGCTACGGTGGCAGTCAGTTCCACTTCATTATTGGTCAAGAGTTCTAAAGAATTAATATTATTTAGAGATTGATGTATAAACGATTTTACGTTTGGTGCGTCTGAATACTGTATAATAACTAAAACGGTAGAAAATTATGAAGAGAATATTTTTACTTTCGATACTATTGGTGTCGTTATCGCTTACGGCTAGTTATGCCCAAAAGTATGCTTTAATTGATATGGAATATATATTAGGTAAGATTCCTGCATTTGAAAATGGTAATAAACAACTAGAGACTTTGTCGAAGCAATGGCAAGAGGAAGTGGATAAGTCGGCAAAAGAGGTTGATGCTATGTATAAGAAGTATCAAGCAGATTTGGTTTTCCTTACAGGTGAGGACAAAACTAAAAGAGAGAATGAGATTGTAGCTAAAGAAAATGAGATAAATAAACTTAGAGATTCATATTTTGGCACACAAGGCGAGCTGTTTAAAAGACGCGAGGCGTTTATGAAGCCAATTCAAGATGAAATATATGATGCTGTGAAAGAAATAGCTACAGCAAATCAATATCAGGTGGTGTTGGATAGAGCTTCGGCTCAATCAATTATCTTTGCGTCGCCTAGTATTGACATAAGCGACCAAGTTTTAATGCTAATGGGGTATTAATAACCAAATATATATTACCTTTGTGAACAAATTTAAGAACTAACAAACATTATTCGTATTAATTATGACCAAAAAATTATTAGTTTTAATGCTTGCAATTGCTCCTTTTGTTGCATTTGCGCAAAGCGGTAAAATAGCGTATGTGAACACTAACGAGCTATTTAGTCTAATGCCTGAGGTTCCAGAAATTGAAAATCAGCTAGACAAAAAACAACAAGAGATTCGTAAAAGTGGAGAGGCTTTGATTGAGGAGTTTCAAAAGAAAAGTGAAGAGTTTCAAAAAGGATTTGAAACAGCTTCTGAATCAACCAAAGCAGACCAACAAAGACAGTTGGAACAAATTCAAGAGCGTTACACTATGTTTCAACAAAATAGTAACAAAGAGATGAATGAGCTATCTGAAAAGTTACTCGCTCCTTTACAAGACAAAATAGCAAAAGCTATTAAAGAAGTGGGAGATGAGAAAGGTTATGCATATATTTTGGATGTTGCAACTCAACAGTCTCCGATTGTGTATATCCATGATTCTACTGAAGATGCAACTCCTTTGGTGAAAGCTAAATTGGGTATATAATTCTGAGATAATATTATTGCTTGAACTTGTCAAGTAGATATAGGGTCGGGTAGGATTTATTTCTTACTCGACTTTTTTTATTACTATTTTGCTTGGTCTATTACAATATCTTAGACTCTTCTTAGTTATATAGTGTAGGGCTTAAATGTTTTTATTTTGGTATAGTGGTTAAGTATCTATTCTCATATTTTGTTGTTATTGCTTTGGTGTTGTGGGGATGTTCGCCTCAGAAAAATACTAGAGGGAGTCGTGCTTACCATGAATTGACCACAAGATATAACGTCTTTTTTAATGCCAAAAACGAATATGAGGAGCGTGTTGATGATATATTTGATTTGCACAAAGATGACTGGCAATCTACTTTAAGAATGTTTCCTAACAGCAGAAACTTGAGTGATACGACTGAGAAAAAAATGGGGGGTCCTTTTGATATAGTGGTAGAAAAAACAACGAAGGCGATTCAAGAGCACTCTATTTCTGCGAAGCCTAGGCGCGATAGGGACAAGATGGGAAGTCAGGCTTATCGTGATTGGTTGCGACAAAATGAATTTAATCCGTTTATTGATCAGGCTTGGTTGCTGTTGGGTAAGGCTCATTTGCAAAATGGAGACTACATGGAGGCTATCGCTGTTTTTGCAAACAGCATTAGACTGTTTGGCTATGATTTGGATGTGGTTTCGGAGGCTCAGATTTGGCTGATGAGAGCATATGCAGATATTGGTTGGTTTACTGATGCTGATGTGCTTGTGGATGGCTTGATGGCTAGAGCAATACCTAAACACCTTGAGGTGGAGTTTGCCAACTCATATGCTTTTTTGATGTTGCAACAGGGTATGAATGATGAGGCTATTGAATGGCTGAGAGTGGCTGCCTATGGTGAAAGAAATGGTGTGCAACGAAGGAGACTTTGGTTTTTGATTGGACAATTATATACCCAATTGGGTGAATATGCTGAAGCATTTGATGCTTTTGAAAGAGTGAAAGGGTTAACAGCGCCTAACGAAGTTGGGCTTAGCGCACTTGTGGCTCAATCGCTTGTGGCAGTTGAAAAGGATAAAGTGGTTGACGATTTACTTAAGCAGGCGAAGAGAAAGAAAAATGAGGACTTTATTGACCAGATATATGGTGCTGTTGGCAATTATTATCTTTTAAGAGGAGATACAGTAAGAGCGATTGAAAACTATAAGCTTGGTGAAGAAAAAAGTACACGTAATGGAATAGAGAAAGCTTATGTTCAGGAGAGGCTTGGTGATATCTTTTTTGTTCAGAAGAGGTACGTTGAAGCTACTGATAGATATGTTGAGGCACTGGAGAAGTTTAGTTCTTCTTATCATAATTATAAAGAGGTTGCTTTTAGAGCAGATGTGTTGGGGCAATTATCGCCTCTGATTAAAATGATTGCCGAACAGGATAGTTTGTTGAATTTGGCAAGAATGCCCCATGTGGAGCAGGAGAGGATTATCAAAGCTCATATTGCTAGATTGAAGAGGCAGGATAAAGATGATAATAGAGAAAGATTGAGGAGTTCTGTTCGAGATGATTTGGGTGAAGGTGTGGATTTAGGACAAGGCGTGGAGGTGGAGATAGGGACTTTCTATTTTGATAGTCCGCAACAAGTGATGAGGGGTAAGAGTGAGTTTAGAAAGATTTGGGGTGATAGAGCTCTTGGAGATAATTGGAGATTAGGTGCAAGAGCATCGATGGTAGTTGGAGATGAGACGGTGCAAGAGCAAGATAGCATTGCAAAAGTAGATGAAGAGGATGTTTATTCAGTTGAGTTTTATCTAAATCAATTGCCCACAAGTGAAGAGGCTGTGGCTAAGTCGGAAGATATGATTGTGAATGGCTTGATGGGAGTTGGGGATATTGCTAGAAGTAAACTACATGACTTTGGGTTGGCTGTTGATAGTTATCAACAAGTTGTTGACAACTATGGTGGCTCGTCAAGTGTGCTTGATGCGCTATATAAGCTACATCTGGTATTCAGGCAATTAGGGGATGTTGAAATGTCTAATAGTTATAAACAGCGACTTGTGAGTGAGTTTCCTGATAGTGAATATACAGCTATGTTGACTGATCCAGATTATGAGAAGGTTATGTCTAATTTTGGGGTGTTAGAGACTCAGCATTATCATAACACGTATGAAGCCTATCAGAATGGTGATGTGAGAAGTGTGAGGGATGGATATGAGAGAAGCAAAAGATTGTTTGGAAATGGTGTGTTGATGCCAAAGTTTAAATTACTGAACGCCTTATCATATGCTTTTGAGGGTGATGCTGATTCGTTGAAGATTGAGTTGGAGAATCTGATTGCCAATTATCCTGATGGTGTTGAGGCTGACTTGTCTAAAGATATAGTTTTGGGTCTAAGTGAAGGAAGAGTTCTGGTGGAAAATGCTTCTATTGTTGTGGATAGTGATTTTGGTGCTTCAGGACTGTCAGTAGGGGTTGAGATTGATGAAGAAGTGATGATACAAAATATTGATAAGAGGTTGTTGCCACATAGTGTTATGATTATATTTAATGAACAGGTTCAGAAAAGAAGTGAACTGTTATTTGCAATATCCAATCACAATTTTTCGAGTTATCAACTGCGGTCGTTTAGTACTAATCTATACAAATATGGATCAATAAGTGCAATGGTGGTGAAGCCATTTAATTCGTATAACGAGGCAAAACTGTATTCGAAGAATATTGCTGCGGACTCCATATTTATCAATTCGATAGTGGATAGTGTTAGAGCATTTGTGGTTTTGGATGATAATTTGAGTTTGATTCTGTCTGACAATCATCTGAGCAGATTGATGGAATTGGATAGTGGGGCAGTTGATGTGATTGCTCCATTGACAGATGGTTTGATTGTTGAAGATGAAATAGAATCTGTAGATGAACATGATAAAGCGACAACTGTTATTGAAGAATTGATGCCTACTACTGTGACGCCACGTAGAGAGAGTGAGCCATTGACAATTGAGCAAAAGCTGAAAGAGCTAGAGAGGAGTGAAGCGGAGGCTCTGAGTCAATCGGAGGGGGGTGTTATTGACAGAGACAGGCGAGACCAGATTAAGGCGAAGGAGAAAGAGAGAAAGGCGCTCATCAAACAACGAGAAAAGGAGATGAAGGAGCGAGAGAAGCTTAGAAAGCAGGAGTTGAAGCAAAGAGAGAGAGATAGGAGGCTGAAAATTAAAGAACAAGAAAAAATACGTAAGGCAAAGCTCAAGGAGCGAGATAGATTGCTACGCGAAAAAAACAGATAACATATATGAGAAAAATAGTATTTGCGACTAACAATAAGCATAAGATTGACGAAATAAGGGGGATTGTGGGTGACAGACTTGAGATATTGAGTCTTGCTGATATCGGTTGCTTTGATGAGATACCTGAAACGGGTGATACCTTTGAGGATAATGCTTTGCAGAAGGCTGCTTATGTGAAGGAGAGATATGGCTTTGATTGTTTTGCCGACGATTCGGGATTGGAGGTTAACCATCTGGATTTGAAACCAGGTGTTCACACATCGCGTTTTGCCGGTGAAAATGCTACCTCGGAGGATAATATGGAAAAGTTGTTGCGCGAACTAGATGGTGTGACTGATAGAGGGGCAAGATTTAGAACTGTGATTGCGTTGATCGAAAATGGTAGCAATCACTTATTTGAGGGTGCAATAGAGGGAGAAATTGCTTTGAACAAGAGGGGAGAAGGAGGATTTGGCTATGATCCAGTATTTAGACCCAGTGGATATGATGATACGTTTGCTGTGTTGGGGGTGGAGCTTAAAAATAAAATAAGTCATAGAGCTATTGCTACTCAAAAGCTTGTGGATTTTTTGTTTAAGTAATTTGTGGCTATCTTTGGTATTTAAACTTTTAATTTTATATTGTATGTCAAACATTATTCGTACTGGTATTATTGGTTATGGATTGTCGGGAAGAGTTTTTCATGCTCCATTTGTAGATATAGTGGATGGATATGAGTTAACTAGCATTAGCACATCTAGAGAGGCTAGTATTAGGTTAGTTAATGAGAGATATCCCGAAACAACTGTTGTGGCAGATGGAAATGGAATAATAGATAACGAGGATATTGATTTGGTTATTGTTACATCTCCAAATACGGATCACTTCAGATGGGCAAAAAAGGCTTTGGAAGCTGGCAAGCACGTGGTGGTTGAGAAGCCTTTCACCGTGACTGTTGATGAAGCAGACCAATTGATAGGGCTTGCTAAAAATAAAGGCAAAATACTAACCGTATATCATAACCGTAGATTTACAAGTGATACTAAAACTGTGAAAAACTTGCTTGATAGCAATATGCTTGGTGATATAACAGCATATGAAACTCATTTTGATAGATATCGTCCTGAGCCACGACCTGGTGGTGCATGGAGAGAGGAAGCGCAGCCTGGTTCGGGAATTTTCTACGACTTGGGTTCGCACCTTATTGACCAGGCTCTTTGGTTTTTTGGTATGCCTCTGTCGGTGACCGCTGATATTAAGGTGCAAAGGGAATGGGCTAAAGCTGATGATTACTTTGATGTTAGGCTTGTATATCCCAATTTTACAGCTACTTTGAAGGCAGGGATGCTAACAAAAGTTCCGGGACCAACTTATATGCTTCACGGAATGAATGGTTCGTTTGTGAAATATGGACTTGATGTGCAAGAGTCGATGCTTGATGCTGGATTTATTCCTTATGGAAGAGATTGGGGAAGTGAACCTGAAGATATATGGGGTGAAATAGATGTGAATTACAAAGGTGTGAAGATAAAGGGAAAGCTAGAGAGCGAGCAAGGAGATTATCGTGATTATTTCATCAATCTTCGTGATACTATAAATGGTGATGCGGAATTGGCTGTTAAACCAGAGGAGGCTCGCAATGTTATGAAAATAATTGAATTGGCGTTTGAAAGTAGTAGGTTGGGTAAGACAATTGAAATTTGATTTCAGCCTCAATATTATTGCTGTAAACTGCGAATGAAGCTGTTGGTGTGATTTGCATTTTCTTTAGCTTTTATTGTGCTATGTAACACAAAATCACTACATTTGCAGTTCTGAAAAAGAAATTGCTTAAAAATATATGATAAAGATTACTTTTCCTGACAATTCAGTTAGAGAATTCGAGGCAGGTGTTACAGGTATGGAGATTGCTGAAAGCATTAGCTCAAGATTGGCTAAGGATGTGCTTGCAGCTAGTGTGAATGGTGAAACATGGGATTTGACTAGACCTATAACGGAGGACTCAACGGTTAACTTATTGAAATGGGAAGATGAAGAGGGCAAGCATGCTTATTGGCACTCTTCGGCTCACTTGATGGCAGAGGCTTTGCAGGAGTTGTATCCTGGAATTAAGTTTGGAATAGGACCTGCTATTGAAAATGGGTTTTATTATGACGTTGATCCTGGTGAAGGTGTTGCGATAAAGGACTCGGACTTTCCACGTATTGAGAAAAAAATGATGGAGCTTATTGCAGCAAAAGAGGGTATTGTTCGTGAGAGTATCTCTAAGACTGATGCTTTGGATATGTTTGCTAAGCGTGATGAGAACTACAAAGTAGAGCTTATTAATGAGCTTGAGGATGGTACCATTACGACATATACGCAGGGTAACTTTACTGACCTTTGCCGTGGACCGCATTTGCCTAATACATCATATATCAAAGCGGTGAAAATTCTTAGCGTGGCTGGCGCTTATTGGCGAGGTGATGAGAACCGTCGTCAATTGACAAGATTGTACGGAATTACTTTTCCCAAAAAGAAGATGCTTGATGAGTATCTTGTGATGTTGGAAGAGGCTAAGAAAAGGGACCACAGAAAGATTGGTAAGGAGCTTGAGCTTTTTGCTTTCTCGCAAACAGTTGGCTCGGGATTGCCATTGTGGTTGCCAAAGGGTACTCAGCTACGTTTGAGACTGGAAGAGTATTTAAAGAATATACAGCAGCAATTTGAATATCAGCAAGTGATGACTCCTCATATTGGGGGCAAGCAGTTGTATGTTACTTCGGGGCACTATGCTAAATATGGAAAGGATTCTTTCCAACCAATTCATACTCCTGAGGATGGGGAAGAGTTTTTGCTCCGTCCGATGAACTGTCCTCATCATTGTGAGATTTATAAGGTTACTCCAAAATCATATAAGGATCTACCTTTTAGATTGGCTGAGTTTGGTACTGTTTATCGTTATGAGCAAAGTGGTGAGCTGCACGGATTGACTCGTGTTCGTGGCTTTACTCAAGATGATGCTCATATTTTCTGTACTCCTGAGCAAGTGAAGGATGAGTTTTTGAAAGTGATGGATATTATCTTCATTATTTTTAAAGCTCTTGATTTTAAAGACTTCGAGGCTCAAATATCACTGCGTGATCCTGATAATAAAGAGAAGTATATCGGTTCGGATGAAAATTGGGATAAAGCTGAGAGAGATATAATAGAAGCCTGTGAGGAAAAAGGTCTTAAGGCAACTATTGAGCTAGGTGAGGCAGCGTTCTATGGTCCTAAGCTAGACTTTATGGTTAAGGATGCTCTTGGGCGTCGTTGGCAATTGGGTACTATTCAAGTTGATTATAATCTTCCTGAAAGATTTCAATTGGAATATACAGGTGCTGATAACCAAAAGCATCGTCCAGTGATGATTCACCGAGCTCCGTTTGGCTCTATGGAGCGTTTTGTAGCTGTGCTGATTGAACATACTGCTGGTAAGTTTCCATTGTGGCTAACGCCTACACAGGCTGTGGTGCTTCCAGTCAGCGAAAAATATAATGATTATGCCTACTCTGTGGCTAAGGCTTTGAAGATGCAAAATATAAGAGCTGAGGTGGATGATCGAAATGAAAAAGTGGGACGCAAGATTAGAGATAATGAGTTGAAGCGTATTCCTTATTTGCTAATTGTGGGTGAGAAAGAGGCTGAGAATGGAGAGGTATCTGTAAGAAAACAGGGTGGAACAGACCAAGGTACAGAAAAAATATCTATTTTTGCAGAACAAGTGAATAAAGAGGTGGAAGAGATGATGGCTCCGCCTATGGATATTGAATAAGTGAATTAAATAACGAATAATATAAACAATAACAAAGAAAGGATAAAAAATTTCTGAATGAGAAATAACTTTAGAAACACTAAAGACCAATATCGAATTAACGATCGCATTCGCGTGCCGGAAGTTAGACTTGTTGGCGATAATGTAGAACAGGGTGTTTACCCAATTAAAGAGGCTTTGCAGTTTGCCGCCGATCAAGAACTAGATCTTGTTGAGATTTCGCCAACTGCAAAACCACCAGTGTGCAGAATTGTTGACTATCAAAAATTCTTGTATCAGCAAAAAAAGAAACAAAAGGAACAAAGAGCTAAAGCTGTTAAAGTGGTAGTGAAGGAGATTAGGTTTGGACCACAGACTGATGATCACGATTATAACTTTAAACTAAAACATGCCAAGAGTTTTTTGGAAGATGGTGCTAAGGTAAAAGCATTTGTGTTTTTTAGAGGCAGATCAATTTTATTTAAAGACCAAGGCGAGTTGTTATTGCTACGTTTTGCAAATGATTTGGAAGATTATGCAAGAGTGGAACAACTGCCAGTTTTGGAAGGAAGAAGAATGATTTTAATGCTTGCCCCTAAGAAACAGCCTGGGAGCAAGTAAATAAAATGAAAATATAAAAGATTAAGTTGACTCTTTGTCGCTTATATCGAAAAGAAATATTATCTTTGCAAGCTTTTTGACTGTAACTACGGTTGAAAAGCTTTGCAGATATTATTTGTCTGTAAAAAAACAATTATAAATTATATAAAGGATAGCAAAATGCCAAAAATGAAGACTAATTCCGGTGCCAAAAAGAGGTTCGCCCTTACCGGAACAGGAAAAATCAAGAGAAAGCATGCTTATAAAAGTCACATCTTAACAAAGAAGACCAAAAAGCAAAAGAGAAATCTAACTCACACTGGTCTTGTTCACAAGGCTGACGAAAACAACATTAAGCACTTGTTGAGATTGAAATAATCATCTCAGGCTTTCTAACAAAGGATTTAATTAACAGGATGTATATGCTCCAAAGATTCTCCTAGAGGGAACGCTAACATTCAAAAACAAGAAACATTATGCCCAGATCAGTAAATCATGTTGCGTCTCGCAACCGCAGAAAAAAGGTATTAAAACAAACAAGAGGTTATTGGGGAGCACGTAAAAACGTGTGGACAGTAGCCAAAAACACGTGGGAAAAGGGATTAACTTATGCCTATCGTGATAGAAAAAACAAAAAACGTAGCTTTAGAGCACTTTGGATTCAGCGTATCAACGCTGCAGCTCGTCAAAATGGAACAACATATTCTCGTTTGATGGGTGCTCTTCACAAAAATGGTGTTGATATTAATCGTAAAGTTCTTGCTGACTTAGCAATGAACCACCCTGAAGCTTTTACAGCTATTGTGAACAAGGTTAAATAGGAATTGTTTTTCAATTATTATAGAGAAGGAGAAATCATAACGGTTTCTCCTTTTTTTGTAGCTGTAAGTCTTCATTTTATGTTTGTGATGCAATATTGTTTGAAGGAATGAGTTTATAATAATAAACTGAGAGTTGTGAAATATAGAATCTTTAGATATACTTTGTTTGTTGCTATTGCTTTGCTAGCATGGTCTTGTGATGCTGCCAAGCTTAGTGATGCTCGCTCGCAATATGTGAGGGGCGACTATTATGCTGCTTCTGAAACATACAGGAAGGTGTATAGAGCATTGAAGCCAAATGAACGTATGATGCGTGGTGTGGTTGCATATGAAATGGCTGAAGTGAATAGACAATTAAATTATTCTTCCAGAGCTGCAACAGGTTATGCAAATGCTATAAGATATAATTATCCTGATACCACTATGTATTTGAGTTATGCTCAGATGCTTCACAAAATGGGTAATTATGCACAAGCCATTAAGGCTTATGAGGATTACTTATTGATGGACTCTACAAGTTTTTTGGCTAAGTCAGGAATTATAGGAGCACAAAAAGCACTTGACGAGCATGATGAAAGAAGCAGATATGTGATAAAGCGGATGGATGCTTTCAATTCAAATAGAGGGGAGTTTGCACCTATGTTTGCGAATAATGACGAGGTACTTTATATTACATCTTCAAGGAATGATGCAAAGGGTGATTCAATCAGTGATATAACAGGAATGAAAAACAATGATATCTTCATTATAAAGAAGAATGATAAGGGGCTTTGGGGAAACCCTGAAATTTTGGATTCGGAAATTAATACTCACTTTGATGAGGGGGTGACTTCTATATCCTCAGATGGGACATATTTGTATTATACCTTTGCTCCTCAGCGATATGATGAGACAACTTCAACAAAAATATATTATTCGAGACGAAGTGGAGCTGGGGGTTGGAATGCTGGAAAAGAGCTAGTTATTTCTTCTAGAGATTCATCTTCGGTGTTTGCACATCCCGCAATTTCGCACGATAATAATTGGCTGTATTTTGTTTCAGATATGCCGGGCGGATATGGTGGAAAGGATATTTGGAGGGCTTATATTAGTGATAATATGGTTATATCATTTGAAAACCTTGGACCATATATAAATACTCCTGGTGATGAAATGTTTCCTTATTTAAAAAATGATAGCACACTTTACTTTTCGTCGGATGGTCACCCTGGATTTGGAGGATTGGATTTGTTTGAGGCTAGATTAAATGAAACAACTAATCGATGGATAGTTTCAAATATGGGTTTACCCATAAATTCATCGATGGATGATTTTGGGATTACTTTTGAGCAAAAGAAACAAAGGGGGTTCTTTAGCTCGAATAGGGCTGATGCACGTGGACGCGACCATATATATTCTTTTGAACTGCCAGAGATTGTGGCTAAAGTAGAGGGATTTGTTGTTGATTTGGAAGATGAGTTTTTGCAGGACGCTCGAGTGAGTGTTGTAGGCAATGATGGTTATGAAAAGGAGTTTGTAACTAAAAAGGATGGAATATATAGATTTGAAGCATCACCAGGTATTAGGTATATTCTTCAGGCGAAGGCAGATGGGTTTTTGAATGTGAAGAAAGAACTTGTTGTTTTGCCTAGTGATGCTGACACAACTTACTTTGTTGATTTTGAGATGACTCCTTATGAAAAACCTGTTGTGCTTGAAAATATATTTTATGATTTTGATAAGGCTAGTTTGAGAGCTGATTCTAAAGATGGGTTGGATGAATTGATTGCATTGATGAAAGACAACCCAAACATTGCAATAGAACTTTCGGCTCATACCGATAGAAAAGGAACAGATAAATATAACGATGATTTATCCTTAAGAAGAGCACAATCTGTGGTGAGTTATCTTGTGGAGCACGGTGTGGAAAGTGATAGACTAACAGCAGTGGGTTATGGCAAGTCAAAGCCAAAAGGTATTACTAAAACACTAGCCGACAAATATGATTTTGTGTCTGAGGGGGATGTCCTTTCTGAAGAATTTATTGAGGAGCTTTCAATTGATAATCAAGAGAAAGCCGACCAAATAAACCGAAGAACAGAGTTTAGGGTTGTAGATTTGAACTATGGCTTGTATTGATTAGAATAATATCAAAGTCCATTAAAATGTATATAATATTTTTTTGTTACATTTGTAAAAACAACTTATTTCTAAAAGATGGCATATATTGATTATTACAACATATTGGGTGTGAGCAAAAATGCAACTGCTGAGGAGATTAGAAAAGCATATCGCCAGAAAGCACGCAAGCTGCATCCCGACTTGAACCCTAATGATAAGGAGGCTCAGTTGAAATTCCAAGAGCTTAACGAAGCCAATGAGGTGTTAAGTGATCCCGATAAAAGAGCAAAATATGATAAGTATGGGGAGAATTGGAAACATGGTGAGGAGTATGAGAAGGCACAAAAACAATATGAACAGCAGCGACAATGGTCATCTCAACAGGGTGGACAAACTTTCTATACTGAGGGTGACTTTTCAGACTCTGATTTCTCCGATTTTTTCCACTCAATGTTTGGTGGTGGTTTCACACATCGCTCTGGTGGTCACACAGCACGAAAATACAAAGGTGGAGACTATCAAGCTGAACTGCAATTAACATTGAGGCAGGCAATGCAAACACATCAACAAACTTTGGCAGTTGAAGGCAAAAATATAAGAATAACCATTCCTGCGGGTGTTGCTGACGGACAGAAGATTAAGCTATCTGGATATGGTCAGCCTGGTGTGAATGGTGGACCTAATGGTGATTTGTTTATCACATTTATGGTTGCAGATGAACCGAATTTCAAACGTCTTAAAGATGATATTTATAGCACAGCTAATATTGACCTATACACTGCCGTGCTAGGTGGTGATGTGACAATAAATACTTTAGATGGACAGGTGAAGATGAAGGTGGCTTCAGGAACACAACCTGAGTCTAATGTGAGACTTCGTGGCAAAGGATTTCCTAAGTATAAACAAGAGGGACAATTTGGAGACCTTATTGTTACATTGAAGGTGGAAATTCCTAAGAGCCTCTCTGCAAAAGAGAGAGAATTATTTGAAGAACTATCAAAACTTTAAAAGTAATGAGTGAGAACAGAATATTATATAGAGAATGTGTGCGCATCTATCAGGTTAAAGAATCATTTATCGACTCACTTTGCGACCTAGGGTTGATTAGAGTTCTGGAGACTGAATCGCAAGAGAGATTTGTTGAATACAACGAACTTGAAGAGTTTGAACAGTTTATTAGGTGGCACAACGAAATGGACATAAACCCCGAAGGAATCGAAGCTCTATATTATATGCTTGATAGAGTGAAGGCATTGCAGATGAGGGTTGAGTCTTTGCAAAATGAGCTGGACTTTTATCGCAAGTTTAATTTTTAATCGTAGTTGATGAAGAGATTAATTATATATTGCTTGATGTTGCTATTTGCCACCTCTTTTGGCTTCGCACAGGAGCTAAATGCAGTAGTAAAGGTGAATGCAAGCAGAGTAGAGGGCAGCAAACAGGCGCTGATTACGTTGGAAAATGAATTGAATTCATTTATAAATGATCGTAATTGGACAAGCTTTGAGTTTGAAAGAAATGAGAGAATTGATTGCAACTTTACCTTGATTATAAATGAAACACATTCGCCAACATCATTCACGGGCGAATTATTAGTTCAATCTAAGCGACCAGTTTATAACTCAACATTTACTACTCCGATGTTCAACTTTCGTGACACAAAAGTATCTTTTGACTATATTGAACATCAGCCTCTTGAATTTGACGTAAATAGATACGATAATAACCTTACTTCAACACTAGCCTATTATATCTACTTAATATTAGGACTAGATTTCGATTCGATGTCGCCTTTGGGAGGTTCTCCTTTTTATCAATCCATGCAAACAATTGCTTCAACAGCGCAAAGCATCAATCAAACAGAGTGGGGGATGTTTACAGATACTCGCTCTAGATCGGCTCTTGTGGCTAGTTTGTCAAACCCTTCGTTTGAGAACTATAGAATGATGTGGTATGATTATCACAGAAAGGGATTAGATGAATTTGCTTCAAATATAGATGCTGGTCGCAAAAATATTGTAACTTCGCTTGGTGAACTTACCTCTCTAAAATCTAGGCAGTCGAACTCCATTTTGCTAACAATATTTGGTGATGCCAAAATTGATGAAATAGTTGGCTCGCTAGTTAAAGCAGAGAAGGCTGACAAACAATCTGCATTGGAGGTGCTTCAAAATGTTTATCCCTCAAAGAGTGAGCAGTTTGAGAAATTGAAGAGGTAATGAGATAATAAAAAATATATACTATACCGAATAGTTATGCTAAGATCACTTTCGATTAAAAATTATGCACTAATAGACTCATTAGAAATTGATTTCGATAGAGGTTTCTCAGTTATCACTGGAGAGACAGGTGCTGGGAAATCAATTATTCTAGGTGCTCTTTCGTTGATATTGGGACAACGTGCCGAAAGTAAATTCATTAAACAAAACGAGCAAAAATGCACCATTGAAGGTGTGTTTGATATCTCTTTGTATAGCTTGAAGTCTTTCTTTGACGAAAGAGACTGGGAGTTTAATCCAAATGAGTGCATCATAAGGCGCGAGATTTGGGCAAGTGGCAAATCTCGAGCCTTTGTTAATGACTCGCCGGTTTATCTTGCCGACTTAAAGGACTTAGGGGAAAAGCTTATTGATATTCACTCACAGCATCAAAACTTATCGCTCAACGATAACTATTATCAATTGAATGTTGTTGATATCCTGTCAAAATCAAAAGATGAGAAGAGTGATTACCGCAAATCTTTTAGCGAGTATGTGAAAGTTAAGCGTGAATTGAATGAGACTCGAGAGGCTTTTAAACGAAACAAAGAGGAGGAGGATTATCTAAGGTTTCAATTAGAGGCGCTTGACTCGGCAAACCTGCAGTCTGATGAGCAGGAGACATTGGAGGTGGAGCTTGAAACCATTACACACTCGGAAGACATAAAGTCTTCGCTCTTTTCTGCCACCAATACTCTCACGGGTGATGAGGTTTCTGTAATTAGATCCCTTAGAGATGTGGTTGATTCTTTCAGAAATATCGAAGATGTCTTTCCAGATGCTAAAGAGCTAGGAGATAGAGCAAAATCGGCTTACATAGAGCTTAAGGATATTTCGTCGGAGGCGGATAGTTTGTTTAATTCAATTGATTTTGATCCAAGTCGTCAACAATTGGTTGAGGAAAGATTGAGTCTTATCTACGAGCTTGAAAAGAAACACTCGGTGTCAACAATAGATGAATTGCTAGAAATAAGGGAGCAGATTGGTGCTAGCTTACAAAATATCAATTCTCTTGATGATAAGATTGAGAGACTTGAAAAAGAAGTTGAGCGTTTGCAACAAGAAATGATGACAAAGGCTGAGGCTTTGACACAAAAGAGAAAGTCTGTTACCGAAACAATTGAAAAAGAGCTGAAAGAAAAGCTTAAATATATGGGCATTATGAATGCTCAATTTAAATGTGAAATCACTCAGAAAGCCAGCCCCGACATCACAGGGCAAGATAATGTAAACTTCCTTTTTTCGGCAAATAAAAATGTGTCATTAAAGCCTGTTTCTCAAATAGCATCGGGAGGAGAAATATCACGCTTGATGCTTTGTTTGAAATCGATGATGGCTGGTGCTGCTGCTTTGCCCACTATAATATTTGATGAGATTGATACTGGCACATCTGGAGAAATTGCTGATAAGATGGGAGAAATTATGAGGCAGATGGGCAGAGAGATGCAAGTGATAACCATCTCACACTTGCCTCAGATTGCGGCTAAAGGCTCGGGTCACTACATAGTCTACAAAGAAGATACTGAACACACTACCGCCACGTTTATGCGAAAGCTAACCGACCAAGAGCGTGTAGAAGAGATTGCAAGAATGCTTAGTGGCGTTGAAACCACAAGCCAGGCAATTGAAAATGCAAGAGTTATGCTAAGCATAAATAAATAAAACAATTGAATAATAAAATAGAAACAGATATAGATGAGATATAAGGATATGATCTTTGGCATTCGTGCCGTAATAGAAGCGGTTGAAGCCGGAAAAGATATCGATAAAGTTCTAGTAAAACGAGAACTATCGGGTGAGCTTTTCAAAGAGTTGCAAGAGGTGTTGAAGTATTACGATATACCGATGCAGAGAGTGCCAGTTGAGCGTATTGACAGAATCACAAGGAAAAACCATCAAGGTGTTTTGGCCTTCACTGCGGCAGTAACTTATCACAAGCTCGAGCAAATTGTACCATTTTTATATGAGCAGGGTAAGAATCCTTTTATTCTTATATTGGATGGTCTGACCGATGTTAGGAACTTTGGGGCAATAGCCAGAACGTGTGAAGTGGCAGGGGTGGATGCTATTGTGATTCCCTCTCGAGGTAGTGTTTCGGTTAATGCAGATGCTGTTAAAACATCAGCCGGGGCGCTACACTCTATTCCTGTTTGTAGAGAGAATAGTCTCAAAGAGGCTGTTACGTTCTTGAAGAACAGTGGTGTTAAAGTTGTTTGCGCAACCGAAAAGGCGGCAAAAACTCACACTCAAACAACCTATACCGATCCAATAGCAATAGTGATGGGAGCCGAAGATGTTGGTGTGTCAAATGAAATTATTCGCATCAGCGATGAGTTGGTAAAGATACCTCAATTTGGCACAATCGAATCGCTAAACGTGTCGGTGGCTGCTGGAGTAATGATTTACGAAGTGGTAAGACAAAGAGGATTAGAATAATTAATCTATTTAAAATATAAAAACAGAATAAGATGAAAAAAGTATTTTCAACAACTAATGCTCCTGCAGCAATTGGTCCTTATAGCCAAGCTGTGGAGGTTAATGGAATGGTTTTTATTTCGGGACAAACACCGATGGACCCAGCAACTGGCAAGCTAGTAGAGGGTGGTGTGAAGGAACAAGCAGAACAATGTTTCAAAAATATCAAAGCCATATTGAAAGAAGCAGATTTGACTACAGACAATATCGTGAAAACAACTGTCTTTTTGGGCGATATGTCATACTTTGCCGATATGAACGAGGTCTATACTAAGCAGTTCGACGGTTCATTTCCTGCTCGCTCGGCTATTGCAGCAAAGGGATTGCCACTAAACTGCATGGTGGAAATTGAAGTGATAGCAATGCGATGAGAACTATTGGCAACATAATATGGATTGTATTTGGTGGCATTTTCATTGCCATCGAATACATTCTTTCGAGTATTGCAATGATGGTTACAATAGTGGGAATACCATTTGGTTTGCAATCCCTTAAGCTAGCAGAAGTGGCTCTATTTCCTTTCAATAAACGAGTGGTTAGGAGCAAAGCATCTTCGGGCTGCCTTTCTTTTATAATGAATATAATATGGTTTTTTGTTGGCGGAATACCTATTGCTTTAACCCATCTATTGTTTGGTCTTCTTTTTTACATCACCATCATTGGAATCCCCTTTGGAAACCAGCATTTCAAATTGATGAAGCTGGCTTTCACTCCTTTTGGCAAAACAATTGTAAATAGATAGGTTCGAGAGAATCTAATGTGACTATTATATTATGGCAGGAAGGTCCTCTTCCTCATCTTCAGGTGGATCTTTCTTCACCACTATTGCACTTAGCTCCCACAACATATAGATTGGAACTGTTACTACAAACAGCGAGAATGGATCTCCCGAGGGAGTAATAAGTGCCGCCAATACAAGTGATGCAACTATTGCATGACGACGAAACTTTTTGAAGAATGATTTATATATAAGTCCAAGACTTGACAATAGCCAAAACACCAATGGAAGTTCAAACACGATACCCATTATCAGGATAAGAGTGTAGAAGTTGCTCATGTATGAGTCTAAGGAGATACTATTTTCGATAGAGTCGCTTAGCTCAAAAGTTATAAGAAATCTAAATATTAATGGAAACACAATGAAATAACCAACCAAACAGCCTATGATGAACATTACACCACCAAATCCAAAAGCTTTTTTCACTCCTTTAGCTTCATTTTCGTAAAGCGCAGGGCTCACAAACTTCCACACCTCATACAATATATATGGAATACATAATAATAATGCGAAAGAGAATGACGAAGATATATAGGTCATAAACTGCGTAGTCATGTTTATGTTGAGCAGTTTAATATCGAATGCATCAGCCGAAAAATCGGGAAGAAATGGTAAGTATTCTCCTGCCTTTTCAAAGAGTCGGTATGTGATAAAATCGGAAGTGCGTGGTGCTAATATTATGGAATCAAATATATAAGGAATAACGATAAAGCCAACAATTGACAAAACCATCAGTGCTATTAAAATTCGTATGATAGTCCATCTGAACTCCTCCAGATGATCCCAAAATGACATTACCTTCTCTTTCATTTGCGGCTAAAATATAGATAAACACTTCGATAGTTCTCAAAGCAAAATGCAAGAGAATTATCGAAGTAATAAGTCTTTAGAGCTTTGTTTTAGCAAAGTCCTCTAGTTATTTGAGTTTGATGATTTGTTATCGTTAGGATCTGATTTTATTTCATCTTCAATATCATTCAATCCCTTCTTAAAGCTGTTGATGCCCTTGCCTAGTCCTTTCATAAATTCTGGAATTTTCTTTCCTCCAAAAAGTATAAGGATAGCCAGCACTATAATGGGAATTTCCCAACCGTTTAGGTTAAAGAGTAGTACACTGTCCATAGATTCCGTTTTTACTTTTGATTTTTATTTTAGTTCACTTTACTATTGCAAAAATAGAATTAATAATTTAGGCATACAATTATATTAGTATAATCTTTTTAAAATATGATGTGCTCTTCTTTCATTTAGATAGTTTATTGCCGATTGTGTTAAAAAACGAATGTGATTTAAATTTTGTTCTACATATTTAAATTTATAATATCACAAGTTGTATCTTTAGGCATTCAATAATCTAACAGAACTAGGATATGACCGACCAAGAGAAGTATGACAAAATTTTTGAATCCAATAAAGAGTGGATTGAAAGAAACAAAGAGCACAATCCACAATTGTTCGACCTGTTAGCTACAGAGCAGAATCCCGATTTTCTTTATATAGGGTGCTCCGATAGCAGAATACACCCCAATCAAATAATGGGGTTGAAACCCGGCGAGGTGTTCATTCATCGTAATATTGCCAATATGGTTAATAGTATCGACTTGAATGTGCATTCGGTTATCAACTACGCTGTAGAGCATATTCATGTAAAGTTTATTGTCGTATGTGGGCATTATGATTGTGGTGGTGTTAAGGCTGCTATGGAGCATAATGATTATGGAATTCTAAATCCTTGGCTGATAGGTATCCGTGATGTTT
>CAYFSV010000001.1:0-22146 GCA_964345815.1 uncultured Proteiniphilum sp. | reverse complement strand
GAGCATAATGATTATGGAATTCTAAATCCTTGGCTGATAGGTATCCGTGATGTTTATCATTTGCACAAGCAAGAACTTGATGCAATTGAAGATACTGATGAGCGATACAAGCGATTTGTAGAACTTAATGTGTACGAGCAATGTAGGAACGTAATGAAATTTGCAGAGGTTCAAAAGTCATACTACAAAAATGGTTACCCCAGGGTGGCAGGGTGGATATTTGATATTAATGATGCGGGACTACACGATTTAAACTTTGACTTTGTTGGCGAGCTCGAAAAGCGAAAGAAGGTGTATGATATCACTGGTCAGGTGTAAATATGTTGTAATAATTAGCTGGTTTGTAATGTTAAGTTTCAGAAAAATAGTGTGATAAGAGTGTTTTTGTTTTAAATTTGCACTTTAAAGAATGCATATGTTACAATAAATGAATAAATTCTCTCTTTTTGTTCTTATTCTTATCTTGATATGGGCAAAGCCCATTGTAGCAAAAACTCCAGCTGTAGAAGTTAGAGCCGTGTGGCTTACAACAAATTATGGACTTGATTGGCCCCGAAACAGAACTAGCGAATCGGCTCAAAAAAAAGAGCTAATCGATATTTTAGACAATCTCAAAAAACACAATTTCAACACAATTCTTTTTCAAGTTCGTGGTCGTGGCGAGGTTATGTACAAATCGAGTATCGAACCCATGTCATCACTTGTTGCTCACGATAGGTCGGGCAATCCATTGTTCGATCCTCTGTCTTTTGTTATCGAAGAGGCGCATAAGCGTGGACTTTCGTGTCATGCATGGATTGTTACATACCCATTAGGTGGCGATAGGCATGTCAAGAGTCTTGGGACTAATTCGGTAACCAAGAGAAAGCCAAACATTGTGAAACGATTTAAGAATGAATGGTTTCTCGACCCAGGCGTTCCTGCCACCGACGACTATCTGCTGTCGATTGTGAAAGAGATTGTTACCAACTATGACATAGATGGAGTTCATTTCGATTATATCAGATATCCCGACAATAGAGGCGCATTTCCCGATGCCGACACATATAGAAAGTATGGAAAGGGACAAAACAAAGATGATTGGAGACGAGATAACATCACCCGCTTTGTAACCACAACATATGACTGGGTGAAAGAGACCAAATCGTGGGTGCAAGTAAGCAGCTCGCCCCTAGGAAGATATAGAGCCCTTGGAAACAATGGACATGGATGGACAGCTTTGGAAACTGTATATCAAGATGCGGGCAAATGGATGAAGATGGGCAAGCACGATGCCATATATCCGATGATGTATTATAAAGAAAAGTTGTTTTATCCTTTTGTTGATGACTGGATGGAAAACTCAAACGATAGGATATTCGTTCCCGGATTGGCGCCCTATCAAATGGTTGAGCTAAATTGGAGCAGAGATGATTTGCTAAACCAAATTAACTACACACGCCACAAATCAGTGCAAGGTCAATCATTTTTTCGAGTCGAAAACATTTTATCTAACACCAAAGGCATTCTCGATTCTCTATATCATTATTACGAAAAGCCGGCTAAGTTGCCACCAATGAAATGGCTGAGCGACACAGTGCCAAGCGAACCCAATGATTTGAGAGCTGAGGTTACAGACCTAGGGCTGTTTCAATTGAGTTGGGAAAAACCGCAAGGCTCGGAGCGAATAACATACAACGTATATAGAAGCGAAACCAACAGCCTTATAACTGATGATAGCGACCTGCTTTTGGCAACAGGATTGCGCGACACCATCTTCGAATATATTCCAGATAAGGATGACAAGGTTTATTATTACTACGTAACTACTTCCGACTCGTTCAACAATGAAAGCAAAATATGTCATCCAGCTTTCTTTTTCCATTCGGATATCATAAAATAAATCATTCGAAAATAATATTTAGGAAAAGTCATCAAAAACAACTATTTTTGCTAAAATGGATAACGACCTGAAACTTAAGGAACAAGTGAAGCAAGAGTTTGCTGAATATCTTTCTAAACGTAGGCTTAGAAACACTAAAGAAAGATATCTAATACTCGACCATTTATATAGCCAAAACAAGCATTTCAATATGGATGACTTGCACGATTCGCTTCTCGAAGAGAACATATATATTAGCAAAGCCACGCTTTATAATACAATGGACTTGTTGCTTGATTGTGGATTGGTTGTTAGGCATCAGTTTGGATTGAATGCAGCAATATATGAATGCGCCTATGGCAACGAAAATCACAATCATATAATATGCACCACATGTGGCAAAGTGTGGGAAACCGATCTTGGCGAACTATTTAAGCCATCGATGAGGCGAAAAATAAAGAAATTCTCTATCAGTTATTATAGTATGTATATCTATGGAACTTGCAGCAAGTGCACCTATCATAAGCGCTTGGAGCTCTACAAGATTAAACGAGAGATGGAGAAGGCGGAAGCCAACAAAAATAAAAAGCAAAAGAATAATAGTAAAACAAAATAATAGACTGCCAATTGTGAAACCAACACTTTGGCAATAATAATCAACAAAATGAAAGTAGATGTTATTTTAGGCCTTCAATGGGGTGATGAGGGTAAAGGAAAAATTGTGGATGTGCTAACGCCCAACTACGATGTTGTGGCTCGATTTCAAGGTGGACCCAATGCAGGACACACTCTTGAGTTTGAAAACCAAAAGTATGTGTTGAGATCCATTCCATCAGGCATTTTTCAGCAAGGCAAGGTAAACATTATAGGTAATGGAGTGGTGCTTGATCCAGCACTTTTTAAAGGTGAGATTGATGCACTCGAAGAATCGGGACACCCACTTACCGACAGACTGTTAATATCTAAAAAGGCTCATCTGATATTGCCCACCCATCGTTTTTTGGATGCTGCCATGGAGCAGGCAATGGGTAGCGGCAAGATTGGAACCACTGGCAAAGGAATTGGTCCCACATATACCGACAAAGTTAGCCGTCATGGTTTGAGGGTTGGCGATTTGCTGCACAACTTCGACGAGAAGTACAAGAAAGCAACAGCCCGCCACATCGAAATGCTTGCTCAATACGACTATGAGTATGACTTGCAAGAAGCCGAAAAGGAGTGGTTTGAGGGTGTTGAAAAACTAAAGGAGTTTAAGTTTATTGATTCCGAAAACTACATCAATGATGCCATAAACAGCGATAAAAGTATCCTAGCAGAAGGTGCTCAGGGCTCACTTTTGGATATCGACTTCGGGACATATCCTTTTGTCACCTCCTCCAACACAATTTGCGCTGGTGCTTGCACAGGATTGGGAATTGCACCTAGCAAAATTGGCGAGGTGTTTGGTATCTTCAAAGCCTACTGCACAAGAGTGGGCAGCGGACCATTTCCTACCGAACTTTTTGATGATAATGCAGCCCAAATGGCTAAGATAGGGCGCGAATTTGGCTCAGTAACGGGTCGTGCTCGTCGTTGTGGCTGGATTGACTTGGTTGCCCTGCGCCACACCATCATGATAAATGGCGTTACCAAATTGGTGATGATGAAAAGTGATGTTCTCGATAATTTTGATGTAATCAAAGCAGCCGTTGCCTACAAGATTGATGGCGAAGAGGTTACTCAATTCCCTTTCGAGGTGTTTGATGACATCGAGGCTGTTTATGAAGAGATACCAGGTTGGAAAACCGATATGACAAGCATGCAGTCGGAGGACGAATTTCCTGAGGAGTTCAACAACTATGTTTCATTTCTTGAGGAGAGGCTTGGAGTTCCAATTGCAATTATTTCTGTGGGTCCCAACCGTTCACAAACGATATTGAGATAGTTTTTTTAAAGCAAAAACTTTTGCTTAATACTATTCCAACAGTTTTTGTAAGAGCTGACATTTTGTAAATGTCGGCTCTTGCTGTTTTGTCGTCAAAGTATATTTAAAATCTGCTTAAAATATTCCATCGTATTCCTCACAAAATAGTTTTTGCCTAAAACCACATATTTTTTTTCACCAAAAAAACTTTGGGACGTAAAACCACACTTTATTTCTATCATAAAAAATCCTGGATCTCAAAACCACATTTTGTTTCTATCATAAAAATCTCTGGGATGCAAAATAAATATTTGTTTTGGTCATATAAGTTTCTGGGGAGCAAAAAAATATATTTTTTGTATCATAAAAGTCAGTTTGTGCTCAATTGTGTCGTTACATTTGCGTTAATCACATGTGATTAGCCGGATTGTAACGTTACATTTGCATTAATCACATGTGATTAGTCGAAATGTAAAGCTACATTTGCATTAATCACTAGTGATTAGTAGGAATGTAAAGCTACATTTGCATTTCTTGCCACTTATATGATATGAAAAAGATATGGTTTCGCAATCCATAAAAAATTATGATAAAACAAATATGTTTTTTGTATCCCAATAAAGTTTTATGATGAAACAAAACATTTAATTCTTATCTTTGAATAATTTATGACATAAAAACGATCGTTTTTTATCTCCCAGAGTATTTTTCTTTAAAAACCAAATGTTTATTTAGCTCCAATGGAAAAAGAGAACACAAAATTGAAGAGAATTAGGTATAGCTGGCTTCAGCGAATCCCTGTAAGTGAATTTATAACGCTGGCAGGAGAGTACTGCTATTTAATAGATTATGTTTTGGGCGACTCCGACTATTTGCGGCAAGCCAAAGAAAAGCTTTTTGAATCGGTTGCCGCTATTAAGAAGACACAACCTCTTGTGATATATCACGAAAGCACCGAAGCAATAAATGACTTGAATGATAGGCGCAAAAAAAAGATATCGAGAATCAAGGCTATGGTCAAAGCTGAGCTTTATGATGGAGGGAAATCAGATCTCGAATCTCAAATTAAAGTAGCACATTACTGGATATTGGGGATTGGAAAGAGGCACTACGATATGGGTTTCCAGAAACTATCCGCTAGAATTGGTGTTATAAAATATTGGTATGAGGATTCGGAGTTGATTCGTGAAGCTATAAAAATGCTTGATCTGACAAAGGATGTTGAAGAATTGTTTGATATCGACGATGAGGTTAAAGCTTTATGGAATAAACGAAATAATGATATTCTTAAGAGGCAAGAGAAATATTTGCGTAAGGACTTGCGTCCAGTGGTTTATAATGATTTGGCACTGTTTTTCAAAATTCTAAACGACACCTATCCAGTCAGCCCCGAGCCTGAACTACACCTGTGGTTGCACAGGATGATTTATAAGAACCTGAATAGGCGACGCGCGTTTTATTTGCGACGCGAAACAATGCGAAAGAAGAGAGTGGCGAAGGAGAAAGCCGAAAAAGATAATAAGGCAGGGCTAGGATTGGGCTCGACGAAATATTAAAATAATCACACATAAAATATATAAAAGGGGGAAAAGAGATGAAAGCACAAGATTCTATATTACAACAAAATTTGCGGCATGCTGTTCTAAACCAAATTGCCGAAGAGCAGTCTATATCCTCAAGAGTGATTGATGCAATGAAGGCTGTGCCAAGACAATATTTTGTGGACGAGGAGCTATGGTCGCAAACCTACGACGACAAGCCCCTACCCATTGCTTCGGGGCAAACCATTTCGCAAATCACCACAGTGGCAATTCAAACCGACTTGCTTGATGCCCACCCAGGAAACAAGGTGCTTGAGATTGGAACAGGAAGTGGATATCAAGCGGCAATTTTGGCAAAGCTTGGTTGCAAAGTCTTCACCATTGAGAGAATATATGACCTTTGGGAAATTGCAAATGAGAATATTGATAAGCTTGATTTTAAATCGGACATTGTCACTGTTTTTGCAGATGGATATGACGGATTGGCACAATTTGGTCCTTATGACAGAATAATTGTGACATGTGGAGCACCATCTGTTCCCGAAAAACTGATGAGTCAATTGACGATAGGTGGCAAAATGGTGATACCCGTTGGCGAAAAGATGCAAGAGATGCTTGTGGTGGAAAAGATTGATGATGAGGAGTATAGCACCACCAGCGCAGGGCGTTTCACCTTTGTGCCAATGCTCAAGGGGGTTGTAAAACAATAATTGTTTTGTGATTTATAAATATTGGTACGCTTTTTGAATTTACAAACACTGAGGAGACCAAACGCTTGCGTTGGCTCTGAGAAAATAATGAAATAAAAAACTAAAACAACACTATTATGACTGGAGTTTGGATATTAATGATTTTAATTGCTGTGCTGGGCTTTGTGGTTCAAGGCATGTTGCAAAGCAGATTTAACAAGTACTCGAAAATTGCATTGCGAAGTGGAATGACGGGGCGTGATGTGGCTGAAAAAATGCTTCACGATAATGGCATCTATGATGTGCAAATAATATCGGTGAGGGGACGATTGACAGACCACTATAATCCTACAAACAAAACTATCAATTTGAGCGAGCCTGTGTATGGTAGCAACAGTGTGGCAGCAGCTGCAGTGGCGGCGCACGAAACGGGACACGCCTTGCAGCACGCTTTTGGATATGCTCCTCTGAAGATGCGTTCGGCACTAGTGCCAGCAGTTAGCGCCGCATCCAAATGGGTGACATGGATTTTGCTTCTAGGAATTTTCACCATCAGCATCTTCCCCCAATTGTTGTGGTTTGGTATAGGTCTTTTTGCATTAACCACTCTTTTCAGTTTTATAACCCTTCCGGTTGAGGTAAATGCATCAGCTCGTGCCCTCAAATGGCTAAGCAGTGCGGGTGTTACCGATGTTAGCAATCATCGTCAGGCTACTGATGCTTTGAGATGGGCTGGATACACCTACGTGGTGGCAGCACTTAGCTCGTTGGCAACATTGCTTTATTATGTAATGATTGCTATGAGCGGAAGCAGAAGATAGCTCTAGAACTATAAGCCCCAACTGTTTGTTTGAATATAAATACAATAGTTATATGAAAACAGTTTTAATTACAGGCGGATCGGGAATGGTGGGGCGTAGGCTCACCAAGTTGCTTAAGAAGAGAGGATATGAAGTGATTTGGTATAGTCGCGACCGCTATGTAAGGGGCAAAACGCCTCGCTATAAGTGGGACTATCGCAATGGATACATTGATGAAGAGGCGCTCCAAAAGGCTGATTATATTGTGCATCTTGCAGGAGCAAACCTAGGCGATGGGTCGTGGACAGATCGCCGCAAGAAAACAATAGTTGATAGTAGGATAGCAACCACTAAACTTCTTATTGATGCCCTCAAAGTGATTGACAAAAAGCCCGAAGCATTTATATCTGCTTCGGCTGTGGGCTACTATGGGCTGGATATTACAGATGAAGTGTATGCCGAAGATGCGGTGCTCGATGGTGATGATTTTTTGAGCACAACCTGTAGGTTGTGGGAAGATGCAGCTGATATGTTTGAGAGCGAGTTGAATGTTCGCACTGTGAAAGTTCGCACTGGATTTGTAATCTCTCGCAATAGCGATGCATTTAAAAAGATGATGCTCCCCACAAGGTTTGGCTTGGGCTCCCCCTTGGGTAGTGGCAAGCAATATCTATCGTGGATTCATATCGACGACCTTTGCAACATATATCTTAAAGCCATTGAAGATGACAAAATGTCGGGAGTTTATAATGCAGTGGCACCCGACTACACCACAAATGCCCACTTTATGCAACGTTTGGCAAAAGCAATGCACCGCCCATTTTTTATGCCACGTGTGCCCGAGTTTATAATGCGCCTTGTGATGGGCGAGGCTTCCGACATGGTGCTTGGAGGTAGCAGAATATCTTCTGAAAAAATAGAGAAAGAGGGCTTCCAATTCAAGTACGGCAATGCTGACGAAGCCATTGACGCAACGCTCAAAGCCATAAAAGACAAAGAGAGCAAACGAAGGCGCGGATAAATCACAAAAATTTAATATCTCTTATTATCTCTTACAATCTAAAAGGATGGCATTGTCCATTTCTTGGTTCATTTTTTTGTAGTTTTGCAAGTGCAATACTGGGTTACTATTGCATCTCAAAGTCAAGACATAAAACAAACTTTATAAAATCCTATTTAAACAAACAAAGATGAAAGGAAAACAATGGTTTCTAAAACCTATGTTGGCTATGGCTTTTGCCGCTGCTAGCTTGGTGTTGGCAAGCAATGCAATGGCACAAGTGCCTGTTGCTACTTCTGCCAATGTTGGGGCTAAAGCTCCAACAACAATCAAAAGTGCCAAAAAAACAAATGCAACAACTATCGAACTCGAGCTAAACGATAACAAAAGCATGTTGCTTGATTTTTATGGCGACAACATTTTTAGATTGTTCCGTGATGATTCGGGGCAAGGTATGAGATCGCCAGAGGCAAAACCCGAGGCGGAGATATTGGTTGACAATCCTCGTCGCGATGTTTCAAAGCTGGAGGTGGAGACTGTTGGCAATCAGGTTATAATTTCCACTCCCAAGATTCAGGTAGTGTTTGATAAAGAGAGCACGCTGTTTCAAATAGCAAATCTTGAAAACGGTCAAGTGGTGGTGCAATCGATTGAGCCAATTGATTTTGAGGGTGACAAAACAACAATTGTTCTTGATGAGGCTGAGGATGAGTATTTCTATGGAGGTGGAGTTCAGAATGGACGCTTTTCGCACAAAGGGAGATTGGTGTCTATCGAAAATCAAAACAGTTGGACAGATGGTGGAGTAGCCTCACCAACGCCTTTCTATTGGTCAACCGATGGTTATGGTGTGATGTGGTACACCTTCAAAAAGGGTAAGTACGATTTTGGTGCTTCTCAAAAAGGAAGAGTAGAGCTTTATCATGAAAGCGATTATTTGGATGCCTTTTTTATGGTAAGTGATGGGGTAGTGCCTCTGTTGAACGACTTCTATCAACTGACGGGAAACCCTGTGCTTATTCCCAAATTTGGATTCTATCAGGGACACCTAAATGCCTACAATCGTGACTATTGGGTGGAGGATGAAAATGGAATATTGTTTGAAGATGGCAAAAAGTATAAAGAGAGCCAAAAAGATAATGGCGGTGTAAGGGAGTCATTGAATGGAGAGTTTGACAACTATCAATTCTCGGCGCGTGCTGTTGTAGATAGATATCTCGACAATGATATGCCACTTGGGTGGGTGTTGCCCAATGATGGATATGGCGCTGGATATGGGCAAACGGAATCGCTTGACGGAAACGTAGCCAATTTGAAAAGCTTTGGCGACTATGCACGTAATAGAGGGGTTGAAATTGGCTTGTGGACACAGTCTGATTTGCACCCCATTGATACAATTCGACCCTTGTTGCAGCGAGATATAGTTCGTGAGGTGAGAGATGCAGGGGTTCGTGTTCTGAAAACCGATGTGGCATGGGTGGGACCTGGATATTCTTTTGGTCTTAATGGCATAACCGATGCTGGAGGCATTATGACTGAGTATGGAAACAATGCTCGTCCATTTATTATCACTCTTGATGGTTGGGCTGGCACTCAGCGCTATGCAGGAGTGTGGTCGGGCGACCAATCGGGTGGTTTGTGGGAGTATATTCGTTTTCATATCCCAACCTATATTGGCTCAGGGCTGTCGGGGCAACCAAACATCACTTCCGATATGGATGGAATATTTGGAGGCAAAAAGCCCATTATAAATATTCGTGACTTTCAGTGGAAAACATTCTCGCCAATGGAGCTTAACATGGATGGATGGGGCTCCAACCCTAAGTATCCCCAAGCTTTGGGTGAGATAGCAACTTCTGTAAACAGAAACTATCTGAAATTGAAATCTGAGCTATTGCCCTATCAATATAGCATTGCAAAAGAGGCGGTGGATGGTTTGCCAATGATTCGTGCAATGTTTCTTCACGAGGTCAATCCTTACACATTAGGCAAAGCAACGCAATATCAATTCTTGTTTGGTCCCGATTTCTTGGTGGCTCCTATCTATCAAGAAACCGATGCTGATGAGGATGGAAACGATGTGAGAAACAACATCTATCTTCCTCAGGGATTGTGGGTTGATTATTTTACGGGCGAACAATATCAGGGCGGAAGGATTATAAACAACTTTGAGGCGCCCATCTGGAAGCTTCCTGTGTTTGTGAAGAGAGGAGCCATTGTTCCGATGGTAAATCCCAACAACACCCCATCTGAAATAGATAAGAGTGTTCGTATTTATGATATTTATCCTTACGGCAAATCTTCGTTTGTGGAGTATGACGATGATGGCGCCACTGAAGAATATAGATTAGGAAAATCGACTACCACGCTGATTAAATCGGTGGTAGATTCAAAAAACAGAGTAACCATAACCGTTGAACCAACCAAAGGAGAGTTTGACGATATGATTACTGAAAAAGCTACAGTCTTTAAGGTTAATGTTACCAAGATGCCCAAAAGCGTGACAGCTAAAATTGGTAAGAAGAAAGTGAAGCTGCGCAAGGCAAACTCACTGGAAGAGTTAAATGATGGCGAAAACCTATATTATTATAACGAGAAACCCAACTTCAACAGGTTTTCAACCAATGGTAGTGAGTTTGAGAGCGTTGAGATTATAAAGAATCCAGAGCTGATTGTGAAAGTGCAAAGCACCGATGTTAGCAAAAATGGTGTGACATTGTCTTTCAAAGGGTTTGAATTTGAACCAGCTGACAAATTGACAAGACAGTTTGGAGCTATCGTTGCACCATCCAACATCAGAGTTGATGAGGACGAGACAACAGCCTACACACTTACGCCAAGATGGGATGCAGTTGCCAATGCAGACTATTACGAGATTATGTTTGAGGAACAACTATACTCTACAATCAAAAACAATGAACTGTTGTTTGAAGATCTTGTGGCAGAGACAGACTACAACTTCGAGGTGAGAGGCGTAAATAGAGCGGGTGTATCTGATTGGACATCATTTAGTGCCAAAACAAAAGCCGACCCATTGCAGTTTGCCATAAAAGGAATCACGGGAACAAGCACTGTTGAGCACCAAGGTGGCAGCCAAATCAGCAAACTATTCGATAGAGATGAGGGCAATATGTGGCACACAAAATGGGGAACCAAGGTTTCTGATTTTGATATAATCATCGATCTTCACTCTATAAATCAACTTGACAAAATAGAATACCTTCCACGTACCGATGGAGGAAATGGAATATTGCTCAAGGGTAGTGTTTACTATAGCCACAACAATCAAGATTGGATTGAGGCGGGCAGCTTTGAGTGGGAAAGAAATGGCGAAACCAAAGTGTTTGACTTTGTTGACAAGCCCACAGCTGGATATGTGAAAGTGCATGTGGAGAAGGGTGTTGGTGATTTTGGTTCGGGACGAGAGATGTATATCTTTAAGGTGCCAGGAACCGAGAGCTACCTGCCAGGCGATATCAATCATGATAGACTGATTGATAGAAACGACCTAACGTCATATCTCAACTACACGGGACTACGACAAGGCGATGCCGACTTTGAAGGATATGTGAGCAATGGCGATATAAATAAAAATGGCAGAATTGATGCATATGATATCTCCGTTGTGGCAACCAAATTAGATGGAGGTGTTGATAAGCGCAAGAAAATTGATGCCGTAAGTGGAAGTTTGGTTCTTAAGCCTTCAAAATCATCCTACTTAAAAGATGAAATTGTGGAAATAACTGTAAGTGGAGATAGCCTTGTGTCGGTTAATGCATTCAATTTCGCACTTCCATATAGTGAGCAGGATTATGAGTATGTTGGAATTGAATCGAAGGGATTGAAAAGTATGGAGAACTTCACTAACGACCGTTTGCACTCAAATGGCGACAAAGTGTTGTATCCTACATTCATAAATGTTGGCGACCAAGAATATATAGAAGGAAGCAACGAGCTGTTTGTTATTAAGCTCAAAGCTAAGCGCGATGTGAAGTTCAACTTGAAAGCCGATAAAGGCATCTTAGTTGATAAGAATCTTCACTCGATAGAGTTTTAAACTAGCACTAGTGCAGTGCAATATATAAATGAAAAGGAGAAGAGCCACGGCTCTTCTCCTTTTTCATATTGTGTTTGCAGGCGGCTTATTTGCAGCTTATCAAAATCTCTTTTGTTACGTCGCCCGTGATGTTCTTGTTCTCACCCAATTTAAAACCTCGCTCGTTAAATCTATCCGTAATTGTCTGTATTGTGTCGTCGCCAATGTTCTCTTCCGACAATCTTGTGGTGAGCCCCAGTGAACGATAAAACTCTTCAGTTTGCTTTATAGCCTCATCAACTCGTTGTTCATCCGAGCCATCTTTAATATCAAACACACGCTCGCCATATTGAAGTAGCTTGTCCCACTTTTGTTCCTTCATCACTCGCATAGTTCCAGGCATCACAATTGCTAATGAGTGCCCATGAGTGGTGCCATGAAGTGCCGTAAGCTCGTGTCCAATCAGGTGAGTAGCCCAATCTTCGGTGACTCCCATTCTTATGAAATCATTCAAGGCAAGGGTAGCCGCAAGCATATAGTCAGCCATCAAATCATAATCTTTTGGATTTGCTTTAATTTGCGGAGCAATCTCAATTATCGAAATAAGAAGCCCTTCGGACCATCTGTCCATAATGCGTGATTGGTTGGGTGTTGTTAGATATTGCTCAAGCACATGTGTGAATGCATCAGCTAATCCGCAAGCCACTTGATGCTCCGATAGAGAGTAGGTTACCTCTGGATCTAAAATAGAGAAGTAGGGATATTTGATTCCTCCAAATGAGTATTTCTCTTTTGTTTCAGCACGAGTGATTACGGCACCCGAGTTCATCTCCGATCCCGTTGCGGGAACTGTCATCACCGATGCATAATCGATTTGCTCCTGGGCATATCCACTCAGCACAATGTCCCATGCATCCTTGTCGGAAGCTATGCCTGCAGCAACCAACTTGGTGCCATCCAGCACCGAGCCACCACCAACAGCTAGCACAAAGTCAATGTCGTTGGCCTTGCCCAACTCAATAGCTTTGCGCAATGTTTCAACGTGTGGGTTTGCTTCTATTCCCCAAAATTCTATATACTCTCTATCTTTTAGGGCATCCACAACTTGATCGTAAACGCCATTTTTTTTAACGCTACCAAATCCGTAGGTGATAAGTAGTTTTGCATCCTTGGGAATTAATTCATTTAGCTTGGCTATTCTGCCTTTGCCAAACACCAACTTGGTTGGGTTTTGAAATGTAAAGTTTTTCATATTTAATTTGCTGTAATGTTTATCACAAAGATAATGATTTTATGTAGATGCTGTTTTTGTCTGAACTTTTGTTTCTTAATTTTGGTTTATATATCAGAATGCGTAAGCATTTGCGATAACTCTAACTGTAAACAATCAAATTTAAAATAAAAAGAACAACTATGGGTATTATTATTGTATTGGCAATCATTGCTTTGCTAGTGTTGTATGGTGTTTCTATCTACAACAAACTTGTTAGATTCAGAACTCTTGTGGAGGAGGCATGGAGTGGAATAAATGTGCAGTTGAAGAAGCGTCATGATTTAATTCCAAATCTTATGGAGACTGTAAAGGGATATGCTACTCACGAGCGTGAAACCTTTGAGAGCGTCACTCAAGCTCGCACTAGTGCTATGCAGGCTCACGATGTGAAAACTCAAGAGGCGGCAGAGAATCAGCTAAGTGGTGCGCTTATGCGATTGATGGCTGTGGCAGAGAGTTATCCAGAGCTTAAGGCTAATGAAAACTTTATGAATCTTCAACACCAACTTGGCACAATCGAAGGCGATATCGAAAAGTCAAGACGATACTACAATGGCTCGGTTAGACAAAAGAATATCCTTATTGACTCATTCCCAAGCAATATCGTTGCAGGAATGTTCAATTTTAATAAGTCTGTTTTCTTTGAGCTTGAAAACGAAGCGGAGAAGGCAGTTCCACAAATCAAGTTTTAATGTATAGAGGTTTAGTTGGTCTATTATTTGTACTGCTATTTCCTGCGATGCTTTGGTCGCAGGAGGAGCGAATATATACTCATCATTCGGATATTGTTGTTGATATATCGGGGAGTATTCGTGTTACCGAAAAAATAAGAGTCTATACCGATGGAGATCTATTTAAGCGAGGAATCACACGCTCGTTGCCATCTACTCGAATTGATGCAGATGGAAAAAGAATTAAGGTGGACTACGATATCATCGCTGTAAGCAAGAATGGTGCAGAGGAATCTTTCTTTACAGAGAAAGAGGGAGGCTTTTTGACAATCTATGTTGGCAGTAAGGATGTAATGTTGAACCCTGGATACTATGACTATGAAATTGTATATGAGGCGGTTGGGCAGTTGGGTTTTTATGAAGGGTTCGACGAGCTTGGATGGAATGTGAATGGTGAGTCTGACCGACCGGTTGACTTAGTGAGCTGTGAGATTCATCTCCCCAACAATGCCGAAATATTGAGCCACAGATGCTACACTGGAGCTATTGGAGGCACCGATAGCAATTGCAATTCAGAGTCTTTTGGCAATGGCATTTTCAAAGCATCAGCTACCAATTTGCATCCAAACGAAATGCTTACTGTTTATGTCGGTTTCGAAAAAGGAGTAGTGAATGAGCCAGTTGTGAAAGAGACGCTTGCAAGCAAGATATTGTCTTTTCTTGATGGCATAGGGCTTTGGTTTGTAAACCTAATTGTTATTGTGCCTCTTTTCTTTTATTATATGACAACATGGCGCAAGCATGGTGCTAATCCTCCAAAGCCAGTTGTTGTGCCACAGTTTGAGCCACCTCACAATCTGTCTCCTGCAAGTGTTGGCATGATCAAGGATGAGTTTTTCGATTCGGGTATCGTTACCACCTCTATAATAAACTTGGCTGTCAAAGGCTTTCTGCGAATAGAAGAGGTGGAGCGAAAGGGGATAATGAAACTAAGTGGAAAGAGGTATAACCTGATAAAGCTAAAAGATATAGACGACTCACTCCCATCAGAGGAGAGACTAATCATGACAACCCTGTTTGTTGATACCGATAGTGTTACCTTAGGAGGGAAATATAATAAAGCTGTTGAATCTATGATGTCAAAGTACAGACTAGATATGCAAGCACAGCATAGCACACTAATATCAGAGGGGCGAAACTATAAGTATAGGGTTCTACCATGGTTTGTACTCATTATATATATAGGACTATTATTCGTATTTGGGCGCAATGAGCCGATGGAGTTGTATGTGGCTCTGTTTTCATTTATGATTCCCACTTTTTTTGGGGTTGCATTTCTTTATATAATCTACTCGCTTATACGAAAAAGAAAGCCTAAGAAGATACTCTCCATCTCACTTGGTGTAGCCGTTGTTGTGAGTGTGCTTGGTGTTTTCACCTATTTCCCAATCAACAGAATGTCATCCACAGCTATTGCACTATTGATTGGTTTGTTGTTCGTTCTGGTTGGGCACTTGATATATTCATATATGATTGTTAGCCCAAGTGAAGAGAAGCTACAGTTGCAAGCAGATATTGAAGGGCTTAAGATGTATATCAGTATGGCAGAGGAGAAGCAGCTGCAATATTTTAATCCACCAGAGGTGACTCCCGAGGTATTTGAAAAGCTTTTGCCTTATGCAATTGCGCTTAAGGTGGATAAGATATGGGGCGATAAGTTTGAGAAAACACTACTTAAGTCTATGCAAACTAGTGATGTGTCATACGTTCCACTATGGTATGCTGGCAGTGCTATGCGCCCAGCCAACATAGGTGGTAGCATGAAGCGCTCGCTTGCAAGCGGATTGCAGCAAAGTGCCACCAATCCCAAAAGCACAAGTGGAAACAACTGGGGCAGTGGTTCATTTGGTGGTGGCTCGGTAGGTGGCGGCGGTGGCGGCGGTAGAACAGGAGGGTGGTGATTGTTATGCCAATATCTGCTGAAAATATTGTTATTAGGCAATTGGTCTCTTCGGAGTATCCTCACCATAGAGAAGATATGTTGCGACTCTATCTGGACGCTTTCACCACAGGCAACTATGCCCAATATATAGATGTGGAGGAGGCGCAAAGCAGTTTAGACCAGTTGATAGAGAACGGATATGCGTTTGTAGCACTAAATGGAAATCAGATAATAGGTTTCTTGTTGGGCACTAGTTTGTCTGATGACATTGATTTTCCTCACCAGTCTGTCTATGATGCCGATATTTCAAGTTGTTTCTATATTGCTGAGGTGTTGGTTGATAAACTTTATCGGGGACATGGGATTGCCACAAGGCTGATTGAAAAGGCAATGAGTGGTGTTTCCCCTCTATTTATATACTCAGTAATACGAGTATGGAAAAACAATAAACCTGCTTTGTTGTTGTATCAGAAATTGGGCTTTACTCCTATAGCTACAATTATCCAAACTAAATTTAATTTGGATAAGGTATCTTTTGAAATGGAGAAGGTTTATTTGACAAAGAAATTATAATCACAAAGTATATTTACATTTTAAAAATCAAATGAAAGATTTAATTACAAACACGATTGATTTGCGTAGCGGAAACCCCGACGCAAAGCGTGCTGAAATAAGAGAATATTTTCTCAAAACATGGGATGTACATGAGCAATTATATACTCAACTGAAAACCGATGAGGTGTTCTATCATCGTGGTGACCCATTGCGACATATAATATTGTTTTACATGGGGCACACTGCTGTGTTTTTTATGAACAAACTTTATCTAGGAAAGATTATTGAAAAGCGCATTAACCCAAAGTTTGAGTCGATTTTTGCAATTGGAGTTGACGAAATGAGTTGGGACGACTTAAACAACAACCACTATGATTGGCCCCCCGTTTCGGAGGTGCGACAGTATAGAGATGAAGCCAAGGCAGCAATTCTCAACTTGATAGATACCTTGCCGATGGAGCTTCCCATCAATTGGGATAACCCATTCTGGATTATAATGATGGGAATTGAGCACGAACGAATTCATGTTGAAACATCTTCTGTTTTGATTAGACAGCTTCCGCTGGATGATCTGGTGGCTAATCGCTTTGGCGAAATTTGTGCAGAGAGTGGCGATGCCCCCGATAATTCATTGCTGGATGTGAAGGGCGGACTGATGAAGCTTGGTAAAGCGATGGATCACCCTTTCTATGGCTGGGATAATGAATATGGGCATTATGAAGAGGAGGTTGCAGATTTTAAAGCAGCAAAGTATCTGACATCTAATGGCGAGTTCTTGCAGTTTATAGAAGAAGGTGGCTACAAAACTCAGAAGTATTGGACTGAAGAGGGATGGAATTGGTGCTCATTCAAAGAGGCGGAAATGCCATTGTTCTGGAGAAAAGATGGCAATAAGTTTAAGTTGAGATTGGTGGCAGAAGAGATTGACATGCCTTGGAATTGGCCCGTTGAGGTCAACTATCTAGAGGCAAAAGCTTTTTGCAACTGGAAGAGCGAGAAAACAGGACAAACCTACAGATTGCCCACCGAAGCTGAATGGTACAAACTGCACGAGGCAACAGGCTTGAAGGATGTAATGGATTGGGATGGCGCTCCTGGAAATATAAACTTAGAGTATGGCTCTTCGCCATGCCCAGTTGATAAGTTTAAGCAGGGCGACTTTTATGATGTCATCGGCAATGTGTGGCAATGGACCGAAACTCCAATTACTGGTTTCCCCGGCTTCAAAGTTCACCCATTGTATGACGATTTCTCTACACCCACATTTGATGGCAAGCACAATATGATAAAAGGTGGCTCTTGGATTTCTACGGGCAACGAAGCAACAATGAATTCGCGTTATGCCTTCCGTCGACATTTTTATCAGCATGCTGGATTTAGATATATACAATCGGATGCACCATTAAATATCCAGAGCGCAGACTATGAAACTGATTACGAAGTGACTTTGTCGTGCGAAAACAACTGGGGCGAATCTTACTCAAACAAAGAGGCTTTTGGTAAAAGATTGGCAGAGGTGATACATAACTTAATGAAAGACAAGGACATTAAGAGGGTGTTAGACCTTAATGCTGACACTGGTAGATTAGCTTTTGAGCTTGCCCAGCATTATGATGACATAACTGCGCTTGACTTCACGGCTCGTATGATTCGTATGCCAATCAAGCTTCAGGAGCAGGGATATATGCGATACACGATGAAAGATGAAGGAGAATTGATGTTTTTCCGTGATGTGGTTCTTTCAGACTATGGTCTTGAGTCGGGCAAAGATAATATTCTCTTTATGCAAGCCGACCCAATGAATTTAAAGCCAAATTACACAGGCTATGATTTTGTGGTTGCTCCAAATGTGTTGCAAGAGCTGAGCGATCCTAAACTATTCCTGTCGCATATCAATGAGCGTATCAATGATGGTGGCTATCTGATGATTTTGTCTGCCTATGATTGGGACTTGAACAGAACAAAACGTGATAAATGGATTGGTGGTTTCAAAGAGGATGGCGAGCCCGTAACTTCACTTGATGGATTGAAGAGTGTTCTCAACACCAACTTCGAACTAGTTAATGAGCCTTTTGATATGCCTTTGTCTGTTAAAAAGTCTTCGCGAGTAAATGAGGAGCGATTGTTGCAAGTAACTGTTTGGAAGAAGAAATAATTGAATTGATATAGGTGCAATCTATACATGCAAGGCATAATCAATCGATATTATGTTGTATAACATATAAATTGTGTTATCTTTGTAGTGATTTAAATGGCAGGCGTGTTATTAAAATCAGTTTTAGGTTGTAAACACTACATATTGAAAAGGATTTTGTAATCGGTTGTCGATAGATCATTAATTTTTAAAAGAAAGGAAATTATTATGAACATCAAAAACCTAACAAGAGATGAGATTCTTTCACAAATCAAGTATTTGGAAGAGAATATCAGAAGAGGTTCTGTAGCTCACCAAGCAAATAGAGTTAGCAGAATTAGAACGTTGAGATCAAGCTTGCACCAAGCAGGTTAAGATCCAACGTGCATGATGCAGCATTTAGATTAATAGCATTAATCTAAAATGCTTTTTATTTTCGAACATTATTTTAATACATATAATATACAAAGAGCCGCCCGTTTTGGGTGGCTCTTTTGTTTTATACACGTTTTATCTACCTTCTACATATATCCTTAAATGCACACCATTTGCATATGTTTGTATCTTCAGTTTGTGCAAAAGGTATTTTGGAATCGAATATCTCTTCCAAAACCAGATTAAGCTTTTCCACAAAATCACTCATATGACTCTCGATATTGTTTATGTGAGTTCTGTTGTAATTAATCCTTGGATCAAAGTTTTCACCAAACAATTCTCTCAGATAGTAGATGCCGGGCGAAATTGGGTAATCACTTCTTTTGTAAGCCAAAGAGTATAGAAATACTTGAAGAACATGAGGTTTTCTTCTCTTACCAGTTTTGTCAAACATCTCCTCAATGCTATTAAAGCTAAGATTGCCACTCCCTGTTTTGTAATCTATCACCCTGATAGTGTCTTCGTATTTGTCTATTCTGTCAATACTTCCCTTGATATTTACGGCAAGGTCGCTCGACACTTTGTGCTGAACATTAAATCGATACTCCGAGCCAATAAATTCAAAGGGTGTAAACTTCTTGTCAAATTGAAGAGTTTGCTTTATGTAGTCTTTCAAAATCTCAGCAATAATGTAATGATACCCCACCAGCGTCACACTTTCGCCCTTTTGCTTAAAATAGTGCTCGGCAAATGCATCTTCAATAAGTTTGAATATATAGCTGTTGTCTTTAACTATTTCGTTCAAAGTGTCAAGCGTAACTGTTTGATTTATATATCTATCGTATATGTTTTGCATCACCTCATGATATATTGTGCCAAAAACGCTTGCCTCTATTGACTCCTGAACCTCGTCCTCTTCCGATAGCCCCTCAACTGAGGTCAAATAAAACTGAAGTGGACAGTCCAAATAGCTATTTAGGCTAGAAGCCGATAGTGCTTTGGCTCCGCCTGCTTTGAAGCTTTCAAGCTTTTGCATAACTTCCGAAGTCTTTTCAATTGAAACATTCTCGATTTTTGCTGCCGACACATCATAGTTCACAGACACCTCCTCAATATCAAACAGGCTGTCATACAGGTATTTCATCTGATAAAAATATCTACTCACCTCGCCCGTTTGCATATCCTCCGTTCTGGTATCATAGAGCATATAGATGTTTTTTGCCCTCGAAATCATCCTATAAAAGTGATACGCATATGTGCTATCTTGATGCTCATATGTGGGAAGGTTGAAGCTTCTTCTTAATGTGTATGGAATAAATGAGTTGGTGGGTCTTTTCAATGGAAATGTGCCTTCGTTCATCGAAAGGATTATTAGATTGTCAAAGTCCAAAACACGGGTTTCCAATATCCCCATGATTTGAAGTCCCGACAGTGGTTCGCCTTGAAATGAGATACTTATGCTCTGCGAAAGTTGTTTCAACAATCTAAAGTACGATTCAACAGACATCTCCTTAACATTTGTGAGGGAGTCCTGAAGTCGATTGATTGTTTTGTAATATTGAACAATAAACTCGAGTTCAATATCAGCTGCTCGTGTGTCGTTTTGTTGCTCCTTGTCGTCGGCACGCTCAATCTTAAGATTGTTGTAAATAGCCTTAAGAATTGTACGTAGGTATTCTGATGCATCTTCCCACTTTTTGATGGGAGTGAAAATAACATTCAAAAGTTCATCTTTGCCAAGCTCTTTCGAAGTGAGCATGACCCTATTGTTTTTTAAAATATACTCCTTTAGCTCATCTGTCAGCGTTCCACAGTGTTTGCCAACGAGTGGATGATTCAAAATAGAAAGTGCAAACTTATAATAAATCATCATTTCGTTATTCTCGGCTCTCAGATTGTGTTGCATGGATGCAATTGAGGATATAAGCGATGCCACAGCAGAGTGTTGTAGCGAATATCCCATTGTCACATTTATTTTATCGATTGTTTCGGGAATTGAGTAAAGCACTGGGAGCAACAGGTTTTCGTCGGGAAGCACAATTGCCGTGTTCAAACCCAATCCTCCCTTTGCATCTGGCTCATTCTTCAATAGCTCTTCAAGCACTTGGCTCACAATCTTAGCCTGTCCCACACCCGATGGCACGCCAATGAGTGTTGCCTTTTGTTTCTTGCTTTCATTCTTGTGCTCAATTTGCCTATTATATTTAAGGTTGGAAGTAAAATTGTTCTCATTATCTTTTATCCAATATGAGGCTCTGTTTTTGGGGTCTCTAATCAGAGTTGTATCGTAGTCCCAATAAAAATCAGCAATATTCAAGCTCTTCAGGTATGATAATAGATGCATTTCGGCTGGTGTCATAGCGTTGAGCCCCACAAACACAATATTGTCATAGGGCATTTCGTCAATCTCTTTTTTGATAGCCTTCTCGGCAACATCTCTAAAAAGCATTCCCTCATATGCAATACCCTTCGTGTATAGCTCTTCTCTGAAGGAGTTGTAAAGCTCTAACAGTATTTCCCATGTCTCTAAAAATTTTCCTTTTGTTTCGTTTGTACTGCTAGGGTCAAAGTTGCTCCAAAATTGTTGTATAGCTTTAATTTGCTCCTGAGATAGATAATCCATTTCATCATCAATATCTTTCAAGTTTGCAATATTTCGAAACAATTGTGTGGCATCTACCATGTATTTATCAACATCCGAGAAATCGTTGAGTAGCACTTCGCCCCAAAACAAAAAATCATCTAATGTCTCATTTGTGTTGCTCACCTTGATGTATTGCTCGTAAAAAAGCACAAGCAGATCTACTTTGTCAGCAGTTTTTAGGCTTGTCATAGATCCAAACAGCTCTTGAATGGTGATTATATTGGGTGAGAAGATTGCCTCTCTTGAAATTTCGGCTAGATATTTCTGAAAAAACACACCTGCTCGTCGGTTGGGAAACACAAATGTTTGCTTGTAGAGATTGTTGCGATGTTCGTTGTAAAATGCTTCAGCGATATTGTATAGGAATGCTTTCATTGTTGCGTGTCATTTAGTTGTTACAAAAGTAAGAAAAGTAAGTATATTTATCGAGAGCATGTCAATTTAATATCGATTTGGATGATTGATGTCTTGCGAATCAGATTAAATGTTGTGGGGTATTTGTGTATGGTTGTTAAAAAATAAGCTATCGCATTGAAGCTGGATGGTCCCTGCACCGTCGCACAAGCCATCGCATTTAATGCGGAAGGGGTGTGCCACACTTTTCATAGCAAAAATCTCGAGGGAGGATCACTCAAATAGTCAAAATCATAGCTTCGCAAGAGGGCTGTTAGCTTTGTTTAACCATAAATGGACCATCAATCGTTAATGCGACTTAATGTGCA